>JAQTNF010000010.1 GCA_028713995.1 Deltaproteobacteria bacterium | reverse complement strand
AGGAGCGTCCGGCGCCCGTTGTCTCGGCGCTGTCCGGCCCGGTGGGCTCGGTCGCAGACCGCGGCGCTCACTCCCCGTCGCACGCTTTCCCAATGCTTTCGCCCCGATCCGTGACCTTGGGATGGGATGCTGGTTGCTATTTCGTGGCCATCTTCTCGATGAGGAGCTCGGCGATCTCGGGGCGTAGCACGCGCGCGTCGGGCTTGCGCCCGGACACGAGATCGGAGCGAACCTGCTTGCCGGAGATGAAGAGCGGCTTCTCGTCCGGGTGGCTGTCCATGAGATCCACGCGCCCCATGGACTCGTAGTACGCTGCGAAGCCCACCTTGAGCGGCTTGATGTGGAGCTCTCCCGGCAGCCTGTCGAAGATCTCCTGCGCGTCGAAGTCGCCCCAGATCGGCGTGCCGTCGTCGTACGGAGCATCCGCGTGCTTGCGGCCGATCACGATGTCCGAAAAGCCGAAGTTCTGGCGGTAGATGGCGTGCATGACGGCCTCGCGAGGCCCACCGTAGAACATCTTGATGTCGAGCGCCCACAGCTCGAACTGGTCGTTGAGATCGTAGCCCTTGCCCTTCCACAGGACCTCGTCCTTGTCACCCTGTCCGAGCAGGCGCATGTCGCGCAGCCGTTCGTAGGTGCGCACGCGCGTGACGGCGTCCACGTCGTCGCCCTTGGTTTCGCCCACGAGGGGGTTCAGGACGACGCCCGCGAAGTGGCCCTCGCGCGTGAGCTTCTCGATGGCGTAGACGAGCGCGTACTCGTGGGCGCGGTGCAGGGGGTTGCGCGTCTGGAACGCGACCACTCGTTTCCAGCCTCTTGTCGCGATGCGCCTGCGCGTCTCGGTCGGGGAAAGCACGTACTTGCCGAAGTGCGGGTTCGGCGGGCGCTTGAGGACGCGGATGTCGCCGCCCACGAGCGTGCCGCGGGGATCGTCGTTCGCGATGCGCGCACCCGGGTGGTCGCGGCGCGTCGTGCCGTACACCTTGGCGTTGTAACGATCCTTGTCCCAGGCGAAGATCGAGGACACCGCGATCTCCCCGAGCAGGGCCCCCTTTTCGTCGACGAGGGTTGCGCGCGAACCCGCGGCCAGCCTGGCCTTCTCGGCCTCGGTCACGGGCAGCGCGAGCGGGATCCCCCAGGCGTAGCGCTTGCCGCGCGACTCGATGGTCATGGTATCGAGGACGTTGTTGTAGACCTCCTGCGCCATGAATCCGGCGAGGGGACCGAGCACGCCGTCCGCGATGCGCTCCACGGTCGAGCGATCGGCCTCGGTGACCACGATCTTGGGGGAAGACGTGAGCTTGGCCTTGAACCCGGCCTCCTCGGCCTCGGGAACGAAGCGATCCACGGGGCTGTCGAGCCCGCCGTGCCAGGGAACGAGATCTGCCATGGGAAATCCTCCGGTTCTTGCGGTTGCGATCGCACCTCGCGGCAGGACGATGTCCGGCCGTCCTCCTCGTACGACGAATCCCGTCGCGGATCAAAAATTTCCGTTTGCCGCTGCGTCGATATACCCTGAGCGTGTAAAGATGACCGGGTTTGGACAGGAACGCTCCGTGCCGGGATGGAGAACCACGACGTGAAGGCTTTTCGGCTGGCGGCATATGCGGCGGCGCTGTGGATCGGCCTCGGATCGAGCCCCGCATTCGCGCAGGAGCAGAATCCAGCGGACCTCCAAGGGTGGTTCGAGCTCGACACGTTCCGCATGCCCTCCACATCGGCAGACGGCATCGGCATGGAGCGCGCGGCCGTGCTCGGGGCGTGGGAGCCGTCGGTCGACGCGGCCATGCAGTTCGACCAGAATCCGCTCACCATGCAGCGGAAGAACGGCGGGAGCTACCACGAGGCGGCCCAGGTTTCATCGCGGCTGTTCGTGGCCCACATCGCGGCCGCGCTCGGATTCTTCGACTACGCGCAATTGGGCGTGCAGCTCCCGGCCTACCTCGACAAGGGGCGGCCCAAGAGCTCGGGGGGCTTGGGCGACATGCGGCTCGTGCCCAAGGGAGCGTACCGGTTCGATCTCGGCGGCGGCCGCAGCGTGGGGCTTGCGCTTCTCATCCCGATCGGCATTCCCACGGGCGATCCCAAGACCTTCACCGGCAACGGTCAGGCCACGGCGGAGCCGCGTCTCGTCGTCGACGCCGCGCTCGGCAGGTTCGGGCTCGCGCTCGACGGCGGGTTCCTCGTGCGCGACGAGAAGACGCGCTACGGGCTCGTGCGCGGTCCGGAGCTGCTCCTCGCGCTCGGCGGCGAGTACCAGCTGTCCGACGTCCCGGGCAAGTTTCGCCTGCTCGCGGAAGTCTCCATGCGCACGCAGACCGCGGACGCGTTCTCGCGCGCGTCCACGCCCGCCACGATCCTCGGCGGCGTGAGGTACCGCTTCGACGTGGGGCTCGTGCTGGGCCTGGCCTTCGGCGCCGGCGTGTCGCCGGGCGTGGGCGCCCCGGACTTCCGCATCGTGGCGGGCATCGGGTTCGTGGCCGGGGCGCTCGCCTCCCCGGACGAAGGTCCGCGGACCCAAGCCCCGCCGCCGCCCGATCGGGACGGGGACGGCGTGCCGGACGCGGAGGACTTCTGCCCAGACTCTCCGGAGGACTATGACAAGTTCGACGACGAAGACGGCTGCCCGGATCTCGACAACGACGGCGACGGCATCCCCGATCGGCTCGACAGATGCCCGACCGTGGCGGAGGACAAGGACGGCATGGAGGACGACGACGGCTGTCCCGAAAGCGACAGGGACGGCGACGGGATATCCGATCGGAAGGACAATTGTCCGAACGAAGCCGAGGACAAGGATGGTTTCGACGACACGGACGGCTGCCCGGATCCGGACAATGACGAGGACGGCGTGCTCGACGTGGACGACAAGTGCCCGAACGTCCCCGAGTCGCCGAACGGCGTCGACGACCAGGACGGTTGCCCGGAGCTGCTGGCCGTGGACGGCGACACGATGACGCCCAAGAAACCGATCCGGTTCGAGCCCAGGACCGCCCGGCTCGCCGAGTCATCGTTCGCCGCTCTCGAGGAGGTCGCGTCCGTGATTGTGGCCAAGCCGTCGTGGAGGGAAGTGCGCATCAGGGTGCACACGTCCGGGCTCGGCCGGGCGGGCGACGATCAGGTCCTGTCCGAGGAGCGGGCCGTGGCCATCCTGCACTTCCTCGTGGCGGCCGGCGTGGTGCCGGATCGCCTCGTGGCCGTGGGCATTGGCGATCAGGAGCCGCTCGCACGGCCCGACGAGAAGGACGCGGCCAAGCGCAACGAGCGCGTGGAGTTCGTGGCCGTGGAGGGCAAGCCATGACCAAGAGCCCGGTTCTCGCCTCGCTCGCGCTCGCTCTCGCCGCGGCCGGGGCCCACGCGGAACTGCCCGTCGACACGGACGGCGACGGGCTCGCCGACGATGTCGAGGTCGCGTGGGGGCTCGATCCGAACGACGCCGACACCGACGACGACGGCGTGCCGGACGGGCTCGAGTACCTCTGGAACGAGGACTCGGACGGCGACGGCCTCATCAACGCGCTCGACTACGACAGCGACGACGACGGCCTGCCCGACGGGCTCGAGCTGGGATACGCGAAACCCGACAAGGACACTGACCTCGGCAAGGGTCATTTCATCGCCGATCTGGATCCGGCCACGCGCACCAACCCCGTCAAGGCCGACACGGATGGCGGCGGCGTGCCCGACGGCGCGGAGGACGCCAACCACAACGGCGTGTATGAGCCGTGGCTGGGAGAGACCGATCCGAACAATCCGGACGACGACGGCCATGGGACGGACGCCGGGCCCGATACGGACACCGGGACCGGATCCGACACCGGGGTGGATACGGGCTCGGACACGGACACTGGATCCGACACGGGCAGCGGCACGGACGCGCCTGTCGACGCAGGCGCGGACGCGGAGGCGGGGCAGGGAGCCGCGGGCCTGTTCGGGGGGCCGTTGTGCAGCTGCTCCGCGGCGGGAGCAACGGACGCGCGGAGCCTTCTTCCCCTGCTCGCGGTCCTCGCCGCGGCGGTGGTCGAGGACAGGACCGGGCGCGCCAGCGAACCGTAAAAGGCGTTGACACTGCGAGGGAAAAACGTGAGACTCCTGCCCTCGTTCGAGGGCCGGCGCGCAAGACGCTTCAGCCGGCGGGAGAGTTGAGATGAAGGCGGCACTCGGAGTACTCGGCAAGAAGCTGGGAATGACCCAGGTTTTCAATCCGGACGGCAGGCTGGTCGGTGTCACCGCCATCGAGGTGGGCCCGTGCGTGGTCGTCCAGAAGCGGACCATGGAGCGGGACGGCTACACGGCGGTCCAGCTCGGGTTCATCGACAAGCCGGAGCGTCGGGCCAACAGGGCCGAGACCGGTCATACGGCCAAGGCGGGTACCAAGCCAAAGCGCGTCCTCAAGGAATTCCGGATTCCCGCGGACGTGGCCGACGGGCTTGCGGTCGGACAGGTGCTCGGCGCCGGGCTTTTCAAGATCGGCGACATCGTGGACGTGACCGGCGACAGCAAGGGCCGCGGGTTCGCGGGCGTGTTCAAGCGCCACGGCTTTCACGGTGGGAACGACACCCACGGTGTGCACGAGTACTTCCGCCACGGCGGCTCGCTCGGCACGAACATGACGCCCGGCCGCGTCATGAAGGGCCGCAAGATGCCCGGCCACATGGGCGACGAGCGCGTGACCGTACAGAACGTGGAGATCATCCGCGTGTTCGAGGCCGACAACATGGTCTTCGTCAAGGGCCCGGTGCCGGGCTCCCGCAACACCGTCCTCGCCCTGCGCCCGGCCACCAAGAAGCGCTGAGCGCGCGGCCGTGGCCTCGGGCCGCCGCAAGCAAGATCACTTCGCCAAGCGCGCCAAGCGCGAAAACTTCCCCGCACGGTCGGTCTACAAGCTTGAGGAGATGAACCGCAGGGTTCGTCTCGTGCGCCGCGGGGATCGTGTCCTCGATCTCGGCGCGGCGCCGGGGTCATGGACGCTCTACGCCGCGACGCAGGTCGGTCCCCAGGGCCTCGTGGTGGCCGTGGACCTCTCGGCCATCGCCGTCGCGCTGCCCTCGCACGTGGTCGCAATGGAGGCCGACGTCATGTCCATCGACGCCGAGGCCCTGCGCGAGCGCTGCGGCGGCCCGGGATTCGACGCGGTCATCTCGGACATGGCCCCGAGCACCATGGGTCACCGCTTCGTGGACCAGTCGCGCTCGTACGCCCTGTTCTCGCGCGCCCTCGACCTCGCCGAGCTCCTGTGCCGGCCCGGCGGCCGCTTCGCGGGCAAGATCTTCCAAGGCGAGGACTTCGCCGCGGCCCGCGAGCGCGTGGCACGGCTCTTTTCGACCGTGCGCATCCTGCGCCCGCGGTCCGTACGTTCCGAGAGCTACGAGGTGTACGTCGTGGGGCTCGACCGAAGGCGCGCTGCGCCTGCGTGAGCCATGTGCTACGCTTTCCCCGTGAGACACGCTGGCACCCTGCTTCTCGCCGTTGTCGCCCTATGTGCGTCGTGCCCGCTCGTTGCAGGGGAGCTGCGCCTCGGGCCGGCCGTGGAGCGCACGCATCTCGGCCAGCACATCGTGTCGCGCGAGCTCTTCTACGACGGAGTGCCGGTGGCCGATCGCCGAGTGGTCGGACAGGTCGGACCTTTCGGACGTGTCGGACGCGTCCTGTGGGATCTTCCCGATCTGTCGGACCTGGGCTCTCTCCCCGCTTTCCCGAGCGAAGCGCAGGTTCGCGCGTGGGCTTCGGCGCGAGGGTGGAGCGTGGATGAATACTGGGGCCCGGCGATATGGTCAGGTCGCGCGGTGGGCGCGGCGTGGATCGTGCGCGTGGTCGCGAGATCGCAACCGGATGGGGAGCCCATGCTGCTCTACCTGTCGGCGCGCAACATGGTCGTGCTCCATGCCGAGCCGCTGCTTCACCCGGACACCGCTATCGGAAGGGTCTTCCCCGAGAATCCGGCGACCACGCCGCTCACGGCGGACGAGGAGCTGACCGACCTCGATCCGCCCGGCGACAAGCTCTTCGGCGCTTACGCCCGGGTCGAACGCTGCTTCGACACCAAGACGTGCGACGACCGCAAACCCACGGCGCAGCGGGACAGTCAGGGCCGCTTCTTCTACGAGCCGGACCTCGAGCCCTACACCTTCGACGACCCGTTCGCCGAGGTGAACGCCTACCACAACGTCACGCGCGTCTCCCGCTGGATGCGCGAGACCTTCGGCTGGAACGGCCTGTTCGACGGCCACACCTGGATCGAGGTCAGGGTGGGCCTCGCCTGGTACAACGCCGCGTTCTACTCGGGCAGCAAGGAGATTCCTCCCTTCATCGTGTTCGGTGAGGACACCGTCGACTTCGCCTACGACTCGGACGTGGCGTTCCACGAATATGGCCACGCCATCAACCACTCCCTGTGGTCCCATGTGTCGCTCGTGCGCGACGAGCACGGCATCGACATGTCCGGGGCCGGGCTCGAAGAGGGGCTCGCGGACATCTGGGCCGAGACGTTCGCCGGCGATCCGGTCATGAACAGCTACGTGGTGTTGAGCCGCACCGCGGACAACCGGTCCACGTGCCCCGAGTGGGTGAAGTCCGAGGGGCACATGGAGGCCGTCATCGTGTCCGCGTTCGGGTGGGACGTGCGCGAGCGCATCGGCGCGCAGGCGTGGAACAACGTGGTGTACCGCAGCCTGCCGTTCATTCCGACCGAGGCCACCTTCGCCGATTTCGTCGGCACGCTCGAGCAATCGGCGGCCGATATGGCGGGCGAGGGCGCGGCCGGCGTGGGGCCAGAGGCGGCCTCGATCATCGAGGAGGCGGCCGTTGCGCGCGGGCTGCGCGATCCGGCGTGCCTCGACCGCTTCGTGCCCATGTCCGAGGGAGAGACGAGCCGGGTGTACGGCTACGGCCGCAAACGCACGGGCGGCAACGACTACCCGTTCGGCCTTCAGTGGCGCGTCACGGTGCCGGCCGGCGCGGCCTCCATGCACATGACCTTCGCGTGGCGCTCCTCGTCCGGGGAGGAACCCGGATACGCGGTGCATGTCTCGCGCGGCGCGCCGGTGAAGGTCACGTGGACGCCCCACGACCAGCTCAAGGACGACAACTCCGTCCCGGCCTTTGCGGTCGAGGCAGACCGCACGTGGACCCATGCGCCCAAGAGCGTGGACTTTCCGGTCATCGGCGAGCTCCCGCTCGCGCCCGGCGAGGAGCTCTTCGTCCTGCTCTCGTCCGAGACCGAGGCTTCGACCGTGATCGTGGACGCGACTTTGTACTTCGCGTCGGTCCTGCCCCAACCCCCGGACGCCGGGATCGACGCCCCGGACGTCGGACCCGGGTCCACGGCCTCGGGCTGGTCGTGCTCGATGCCGAGCCATGCGGCCCGTCCCTTCTCCCTCGTCTCCGTGCTCCTGGACATTCTCTTGCCCTGAAACAGCTCGGGTGTTGATGTGTGCGTTGTCCTACAATTGACTATAATATTTGACATGTAGGATAAAGTAAGTCCATATAAGTGTCAGAAGCAAGGAGGTCGCCATGAGACTGCGCCAGAACGACCCAATCCTGACCTGGATGACGGCCATGTTCCTCGCCACGGCTGCGTGGGCCTTCACCCTGTCCGCCCATGCGTCCAGGCCTGCCGAGAATTCGGTCAAGGACAACTCCGTGGCCGAAACGATCAGGGCCAAGCCCGAGATCAAGCCCGAAGCCAAGGCCGAGGCCAAGGCCAAGCCGGAGCCGGTCCGCTACATCGTGGTTTCCGGAGACTCCCTCACCTCCATCGCCCGCGTCCACGGCATCGCGCGGAAGACCCTCATGAAGGCCAACAACATCAAGAACGCGGATCAGGTGCGCGAGGGGCTTGTGCTCGTGCTTCCCGGAGTCGACAAGGCCGTGCCGGCGAAGCCCAAGGGCGTGGTCATCGAGGTGCCCAAGGGGTTCAGCCTGACGCGCATCGCGGCCGCGTACAAGATGAAGGTGCGCGACATCGTGCGCGCGAACAACCTCAAGGATCCGAGCCGCCTGCGCGCGGGCGCCCGCATCCTCATCCCCGGCGCCACCGAGGTCGTGGAGCTCGTGCCGTGCCTCAAGCCCGAGGTCACGTTGTACCGCGTGCAGAACGACACCACGGTCCGCGCGTCCTTGTGCACCTGCAACGGCCGGGCCTACGAAAAGGGCATCGTGGCGCTCTCGGCCATGGCCGGTCCCCTGCGCGGCGAGCCTCCGTTCCCGCTCCACCCGCGCCTCGTCGAGCTCCTCCAGAGGGTGGTCGACAAGTATCCCGGCCGCCGCGTCGAGGTCATCTCGGGACAGAGGATTTCCCAGGACAAGTCAGCGTGGTCCTACCACACCAAGGGCCAGGCGCTCGACTTCCGCGTCCAGGGCATCCCCAACAAGACCCTGGTCGGCTTCGTGCGCGGCTTCGACGGCGCGGGCGTGGGCTTTTACCCGAACTCGGTCTTCATCCACATGGACACGCGCGAGAAGAACGCGTGGTGGATCGACTATTCGCGGCCGGGCGAGCAGGCCATCTACGGGAAGGCCGGCATGACCGCGGCGGAGATCGAGGACATCCGCGCCAAGAGGCGCCGGCCGATCGTCGACCAGCTCACGGCCGAGGCCTCTTCCGACGCGGAGCAGGCCCTCGGGAACGCCGCGAGCGCGCTGCAGGCCGCGGCGCCTGTGCTTTCGCCCGCACCGGTCGCGGCCGAGCCGCCCGCGCCGTCCCCCGCCGGGATCGCCCCGAGCCCCGCCCCGTCCAACGCCGGCTGAGCCCTTCGCGCATCCCCTCTCGCTTGACATCGCCCGACCGCGGCGGCAGGCTCCTCCGGACATGGACGAACAGCACAGACGAGGGTTCGAGCACGTGCAGGAACTCCTCGAATTCGTCGGGCGCTTGGTGGCGCGGGGCGGCTCGACCCTGCAGAGGTTCCGCGAGGAGGCGCTTTCGGATCTGGACCAGCGCCTGGCCGCGGTCTCGGCCGCCGTGGGTCCCGAGGGCATCGACCCGTTCGGCATGGAGCCGGCCACGCTGCGGCGCATCGCGGTCGGCGCGGCGTTCCTCTACAAGGTCTACTTCCGCTGCGAGACCACGGGGCTCGCAAACGTGCCCGCCGGACCGGTCATCGTCGTGGCGAACCACGGAGGCCAGCTGCCCATCGACGGCGTCATGATCACGACCGCCCTGCTCCTCGAGGGGACCCCGCCGCGCCTCGCGCGCAGCATGGTCGACAAGTGGGTGCCTTCCCTGCCGTTCGTCTCCACGTACCTGTCGCGGGCAGGGGTGGCCGTGGGCACGCCCGAGAACGCGGAGCGTCTGCTCGAGCGCGGCGAGGTGCTGCTCGCGTTCCCCGAGGGCATGGACGCCATCACCAAGACCGTGGACGAGGCCTACGAGCTCAAGCCGTTCCACTCCGGGTTCGTGCGGCTCGCGCTCGCGGCCAAGGCGCCGGTCGTGCCCGTGGCGGTGGTGGGCGCCGAGGAGCAGTACCCCACGCTTTACAACCTGAAGGGGGTCGGCAGGATGATCGGTCTGCCGTCCCTGCCCGTATGGGCCCAGATGATCGTGCCCGTCGCCGGGCTTCTGCCGCTGCCCGTGCGCTACCGCCTCGAGTTCGGCGAGCCCATGACGTTCACCGGCGATCCCGACGACGAGGACGCCGTGGTGGACGCGATGGCGGAGCAGGTCCGCGGCCGCGTGCGCACCATGGTCGACAGGCAGCGGGCCGCGCGGCGCCACATCTTCTGGTGATGACCATGTCGGCCAAAGAGGCCGGACGGGCGTTCCCGGGGCCGGTGGCCGTCTCGGGCGCGGCCGGACGCCTGGGGCACCTGGTCGTGCGCCGCCTGCACCGCACGGACGAGGTCCTGGCGCTCGATCCGCGGGATTTCGCAGCGCGCCCCGCGGACGTGACCCACCACATGACCGACCTGCGCCGCAGGGCCACGCGCGACATCTTCCGGCGCGGCCTCGTGGGCGCGGCCGTGCACCTGGGGCCGTTCCACTCCGCGGGAGGGGAGGGCAAGGAGCAGGGCTTTGCCGCGGCGGCCTTGAGCTTCTCACGGCTCCTCGAGTATTGCGACGCGTACCACGTGAAGAAGCTCGTGCTGCTCTCGTCGGCCGACGTCTACGGCGCCAGCGCGACGAACCCGCAGTTCCTCTCCGAGGAGGCGCCACTTTTGGCCGCGGATCTCTCGGCCCTGCGCGACGTGGACATGATGGCCCAGAGCTTCTTCTGGAAGCGGCCCGACATCGAGACCGTAATCCTGCGGCCGTGCCACATCGTGGGCCACGTGGCGGGCGCCATGGCGCGCTACCTGCGCCTCGCGCCCGTGCCCGTGCTCCTCGGCTACGATCCCATGATCCAGCTCCTGCACGAGGAGGACGCGGTGCGCGCGTTGCGCCTCGCGCTCGCGCCGGGCGTGCGCGGAATCTTCAACGTGGCCGGGCCGCCTCCCATGCCCTTGAGCCGCGTCCTTGAGCGTTTGCGGCGGCGCGTCGTGCGCGTGCCCCACGTGCTCGCCTCGCCGGTCATCAAGGAGCTCGGCCGCATCGGCAAGACAGCGCTCAAGCCGGCGTACGTGAGCTACATCCGCTACGTGTGCATGGTGGACGACTCGCGGGCGCGCGAGAAGCTCGGCTATGCCCCGTCGCGCGGTTTCGACGAGACGATCGCCGCGGTCGATCTGTGGGAATGAAGGGAGCCATGAGCGACACGCGCACCGCGAGGCTCCTGCCTCTCGCGCTCGCGGCCCTCGGGATCGTCTACGGCGACATCGGCACGAGCCCGCTGTACACGATGAAGGAGGTCTTCTTCGGCGCGCATTCGCTCGCGCCCTCGCGGGAAAACGTGCTCGGAACGCTCTCGCTCGTGTTCTGGACGCTCGGCATCGTCGTGACCGTCAAGTACGTGATCGTCATCCTGCGCGCGGACCAGCACGGCGAGGGCGGCATTTTCGCGCTGCTCGGGCTCCTGCGCAGCCGCGACGAGGCGAACAAGGGCACGCGGCGCGGGATGGGCGCACTCACCACGCTCATCCTCATCGGGGCCGCCCTGCTTTACGGCGACGGCGTGATCACGCCCTCCATCTCGGTGCTGTCGGCGGTCGAGGGCCTCGAGGTGGCGACGGGCGCGCTCAAGCCCGCGGTCGTCCCGGTCACGATCCTCACCCTCATCGTCCTGTTCTCTTTCCAGAGCCGCGGCACGGCCAGGGTCGGCCGCGTCTTCGGGCCCATCATGGTCGTCTGGTTCGTCGTCATCGCCGCGGCGGGCCTGCCGTGGATCGCGCGCCACCCCGAGGTCGCGGCCGCGGTGAACCCCGTGTACGCGGCGCGCTTCCTCGCCGCGGAGGGCTGGCATTCCGCGTTCGTGCTCGGCGGCGTGGTGCTGTGCATCACGGGCGGCGAGGCCCTGTACGCCGATCTGGGACACTTCGGGCGCAAGGCGATCCGCGTGTCCTGGTTCAGCCTGGTCTACCCCGCGCTGCTCCTCAACTACTTCGGCCAGGGCGCGCGCCTGCTCGATCCGGCGCCGGTGCGGGTGGGACACGTCTTCTACGCCATCTTCCCGCAGACCGACTGGATCTTCTATCCCGTCGTGGCGCTCTCCACCGTGGCCACGGTCATCGCCTCGCAGGCCCTCATCTCCGGCGCGTTCAGCCTCACGCGCCAGGCCATCGCGCTCGGCTTCTTCCCGAGGCTGCGCCTCGTGTTCACGTCGGCCGAGGTCGAGGGCCAGATCTTCATGCCCGGCGTGAACGCGGCGCTGCTCGTGGGCTGCGTGGTGCTGGTGCTGGGGTTCAAGAGCTCGAACGCGCTCGCCGCGGCCTACGGCATCGCCGTGACGGGCACCATGTCGATCACGACCCTCGCCTTCTATCACGTGGCGCGCGCCAGGGGATGGAAGCGCCGGACGCTCCTGCCGCTGTGCGCGTTCCTCATCGGCGTCGACCTCACGTACTTCGCCTCCAACTCCTCAAAGTTCTTCGACGGCGGCTACGTGCCGATCGTCATCGCGCTCGCGCTCTTCGCGGTCATGAAGACGTGGCAGTGGGGTCGCGGCGTCCTGGCGGGCGCCTACCTCGACTTCGCCAAGATCCCCATGCGCCATTACGTGGAGCTCAAGCAGGCCCTCATGGCGAGCCCGCGGCTGCGGATCAGCTACGGCAGACGCGAGGTGGCCCAGGTGGAGCGCGCGGTGGTGTTCCTTTCATCGCGGCCGATCCGCTCGATCGACGAGCCCTGCCCCGTGGGTCTGCGGGTCTTCACGAGACGCCACGGTGCCCTGCCCAAGCACGTCATCCTCCTCAACGTCGCGCAGCTCAGCCAGCCGTACGTGCCGGCCGCCGAGCGCCGCACGGTCACGCCGCTCGGGGCGAACATCGTCACGGTCAACGCCAGGTACGGGTACATGCAGACGCCGGACATCCCCGCGCTCCTACGCGAGCTCCGGCAGGAGGGCCTCATCAAGATCAACGAGAGCCGCTGGACCGTCCAGATCGGCGAGGAGGAGATCATCCTCGACCGCGCGCTGCCCGCACTGCGCCGCCTTGCCACCCAGTTCTTCCGTTTCATCCTGCGCGCGGCCACGCCGGCCGATCGCTACTTCGGCCTGCGCGACTACCCCGGCCGCAGCAAGATCGTCGTTCCGGTGATCATCTCCCGCGACGCCGCGCGCGTGGCGATCATGGACGAGGAGGTGGGGTGAGGGCGGTTCCCGGGCGAGGCGGGCGGTTGCTTCTTCAGTCCTCCTGCTCCATCAGCCGGTATCCCACTCCGATTTCGGTGCGCAAGATGCGGGGACGGCCGGGGTCGGGCTCCAGCTTGCGCCGAAGGTGACCCACGTAGATCCTGAGGTAGTGGGCGTGATCGATCCCGCGCCGGCCCCAGACGGCCGCGAGGAGCTGCTGGTGCGTCACGACCCGGCCCACGTTGCGCACGAGCGCGATGAGCAGCTTGTATTCGATGGGGGTGAGGTGGATCTCTCGGTCGTGGACGAAGACGCGTCTCGTCTCCAGGTCGACGCGCAGATGGGCGGTCTCGAAGATGCTGCCCGGCTCGGGGTTCTGTTTCCTCGCGGCGTGCCGCAGCGCCGTGCGCAGGCGGGCGAGCAGCTCGCTGAAGCCGAACGGTTTCGTCACGTAGTCGTCCGCGCCGGCGTCGAGAGCGGCGACCTTCTCGTTCTCCCGGGTGCGTGCCGACAGCACCACGACGGGCGTCTCGGTCGAGACGCGCAAGGAGCGCACCACCTCCACTCCGTCCATGTCCGGAAGCCCGAGGTCGAGCAGGATCACGTCCGGCAGGTATTGCGCCGCCATCTTGAGCCCCTCGAGCCCCGTCGTGGCCTCCTCGACCCGATAGCCGTTGGCTTCGAGGCCCGCCTCGAGCGTGCGACGCACCGACGCCTCGTCTTCAATCAACAGCACGAGCGGCGACGTGCCCCGTTCGGAACGGACGTTTGCTTCTTCACGGGTCATGCGAAGGCTCGTCGAAGGGCGGTGGCCCGCCGTCCGCGGGAAGAGTGAACGTGAAGACGGCCCCTTTGTCCTCGCGGTTACGGGCCTCGATCGAGCCGCCATGGAGCGTGACGATGGCCTTGCACAGCGCGAGACCGATGCCCATGCCCGGCGCGGCGCGATCTCCCATCACCCGGTGGTACTTTTCGAAGATGCGTTCCTCCTCGCCCTCGGGGATGCCCGTGCCGCGATCCGCGACCGAGACGCGGATCTGCCCCGCGTCCGCCTCCACCGAGATGTCGATGGGGGTCCCGGCCGCCGTGTGCTTGCCGGCATTCTCGAGAAGATTCAGCACGACCTGCTCGATCAGCACCGCGTCCATGGGAGCGAGCACGAGCTCCTCGGGCCGGCGCACGTCGATCTCCCGACCCTTGAGCTCGTCCTCCAGGCGCGCGAGCGCAGAGCCGATCACCTCCTCCACCGGGCACCACTCCTTCTTGAGCGCGAAGATGCCGGACTCCAGCCGGGTCAGCTCCGTGACGTCGCCGATGAGCCTGTCGAGCCGACCGGCCTCGGCGCGGATGGTGCCGAGCATGCTCTTTTGCGCCTCGTCCGTGAGGCTCGACCGGGGATCGGACAGGAGCGCGACCGCGCCCGTGAGCGACGACAGCGGGGTGCGCAGATCGTGCGAGAGCGTGCTCAGAAGATCGTTGCGCAGCTTCTCGGTCTCTGCCTTGACGCGGTTCTCGTGCACCTCCTTGGCGAGCCGCGTCCGGTCGACGGCCGTCGCCGCGAGCGAGGCGACCACTTCCAGGTGCTGGCGCTGCGACGTGGTGAGCAGCCACTTCTCGCCCCGGCCGCGGATGCCGATCACGCCCACGGTCCGCGTGGCGGCGCGCAACGGGAGGTAAAAGCCCGTCGCCGACGGCAGCGTGTCGGTAAAACGGCCCGCGGGCTGCTCATGCTCGAAGACCCACCGGGCCGCGGCCTCCTCTCGCGCGTCCTTCATCCAGTCGTCGATGTCGCCGCGCAGGGTGAGCGTCTTCCCGCCATCGGCCACCCAGATCACGCCGTCGCACCCGAGCGCATCGCGGACGTAGCGGGCGCACAGGTTGCAGATCACGTCCAGCTTGCGCTCGGCCGCCATCTGCCTGGAGAGCGTGTACAAGGAGGAGGTGCGCCGCTCCCGCTCCCTGGCCGATTCCGCCTCCCGCCGCACCCGCAGCGTGAGGCTGCTCACCGTCAGGCCCACGGCCAAAAGGACGAGGAACGTCACGAGGGATCGCAGGTCGGCCACCGCGAACGTGAGGAAAGGCGGGACGAAGAAGAAGTCCACGGCCGCCACCGACAGGACCGCCGTGAGCGTCGCGGGCCACCTCGACAGCCGGAGCGAGGCGAGCAGGATCGCGAGCACGTAGACCAGCGCGTAGTCGCCGAGCACGAAGTGGGACCTCAGTCCGAAGCAGATCGCGGTCGTGACGAGCACCGCGGCCACGGCCCACAGGTACTCGGTCCATCGCGTGGGCGTCCCGACCGGCCGGGTCTCCTTATGGCGCGCCGCACCCTCCTCACCGGTGGTGACGAGGATGTCTATCCCGCCGGAGTCGCGCACGAGGCGATCGACCGGGGAGCCGCGCAGACGGGCCGACCACGAGGAGCGCGTGGGCTTGCCGGTGAGCAACCGCGTGACGCTCCGTTCGCGCGCCGCGGCCAACACCTGCCCGCTGACGTCGTCCCCGCTCAGGACCAGGATCTCGGCGCCCAGCCGCTCGGCCAGCGCGAGGTGCGCCTCGAGGCGGGCCTTGTCCTGATCGGACACGGAGCCGGCCTGCGCGCTCTCCACGGTCACGGCGATCCACGGCACCTGCAGGCGGGAGGCCATGCGATAGGCCGCCCGCACCAGGTTCGCCGACTGCGGCGCCGGCCCGATGGCCACCATCAGCTTGTCGCGGGTTGCCCACGGCCTCGTGATGCCCTGCGCCTCGCGCCAGCGGTCGCCCTGATCGTGGACCCGCTCCGCGGTCCGTCGCAGCGCGAGCTCGCGCAGCGCGGTCAGGTTGCCCGTCGTGAAGAAGCCCTCCATCGCCCGCCTCGCCTGGTCCGGAACGTAGACCTTGCCCTCCTCGAGACGCTTGAGGAGGTCCGGCGTGGGGAGATCGACGAGCTCCACCTCGTCGGCCCGGTCGAACATGGAGTCGGGCACGCGCTCCTGGACGATGACGCCCGTGATGCCGGCCACGATGTCGTTCAGGCTCTCGAGGTGCTGGACGTTGAGCGTGGTGCGGACGTCGATCCCGGCCTCGAGCAGCTCGAGCACGTCCTGGTAGCGTCGGAGGTGGCGCAGCCCCGGGGCGTTCGTGTGCGCAAGCTCATCGACCAGGACGACCTTGGGGTGGCGCGCGAGGGCGGCGTCGAGGTCGAAGTCCTTGAGCGCGATCCCGCGGTGCGGGACGGTCTTGGGCGTGATCCGTTCGAGCCCGTCCGCCAGGGCCTCGGTCTCGGCCCGGCCATGGGTTTCCACCCAGCCGATGACCGCGTCCACGCCCTCCTGCCTGAGGGTCCGCGCCTCGGACAGCATTGCGTAGGTCTTCCCCACGCCCGGGGCCATGCCGAAGAAGATCTTGAGGCGGCCCTTCCTGCGTCTGGCCTCCTCCTGGGCGAGGAGGTCGAGCAGGCGTTCCGGTGATGGACGTTCCCCTTCGGTCATGGTCTATCTCAGCGAAGTCAAAGTCGAATTCAACTCTAGCACGTTGACGCGAGGCTCACCAAGCACCCCGAGCTGCCTCCCCTCCGTGTGGCGCCTGACCAGCTCCCGGACGGCCTTCTCCGGAAGTCCGTGCGCCCGCGCGATCCGCGGAACCTGCCACAGCGCCGCAGCCGGGCTGATGTGCGGATCGAGGCCGCTGCCCGAGGTCGTCACGAGATCGACCGGCACCGGGGCCGTGTTCCCCGGATCCGCGGCCTTCAGGGCCCGGGCGCGGGCCTTCACCGCCTCGATCAGCGCGGGGTTGGTCGGTCCCTGGTTCGACGCGCCTGACGACGCGGCGTTGTCAGGCTGCGGCGTCGTGGCGGACGGCCGGCTCCAGAAGAGCTTCGGGTCGTCGAACGGCTGCCCGATCAGGCTCGATCCGACCACGTGTCCGTCCCGCTCGATCAGGCTCCCGTTCGCTTCCCGCGGGAACGCGATCTGCGCGATGGCCGTGACCACCAGGGGGTACACCAATCCCGTCAGGACCGTCATCACGATCAGCAGGCCCAGGGCTCTCGCAAGTGTTCTCATGGCGTCCTCCTCCTTCAGGCGAGACCCAGCCCCTCGAGCACCAGGTCGATGGCCTTGATGCCCAGGAATGGCGCCGTGAGGCCGCCCAGCCCATAGACCAGCAGGTTCCGTCGCAGCAGCCGGTCCGCGCCGATCGGCCGGTACCGGACGCCCTTCAACGCCAGCGGGATGAGCGCGATGATGATGAGCGCGTTGAAGATGACCGCCGATAGGATCGCGCTTCGCGGAGTGGCCAAGTGCATGACGTTCAGCGCCCCGAGCGCGGGGTACGTCGCGACGAAGGCGGCCGGCAGGATCGCGAAGTACTTCGCCACGTCGTTGGCGATGCTGAACGTGGTCAGCGCGCCCCGGGTCATGAGGAGCTGCTTGCCGATCTCGACGATCTCGATGAGCTTCGTCGGGTTGGAGTCCAGGTCGACCATGTTCCCGGCTTCCTTGGCCGCCTGGGTCCCGGTGTTCATGGCCACGGCGACGTCCGCCTGGGCCAGGGCCGGCGCGTCGTTCGTCCCATCCCCGGTCATCGCGACCAGCTTCCCGCCTGCCTGGTGCTCGCGGATGAGCGCCAGCTTGTTCTCCGGAGTCGCCTCCGCGAGGAAGTCGTCGACGCCCGCCTCGGCGGCGATCGCGGCCGCGGTCAGCGGGTTGTCGCCGGTGATCATCACCGACTTGATCCCCATCTTCCGCAGCTCGGCGAAGCGTTCCTTCAAGCCCCCCTTCACGATGTCCTTGAGCTGCACCACCCCCAGGACCCTCGAGCCTTGCGCCACGACGAGCGGCGTCCCTCCCTGGCGCGAGACCTGCTCGACGGTGGCGCTCACCTTCGCCGGGACGAATCCGCCGCTCGCCTTCACGTATGCCTCGATGGCGTCCGCGGCCCCTTTGCGGATCTCGCGGCCATCGAGATCCACGCCGCTCATGCGGGTCTGCGCGGTGAACGGGACGAACCGCGCGCCGAGCTCCTCGATCCGCCGCTCCCGGATGCGGAACCGCTCCTTGGCCAGCACGACGATGCTGCGTCCCTCGGGCGTCTCGTCGGCCAGCGACGCGAGCTGCGCCGCGTCTGCCAGCTCCTCCTCCGTCACGCCGGGGACCGGCAGGAAGGCCGTGGCCTGGCGGTTGCCGAGGGTGATGGTCCCGGTCTTGTCGAGCAGGAGCACGTCCACGTCGCCCGCCGCTTCCACCGCGCGGCCGGACATCGCGATGACGTTCGCCCGGATCATCCGGTCCATGCCCGCGATCCCGATCGCGGACAGAAGGCCGCCGATGGTCGTCGGGATCAGGCACACGAGCAGCGCGGTGAGGACGGTCATCGTGATCGGGGCGCCCTGGCCCGCGGCCGCCACGCTGAACACGGAGAAAGGCAGGAGCGTCGCGCAGGCCAGCAGGAAGATGATGGTCAGCGTCGCGAGCAGGATGTTCAGGGCGATCTCGTTCGGCGTCTTCTGCCGCTTGGCCCCCTCCACCATCGAGATCATCCGGTCCAGGAACGTCTCGCCGGGGTTGGCCCCGATCCGGACGATGATCCAGTCCGACAGGACGCGGGTCCCGCCCGTGACCGCGCTCCGGTCCCCGCCGCTCTCGCGGATGACCGGGGCGGACTCGCCCGTGATGGCCGACTCGTCGACCGACGCCACGCCCTCGACCACCTCGCCGTCAGAGGGGATGAAATCGCTCGCCTCGACCAGCACGAAGTGGCCTTTCCGGAGTTGTGACGCGGCAGTCAGCTCGAAGGAGCCCGATCGCTCCGGCCCCGAGAGCCTCTTGGCCATCACGTCCTGCCGGGATCTGCGGAGGGCGTCGGCCTGGGCCTTGCCCCGACCCTCGGCCATCGCCTCCGCATAGTTCGCGAACACGACCGTAAACCAGAGCCAGAGCGAGACCGCCAGGATGAAGCCCGGCGCCGCCTCGCCCGTGCCCGTGAGCGCCTTGACGAAGAGCAGCGTGGTCAGCGCGGCGCCGACCTCGACCACGAACATGACCGGGTTCCGGATCTGCTGGCCGGGGCTCAGCTTCCGCAGCGCCTCCTCGATCGCCCGCAGCATGATTGATCTGTCGAACATCATGATCTTCTCCTCACCTTCCCGCGACCATTTGGAGGTGCTCGACGATCGGCCCCAGCGCCAGCGCGGGGAAGAAGGTCAGCGCACCCACGATGACGATCACGGAGAAGACCATCGCCATGAACAGCGGCGTGTGCGTGGGGAGCGTCCCGGCTCCGGGGGGGATGCGCTTCTTCGCGACCAGCGACCCGGCCAGGGCCAGGACCGGAACCTTGATCCAGAAGCGCCCCACGAACATGAGGACCGCGCCGAGCACGTTCCCAAACGGCGTGTTGCCGCCGAGGCCCGCGAAGGCGCTCCCGTTGTTGCCGACCTGCGACGACGCGGCGTACAGGACCTCGCTGAAGCCGTGCGGTCCGGGGTTCGAGATCCCGGCGCGCCCGCCGGCGGTCGCCACGCCGATCGCGGCCCCGACCAGGATCGCGGCCGCCGGGACCAGGATCGCCAGCGAGACCATCTTCATGTCGTACGCCTCGATCTTCTTGCCCAGGTACTCCGGCGTGCGGCCCACCATCAGGCCCGCGACGAAGACCGCGAGGATCGCGAACACCAGCATCCCGTAGAGTCCCGAGCCGACGCCGCCGAACACGACCTCGCCGAGCTCGATGAGCCACATCGGCACGAGCCCGCCGAGCGGCGTGTAGGAGTCGTGCATCGCGTTGACCGCACCGCACGAGGTGGCCGTGGTGACGGTCGTGAACAGGGCGGAGCCCGCGATCCCGAAGCGGACCTCCTTGCCCTCCATGTTCCCGCCAGGAGAGAGCGCGGTCGCCGTCTGGTCCACGCCGAGGTGCGACAGGGCCGGGTTCCCGGCCTGTTCGGAGCTGGCGGCGAGCCACAGCATCGGTACGAAGATGGCGAACATGACGGTGAGGAGCGCCCACCCCTGGCGCCTGTCCGAGACCATCTTCCCGAAGGTGTAAGTCAGGCTCGCGGGGATGAGCAGGATCGCCAGCATCTCGACGAGGTTGGAGAGGGGCGTCGGGTTCTCGAAGGGATGCGCCGAGTTCGTGTTGAAGAAGCCGCCGCCGTTCGTGCCGAGCTCCTTGATGGCTTCCTGGCTTGCGACCGGGCCCATCGACAGCACCTGCCGGAGCACCAAGTGGCCGCCTTCGTCCCGGGTCGGCTCAAGCAGCGCCGCGATCACCGAGGTGTGGAGCGTCTGGACCACGCCCTGGGACACGAGGACGAGCGCGATGAGGAGCGAGAGCGGCAAGAGGACGTAGAGAGTCGCGCGCAGCGTGTCCACCCAGAAGCTCCCGAGGGTCTTGCCCGACCGGCGGGCCAGTCCCCGGACCAGGGCGACGAGCACCGCGATCCCCGAGGCGGCGGAGACGAAGTTCTGGACCGTGAGGCCGGCCGCCTGGGACAGCGGAGACAGCGTGGTCTCGCCGCCGTAGTTCTGCCAGTTCGTGTTGGTCACGAAGCTGACGGCCGTGTTCAGCGCCAGGTGCCAGGACATCCCTGGGAAGCGCTCCGGGTTCCAGGGCAGCACGCCCTGGAGACGCAACAGCGCATAGAGCGTGAACGCTCCGACGGCGTTGAACGCCAGCATCGCGAGCGCGTAGTCCTTCCAGTCCATCTCCTGGGTCGGGTCGATGCGCAGGACGCGATACGTGAGCCGCTCGACCGGGCCGAGAACTCGGTCCAGCCACACCCGTTCGCCTTCAAACACGCGGGCCATGTAGCCCCCGAGCGGCTTGACGAGCACGAGCAGCACGCCGAAGAACAGCCCGTACTGGAGCAGGATGTTCCACGTCATTGGAACCACTCCGGCTTGAGGAGCGCCACGAGGAGGTAGACGAGCAGGAGCCCTGCCGTCACCGCGCCGACCATCTGCATCGCATCCATCGCTACAGCCTCCCGAGGCCGTGGACCAGGGCCCACGAGCCCGCGAACATCACCAGCACAAGGGCAATCGCGAAGGCGTCCATTTTGCTTCCTCCGGGCAACCGTCGAACGGCGCGCAAGCTCAGCGCGTTCCGTATGGAACCGATTCGATTGTTTTGAGAAGGGCGGCCAGCGCGGCCAGGCAGTCCTTGGTGACGCGGCGTTTCTCATGAACCGAGACGTCGAAAGAAAGGACGTTCGTGTTCTGACGTGAGAGTCGGAGCACCTCCGCCACGATCCTCCGGTACTCGCTCCATGTCTTCGTCACCTCTGCCAGCTTCTCGTGTGGTCTTGGAGCTGCCGCCTCCCCTACCGCCGCCAGTTGTCGGTCGGTCTCTTCACTTAGCTCCCCGATGCGCTTTTCCAGTGTCGTCATCTCCGCGTCGTCGGGTGACGGGATATGTGCCATGAGCAACGATTGCACGCGCAGCGCCGAGATGGATGCCGCCAACGTGGCGCGGATCAACCCGGAATCCGCGGAGGCACGCTGCATCTCGACCAGCGCATCCACGAAGCGGTCGAGCACCATCGCACCATCGCTTACCGACAATCGAGTTGCCTTCAGGTTGGTGTTCGCCACGGCCAGTGCGAGCAGCCGCTTGTCCAAGTCTTCGAAATCACCCCATGCGGCGTCGAAGGCGTTGAGTTGCGCGGTCTCCCGGAGCTGTCCGTCGGCGGCGACGAGTTGCCGCAGGTCCCGGCGCAGCCGGTTGATCTTGGTCGCGAAACGCTGCGCTTCCATCGCCAACGCTCGAGACTCTTCGTCGGTCGTGGACAGAACGGCGCTCTTCTCGGCCTCGACGGACTTGAGGAGCGCGTTTTGAATGGCGTGAATGAGCTCCACCTCCTGCGTCGCACGCACGATTGCCGGTTCTTTCCCGCAAGCACCGACGGCGACCGCCATGACCGCCATGACCACCATGACCGCCAGCTGCGACTTCATCGTCCTTGCTTTCATCGACAGGAGCGTAATCACTGCCACGTAAAAATGGCGTATAAACGGGGGCAATGCCGATTGCAAGGAGCCTTCGTCATGACCTTGGATGGATGTGTGTTTTGCGAGATCGCGGCCGGCCGCGCCGAGGCGCGCGTCATCCACGAGGACGACCTCACCATGGCCATCCTCGACGTGAATCCGCTCGCCAGGGGGCATTGCCTCGTCATCCCCAGGCGCCACGTGCCCTTCTGGCACGACATGTCGCCCGAGGAGCTCGCGGCCGTGTTCGAGGTGGCGCAGTGCGTGGCCGGCAAGATGATGCGCGCCTTGAAGCCCGACTTCGTGTGCACGTTCGTGCGCGGGAAGCGCATCCCGCACACGCACATCTTCCTTGTGCCGAGCTACGGCGGCGATCCGCTCGATCGCTTCTTCAACGCGCTCGAGGGCTTCCAGGAGTCGCCGCCTTCGCTTGTCGCCCTGCGCGATCCGACGACCATGGACGGCGTGTCCGAGATCTTGCGCAGGGCGTGAGCCGCGCGGGGGAATGAGCGGAGTCGCGCAACGGGTTTTCGATCAACGCGGAGGGAAACATGCTCGACTTCTCATACGGGGTTGCCCCGGAACCGAAACCGGTGGCGACTGTGGCGTGGCCGAGGGGTGCCTCAGCTACAGTTGCTGGGTGCTGATCGGTGCTGCTGATCGGTGCCTGATCGGTGCCACCCACACGGATCAAAATGATATCATTCGATATTGCCGCGCGGTGAATCGGATACCGGCTTCGGGATGGACGGCACTATTGACATCCCTCATCTCTTGATACATGATCAACCTAGACAGTCTAGCTGTTTGAATGGAGGTCTTGATGAAAAACGAATGGCAGCTCCAGGAAGCCAAGAACCGCCTGAGCGAGCTCGTCGATCGGGCGCTCAAGCGCGGGCCGCAGACGATCACGCGCCGGGGCAAGCAGGTTGTTGTCGTGATCGCGGCTGGAGACTACGACCAACTCGTCGCGCCGCGAACCGGCCTAGTCGAGTTTCTCATGGCCTCGCCGCTCGCGGGCACGGAGCTCGACCTCGAGCGCATCGATGATCCCGGCAGGGAGGTATCGCTGTGAGGCTCATCCTCGACACGTGCGTCATTTCCGAGACCGTGCGCCGGATGCCGGAGCCCAAGGTGCTGCACTGGCTCGAGGCCCAACGTGAGACGGACCTGTACCTGAGCGTGCTCACGATCGGAGAGATCCACAAGGGGATCGCAAGGCTCGACGACGAGAAGCGCAAGGAGGCGCTCGGCGCGTGGGTCGACGGCGGGCTGGCCGATCGCTTCGGTACGAGGCTGCTGCCCGTGGATTGTGCGGTGGCAGCGTGCTGGGGTGAGATCCAGGGCCGCGCAGAGCGCACGGGCCGCAGGATGCCCGTCATCGACGGCATGATCGCGGCCACTGCGCTCGTCCACGGCCTGGCCGTTGCCACACGAAACGGCAACGACATGGTCGCAAGCGGCGTGACGGTGATCGATCCGTGGACAGCCCCCCCTTGACGCCGGGTCCCGTGGCCACCTACAACCGGTCCGTTCTTCCAAAACCAAGGAGGCTCCACCGTGAGACGGACATTCCTTTGCCTCGCAGCCCTGTGCGCGTGGCTCGCCGCCGCGGGCGCGTCGGCCCAGGTGCTGCCGCAAAAGCCGGGCGTGGACAAGCTCGCGAACGGCCTGACCGTGGTCACCATCCCGTGGCGCTCCCCCGGCATGGCGGCCTACTTCACGCTCGTGCGCGCCGGCTCGCGCGACGAGACCGACAAGGGTCACACGGGCTTCGCGCACCTCTTCGAGCACCTGATGTTCCGCGGCACCAAGCGCTTCCCGTCCGCGGTGTACGAGGCCAAGATGCAGGAGCTCGGCGCGGACAACAACGCGTTCACGTGGTTCGACCTCACGGTCTATTCCGTGGTCGCGCCCTCCGAGGGACTGCCTCAGATCATCGAGATCGAGGCCGATCGCTTCCGAAACCTCGACTTCTTGGAGAGCGACTTCAAGACCGAGACCGGCGCCGTGCTCGGCGAGTACAACATGGGCTCGGCCCACCCCGAGCTCAAGATGGACGAGAAGCTCTTGTCCACGGCCTTCACGCGCCACACCTACGGCCACGACACCATCGGCTGGCTCGAGGACATCAAGGCCATGCCGGGCTACTTCAAGTACTCGAAGCGCTTTGAGAAGCGCTTCTACGCGCCGGACGACATGTTCGTGGTGGTCGCGGGCGACTTCGACAGGGCCGACGTGTTGAAGAGGATCGAGGCGGCCTACGGCGACTGGAAGCTGAAGAGGGCCAAGACGCGGGTCAAGCTCGAGCCCGAGCAGAATGAGCCGCGCTCCGCGCACGTGCCGTGGACCGGGCCCACGTCGCCCAAGATGATCATGGCGTACAAGATCCCGGCGTTCAAGACGAACGCGGACTCGGCCGCGCTCGAGATCGTTTCGCACCTGGCCTTCGGCGAGTCGAGCCCGCTCTTCCGCAAGCTCGTCGTCGAGGATCAGAAGGTGCTCTCGCTCGAGGCGTCGAACGGCATCTTCGCGCCGCTGTCGCGCGATCCGTTCCTCTTTCAGGTGCAGGCCACGCTCAAGGAGGGCACCACCTTCGCCGAGGTGCAGGCCGCCGTGGACGCGGCCATCGCCGAGGTGGCCGAGGGCAAGGTGCCGAAGGAGCGCATCGAGGCGGTCAAGTCAAACGCGCGCTACGGCTTTTTGCTCTCGCTCGAAACCCCCAAGGATGCGGCCCTCACCATGGTGGCGCTCCTTTCGGCCACGGGCGACCCGTCAGCCGTGGACGGTTTCGGAAAGGCCCTCGAGCAGGTCACGCCCGAGGACGTCGTCCGGGTGGCCAAGACCTTTCTCACCGAAAAACGGCGCACGGTCGTGACCATGGCCACCGCACAAGGAGGTGCCAAGTGACACGCCTCGTCTCCATCGCGAGCCTCACGGGCCTTGCGCTCCTCGTCGCGGGCTGCTGCGAGCCCCTGCCCCCCAGGAAACCGACCACGCCCGAGCCGACCCCTGCACCGATCGAGGCGGCCCCGGCGGCCGAAGCGAGCGCGTCCGAGATCCCGGTCGTGCTCCTGCCCTCGCCCGCGTCGAGCTCGGTGAGCTTCCGCTTCGTTTTCAAGGCCGGCTCGGCCGACGATCCGGTCGATCTCCCCGGCCTCACGTTGCTCACGGCCACGCTCATGACCGACGGCGGGACCGAGTCGCTCACCTACCCCGAGCTCATCGAGAAGCTCTTCCCCATGGCCGCATCGGTGCAGGTGGAGGTCGATCGGGATGAGACCGTGTTCCTCGGACGCTGCCACAAGGACCACGTGGCCGCCTACTACGAGCTCTTCCGCGACGTTCTCACCAAGCCCCGCCTCGACCCGAAGGACTTCGAGCGCGTGCGCGAAACCCTGCGCAGCGATCTCGCCCTCAGCCTGCGCGGCAACGACGACGAGGCGCTCGGCAAGGCCGCCCTCGCGTCCGTGCTCTATGAGGGCCACCCCTACGGCCACCCCACGCTCGGCTCGGAGACGGGCCTCGGGACCGCCACCCTCGACGACGTGAAGGCGCAGCGCGGCCGCGTGCTGTGCGCCTCGCGTCTCACCATCGGGCTCGCCGGTGCGATCCCGGAGGGGTTCGCGGACAAGGTCAGGCAGGACATGAAGGCCCTGCCGTGCACGTGCGCCCCTCCCGCGGATCTGCCGCCCGCGCCCGTTCCGTCGGGCATCGAGGTGCTCCTCGTCGACAAGCCGAGCGCCGAGGCCACGGCCATCTCCATCGGCGAGCCCATCGACGTGAGGCGCGGCGATCCGGACTACCCGGCGCTCAAGCTCGTGGAGGCGTACTTCGGCCAGCACCGCAACTCGTCGGGTGTGCTCTACACTTCCTTACGCGAGAAACGCGGCTTCAACTACGGCGACTACGCGTACGTCGAGCACTTCGCGCAGGAGGGCGGCGAGCGCATCCCCACGCCCAACATCTCGCGCAGGCAGCAGTCCTTCAGCATCTGGCTGCGGCCGGTGGCCGACAAGGACAAGCACTTCGCCCTGCGCCTCGCGCTTGCCAAGCTCCAGGAGCTCGTCGACAAGGGGCTCACCAAGGAGGACTTCGAGCGCACGCGCGCTTTCGTGAAACGGTATTACCTCACGTATGCCATGACCGAGTCGTCGCAGCTCGGCTACGCCCTCGACGACCGCTTCTACGGCCTCGACAAGCCCTACTTCGAGTACCTGTTCGGCGCGCTCGACAAGCTTGACGTCGAGCAGGTGAACGCGGCGATCAAGAGGCACCTGTCAAAGGACAAGATGAAGATCGCCATGGTGACCAGGGACGCCGCGAAGTTTGCCGACGCGCTCGTCGCGGATGCGCCGTCGCCCGTGACCTACGCGTCTCCCAAGCCCGACGACGTCGTTGCCGAGGACAAGATCGTGGAAGGCATGAAGCTCGGCATCCCGCGGTCATCCATCACCATCGTGAAGGTCGGGGACGTTTTCAGGTAGGTCGACTCTTGCGGAGGGGGATATGGCGACTCACATTGGAAGTAGAATGGAACCGCCGATTTTCTGCGACGAGTGCCCCAAGCTGGCCATGGCCGTGCTCGACCATGCCCGGTTGTGCGCCGACTGCCTGTTGGCCGCCGTGCGGGGCCGCGACGAGAGCTGGGTGAAGGCCCACCTCGCGCCGCTCGAGCTGCACGCGAGCCCGAAGAAGGCGTCCGTACCGGGGCGGAAGCAGGGCGGCGACGTGGAGCAGGTGGCCTAGCGGCGCTAGGAAACGAAGCCGCGGGACTTCAGGGTCTCGATCACAGCGGACGCGCACGCTTCCACGGACATCCTTCCTGTATCGAGCAGCACCTCCGGGCGCTCGGGCGCCTCGTACGGTGCGCTCACGCCCGTGAACTCCTTGATCTGTCCGGCCTTGGCCTTCTTGTAGAGTCCCTTGGGATCGCGGCTTTCGCACACATCGACCTCGCACTTGCAGTAGACCTCGATGAAGGTCTCGGGTTGCAGGTCGCGCGCGATCTTGCGGTCCGCCACGTAGGGGCTGATGAACGCCGTGCAGTTGATGACGGCCGCCGAGGTGAAGAGCTTCGCCACCTCGCCGATGCGCCGGATGTTCTGCACGCGGTCCTCGGGCGAGAACCCGAGATCCTTGTTGAGCCCGTGCCGGATGTTGTCGCCGTCGAGCACGAACGTGCTCATGCCCCGGCCGTGCAGGGCCGCGGCCACCGCGTTGGCGATGGTCGACTTGCCTGACGCGGACAGGCCCGTGAACCAGATCGTGACGCCCTTGTGGCCGTGCAGCCTCTCGAGATCTTGCGTGGTCACGTTGTGCGCGTGCCAGGTGATGTTGGTGGCCTTCTGGTCGGTCATGTGTGTTGCTCCTCCCTCGTTTTGTTTTACAACTTGCCGGCCGTGTGGCGTTTGCGCAGGGCCTCGAGCATGTCCTTGGTCATGGCGGCGAGATCCCAGGCCGGCTTCCAGCCCCACTCCTGCCGTGCGCAGGTATCATCGAGCGAGCGCGGCCAGGAGTCGGCGATGGCCTGCCTGAAGTCGGGCTCGTACGCGACCTTGAATTCCGGGACGTGCTTCTTGATTTCGGCCGCGAGCTCGCCCGCGGAGAAGCTCATGGAGCCCACGTTGAAGTCCGAGTGGTGCTTCAGGGTCTCGAACGGCGCGGCCATGAGGTCCATGGTGGCCTTGAGGCAGTCGGGCATGTACATCATGGGCAGGCGCGTGTCCTCGCGCACGAAGCAGGTGTACTTCTTCTGCCTCACCGCCTCGTAGTAGATGGCCACCGCGTAGTCGGTCGTGCCGCCGCCGGGCGGGGTCTCGGAGCTGATGATGCCCGGGTACCGCAGGCCGCGGACGTCGAGGCCGTACCTGCGCACGTAGTAGTCGCACAGGAGCTCGCCGGCCACCTTGGTCACGCCGTACATGGTGGTGGGCTTCAAGACCGTGTCGTTGGGCGTGTTCTCGAGCGGCGTGCCCGGGCCGAAGGCCGCGATCGACGACGGCACGAGCACCTGGGTCATATTGTGCTCGCGGGCGCACTCGAGCACCACGATCGTGCCGTTCATATTCACGTCCCACGCCATCATGGGGTTCTTCTCACCGACCGCGGACAGGATCGCGGCCATGTGCACGATGGTGTCGATCTTGTGCTTCTTGACGACCTCCTCGAGGGTCTCGCGCTTGCTCACGTCGATGAAGTAGAAGGGGCCCGACTCCTTGAGCTCCTTGCTCGGAGCCGTCTTGCGGCCCGTGGCCACCACGTTGTCCGAGCCGTACCTTTTGCGCAGGGCCATCGTGAGCTCGGAGCCGATCTGCCCCACCGCGCCCGTCACCAGGATCCGTTTGATTTCCTTTGCCATGGAGCACCTCGCTGGTGTGTGATTTGGGGCCCTCGGGGCCCGGCCGCGCAGTAAACTACACCTTGCCCGATTTGGCGGCAACTGCTAGCTTCCCGGTGCGAAAACGCCATAAAAAAGGCCCATTCTCACGGGCCCGGAGGTGACCATGTTCGACAAGTACCGCAATGAAATCCAGTCCGAAATCACCGGCATCCGCGAGGCCGGCACGTACAAGAACGAGCGCGTGATCCAATCGCCCCAGAGCGCCTCCATCAAGGTGCCCCAGGGTGAGGTCATCAACATGTGCGCCAACAACTACATCGGGCTCGCCGACAACAAGGAGATCATCGCGGCGGCCAAGCGCGCCCTCGACGAGCGCGGCTTCGGCATGGCATCCGTGCGCTTCATCTGCGGCACGCAGGACCTGCACAAGCAGCTCGAAGCGGTCATCACCAAGTTCCACAAGACCGAGGACACGATCCTCTACTCCTCGTGCTTCGACGCCAACGGCGGGCTCTTCGAGGTCGTCCTCAACGAGCAGGACGCCATCATCTCCGACGAGCTCAACCACGCGTCGATCATCGACGGCGTGCGCCTGTGCAAGGCCGAGCGCTACCGCTACAAGAACTCGAACATGGAGGAGCTCGAGGAGATCCTGAAGAAGACGCAGGACAAGCGCCGCCGCATGATCGCGACCGACGGCGTGTTCTCCATGGACGGCTACCTCGTCAAGCTCGACAAGATCTGCGATCTCGCCGAGAAGTACAACGCCATGGTCATGGTCGACGACTCGCACGCCACGGGCTACATCGGCAGGACCGGCCGCGGCACGCCGGAGCACTGCGGCGTGGAGGGGCGCGTCGACGTCATCACCTCGACGCTCGGCAAGTCCCTCGGCGGCGGCTCCGGCGGCTACACCACAGGGCGCAAGGAGATCGTGGAGCTCTTGCGCCAGCGGTCGCGGCCGTACCTCTTCTCCAACTCACTCACTCCCAGCCTGTGCGCCGCGGCCATCAAGACGTTCGAGATGCTGTCGTCCACGACCGCGCGCCGCGACAAGCTCATGGACAACGTGCGCTACTTCCGCGAGAAGCTCGACAAGCTGGGTTTCGACGTGCTCAAGGGTGAGACCGCCATCGTGCCGGTGATGCTCTACAACGCGGCGCTGGCCGGCAAGTTCGCCGAGGAGATGCTCAAGGAGGGCATCTACGTCATCGGCTTCTCATACCCGGTCGTGCCCAAGGACAAGGCGCGCATCCGCACCCAGATCTCGGCCGCGCACGAGAAGCACCACCTCGACAAGGCCGTCGCGGCCTTCGAGACGGTCGGCAAGCGCCTCGGCGTGCTGAAGTAGCCGGACCCCACCCTCGATCCGTCCGAACGGTGCTGTCAATCTGCTTGCACGCACGTTCCGTTCGCTCCATCATGAAGGCAGGGGGAAAGGAGGCGGCCCATGGCCACGCTGACGATCAGAAACCTTCCGGAAGATCTCGTCACGCGCCTGAAGCGGACGGCGGCGCGGCGCGAGAGGTCCATGGAGCAGGAGGTCCGCGAGCTCCTGTTCGAGCGCTACGCCACGAGGAGGGCGCTCATCGCAAGGATCCGGCAACGGTGGTCCGAGCTGCCTCCATCCGAGGCGAACGAGGTGGACGCATGGCTCGTCGCATCCCGCGACGGGGACAACGCCGATGGTGTTTGACACCAACGTCTTCGCGTACGCGCTCCTGAACGTTCCGGAGCATCGGGACGAAGCGCTGCGATCCTTTGAGAAGGCGCGGGACATCGTCGTGCCGGACTCGTTTCGCGTCGAAATCGCCAACACTGTCTGGCAGTGGACGCGTGCCCGCGGGCTGGACCTCGAGGCGGGCCTGTCGGCCCTGCGCGAGGCCGAGGCGCTCGTCGGAGCCGTCGTCCCGGCGAACCATCTGTGGGAGGCTGCCCTCGAGCTGTCGGTAGCGAACGGCCACCCGGTCTACGACACCTTCTTCGTTGCCTTGGCCGCGATGGAGAGAACAAGGGTCGTCACCTACGACAAACGCCTCCTCGCGCGCTTCCCGGAGCGCGCGATCTCCGTCGCGGCGTTTTTGAAAGAGCGGTGAGGAGCGGGACCCTACGCCGCGATCACGATCCCCACGAAGACGAGGATGGCCCCGCACAGGCTCGGCCAGTCGAAGCGCTCCTTCAAGAGCGTGAAGGAGCACAGGTACACGAGCGCGAAAGAGCCGCCGATGTAGACCGGGTAGGCGAGCCCCAGGTCCACGTGCTCGAGCACCACGAGCCACAGCGCGGTCGAGCCCACGTAGAGCAGCCCGCCGAGCCAGACCGTCCACGTCCGAAGCGAGTGCTGGATCATCCCCTTCAGGCCCGGCCGGGACACCGATCGCAGGCCCACGCGCAGCACCACGTTCGCGGCCGCGATGGCCACGGTGAACACCGCCAGCATCACGTACGGCGTCACCCTGCCTCCTTGGCTTTGGCCTGGCGCCACACGATGAGCGCGGCGCCCACGAAGATGACCGCCACGCCGGCCACGCGCGGAGCCGAGTAGACCTCGCCGAAGAACACCACGGACCCGGCCACCACCAAGGCGAACGTGAGCCCCACCACGAGCGGCAGCACCCGGCTGATTTGGGAGGTGGCGAGCAGCGCCATCCACACGAGGAACCCGGCCGCGTACAGGCCGAGCCCGAGCCAGAAAGAAGGCACCAAGAGCACGGCCGAGAGCGGGGCGCCTTCCCCAATGTGCGTCATGGTCCACTTGAGCAGCATGTTGCCGCTCGACACGAGCAGCGCGTTCAGGAGCGGCACCGCGACCCGGCCAAGAAGTCTCAAGCGACCCCCCGGTGGAGCTTGAAGCGCTTGAACGCGAGAGCCGACATCTTGAGCAGCAGGAGCCCGTGGCGGAACCGGTCGATCTTGATGTCGCCGTACTCGCGGTTGCGGTAGCGGATCGGGACCTCGCGGATCTTGAGGTTGAGCTTCGCCGCGCCGAAGAGCAGGTCGAAGTCGCCGAACGGGTCGAAGTCGCCGAAGAACGCGCGGCCGCGCTTGATGGCCGCGTAGTCCTTCCTGAAGAGCACCTTGGTGCCGCACAGGGTGTCGGTCAGCTGCTGGTCGAGCAGCCACGAGAAGGCGAACCCGAAGAAGTGGTTGCCGAGCATGTTGAGGAAGCGCATGGCTTGGTCCTCCATGGGGTAGACCAGGCGCGAGCCGTTGATGAGCTCGCCCTTGCCCTCGACGAGCGCGGCGTAGAACTTGGGCAGCTCCTCGGAGCGCACCGTGATGTCCGCGTCGAGGATCATGAGCACGTCGCCCTTTGCGAGCTCGAAGCCGGCGCGCACCGCGTCGCCCTTGCCCTTGCCCTGCTGCGTGATGACGCGCACCTCGTCGAGGGCGGGGGCGAGTGCCTTCACGTCCCGGATGCAGCGCTCGATCTCCTCCACCGTGCCGTCGTCGGAGTGGCCGTCCACGAAGATGAGCTCGGTGCCGAGCCCCATGCGCGGGACCGTGCGGAAGATCTCCTCGATGTTGCCGCGCTCGTTCTTGCACGCCACCACCACCGAGACCTTGCAGTCCGGGAGCGGCGCCCTCGTCGCCGGCCTGCCCACGACCAGCTCGTTGACGCACAGGCGTTCGAGGATCGGAAGCGGCCCCAAGTAGTCGTTGAGGATGTCCGACAGGAGCGGGATCTTGAGCGGCGCGAGCATGCTCCGCCCGCGCTTCACGGGCTCGATGTCCGCGAGGGCGAGCATGTTCGTGAGGTCATCGAGCTCGAGCCAGTTCTGTTCGCGCTGCCGGGGCTTGATGCCGAGCGCCTCGGCCACGCGCACAAGCGGCTGCCACAGGTAGTTGTAATGCGTGATGACGATGCGCGTGCGTTCGTGGCAGAAGCGGTGCAGGTTCGCGAGCGTGCGCTCCACGTCCACGAGCTCACCCACCAGGTTCGAGAGCACCACGAAGTCGAACGTCTCGTCGAGGTCGAGCCCGGTGGCGTCGCCCACGCGGAACTCAAGACCGGGATGCCGCTCGCGCGCGAGCTTCACCATCTGTTCGCTGAAATCGACGCCCAGCCCGCGCGACGGATCGAGCGACGCGAGCAGGTCGCCCACGCCGCAGCCGAGCTCGAGCACGCAGGCGCCTTTGGGAATGTTGAAGCCGAGCAGGCGGTACAGCCGCTCGTTGTAGTAGCGCTTGAACGGTCCGGGCCGCGTGTGCTGCTCGGCCACGCGGTCGAAGAAATCCCGCTTCGTCTCGGTGAGCAATCGGTCCCGCTCGGCCACCGGGAAAGACATGGAACCCTCCTTGGGGTGGGCGTTAAGTCGCTGAAAGATCTAGCAGATATCAGAGGCCCGGCGCAACGATCCGGCGCTCATGCTCCGGGCGTGGGGGCCTGCTCGGCGAAGCGCTCCACGGCCAGCGCGTGGGCCTCCCAGTAATAGCGGATGAGCTCCTTCCAGTCGAACTGCACGCTCAAGGCCTCGACCCGGTTGCGCAGGTCGATGCGCTCGCGGCGATCCATGGTGAGCGCGGTCTGCATGATCGACGTCAGCTCCTCGGCGCTCTCGTCGAAAGTCTTGTACCTGCGGCCGAGCACGTACATCCCTTTTTTGTCGTGGTCCGGGATCTTGTCCATGACGTAGCAGCCGAACCCGGCGAGATCGCTCGTGACCGCCGGCACGCCGAGCGCCGCGCACTCCATGGGCGTGTAGCCCCACGGCTCGTAGTAGCTCGGGAACACGCCCAGATGGCAGCCGCGCACGAACTCGTCGTAGTCGAGCCCGATGAGCGGGCTCGTGCGCGAGAGGAACTCGGGGTGGAAGATGACCTTGACCGGATCCTCCGGGTTGTTGAGCAGGTTGCAGAAGCGCAGCTGGCCGAGCACCGCGTCCTGCCCGTCGTGCGCCATGTCGTGGGTCACGATCGACGGCCAGCGCTTCTTGCGCCAGGCGTGGGTCATGCGCTTGAGCCGCACCTGTGCGTTCTCGTCGATGAGGTCGTCGATGCCCGGCATGCGCCCCTCGGCCACGCTGGCGAGCAGGCGCTCGCTCATGTCGCGGGCGATGTCCGAGGCCGTGCCCTGGAGCTCGCGGAAGAGGACCTGGCTGCGCAGCACGTCCACGTTCATGCCCTTGTTGGGCGCGCGCGTGACGATGAAGGCCACCACGGTCACGTCGGAGCGGGCCACCTTGAGCCGCCAGTTGAGGCGCGCCAGCGACTCGATGAACAGGTCGAGGCCCTTGTTGCCGTATTCGTAGCGGCCCGAGGTCACGACGTAGAGCGTGCGGTCGAGGTCGAACGAGTAGCTCGGGAAGAAGTGGCCCATGACGAACTCGTGGATCTGCTTCTTGCTCCTCGCGTGCAGGTTCTGGAACTCGTGCAGGGCCGTGAAGCGCTGGACGTTGAGGCCGTTGGGCAGGAGCGCGTCCGGCTTGCGGCCGAGGAAGTGCTCGGCCTCGAAGCCCGTGATGCCGCTCACCGTGGTGAAGACCGTGGCGCTCCACGCCGCCGCGCGCTCGATGGCGTAACGCGGGTGCACGCCCCGGCTGCGGGCCGCGCCGTCGGCGTCGATACCTGGCAGACGCTGGTAGAAGTGGCGGTCGTCGGCGGCGAGGTAGCGGCCGAGGATGGTGGCGTGCGTGGTGAACACCGTGGCCACCTCGGTCTTCCGGCGACGAAGCTCCGGGATGGGCACGGCCGACATCCACTCGTGGAAATGGGCCACGACCTTCGGGATCGCGCCCTCGTCCCCGGTCTCGCGCAGGGCGGCGAGCAGGGCCTCGAAGAATTCCACGACCAGGTAGCCGAAGACCACCACCTCGTCCACGTCCGAATCGCCCGAATAGGTCTCGATGAAGTGATCCTTCCACAGGAAGTACTTGTCGTCGTTGAGGCGGTCGAAGTGACGCCGGTAGTCGAGCAGCACGACCTGCGGCTTGCCCGAGATCATCCAGCGGCCGTAACGGGCGCCGATGCCGCGCTCGTTCAGGATCTGCGCCGCCCGTCCATAGAGGCCCGTGGGTTCAAGTGGCTCGAACTCGTCGTCGGCGGTGGCCTCGTTGTACGGGCCCACGAGGCAGTAGCTCTGCCCGTGGCGCTTGACCGCCATGGGCGCCTTGCTGCGCAGCACCGTGTAGATCCCGCCGAGCTGCCAGCACACCTCGAAGCTGACTTCCACGAGGAGGCGATTCGACGGGGGCGCTTCGGAAGGGGATGCCATGGGGTGTCCTTTTTGAGGCCGCGGGCTCGCGCGGCTTCCAGGACATCGTCATACCAGACCTGTCGGTTGTTGATCCAGAAGGCGACGCTGGGAGAATCGACGCGTCGGACCGATCTGACAGGTCCGACCCGTCAGAGTTCGTTTATAGCGGCTCCGTGATGTCGCACAGGCTGTTCTGGCATGATGGTGCCGGGGAGAAAGAAGGGAGTCTCCCAAACGCGTTTTACGCCCATGGGCTTTTTCGCGAGATCAAGCACGCCGCGGCGCGGCAACAATCGATTTTCGTTGGGATTCGGCTTCGGGCTATATGGCTCGGTGTCCACGGTCGTGGACAGGCCCCGCAATCGCTACACCGCGAAGTACTTCGCGTCCGGGTGAAGGGCCACGATGGCAGAGGTGGAGAGCTCGGGCACGAGCTGGAAGCTCGAAGTGAGCGTCACGCCGATCTCGGACGCGCCGACGAGCTCGGCGACGACCGCGTTGCCGGCCATGTCCGGGCACGCGGGATAGCCGAAGCCGTAGCGCGCGCCGCGCTCGCCGACGCCGATCTCCTCGCGCATCACGCCGTGCCAGTATTCGGTGAGCGCCTCGGCCAGCTCCGCGCCGAACCCGTGCAGCATCATGTAGTCCTTGAAGCTCCCGGCCTCGAACAGGCGCTTCGCTTCTTCGAGCAGGCGCGGACCGACGGTCGCGAGCAGGAATCCCGCCACGTCGCCGCCCTCGGCCTTTGACCTGAAGAAGTCCGCGATGCAACGGCCGGGCGCGAACTCCTGGCGCGGAAACGGGATCTCACGATCGCCGCTTGCTGTCTCGATCACGACCTTGTCGCCGTCCGAGCGGCACCGGAACCAGCCGTACGCCACTTGCAGGTCCACGAGCCCGCCGGCCTTGCAGCGCTCCACGAACGCCGCGAGCGCGGGCCGGGCCGTCTTCTCGATGAGCGCCTCGTGCTCGGCCGGGTCCAGACCTGCGCGCTTGAAGCCCCAGCGCGTGCGAAAGAGGGCCTGTTCTTTGAGGTGCGGCAGCACGTAGGCGATGTCGATGCCGGTCACGCGCCTCGCGCCCAGGAACGGCGGGGACGGCGGTGCGATCGAGTGATCGATCCCCGCATCCCTGCCGTCGGGAACGATCCCGCCGCCCGTCGGCGCCGCCCGTGTCGACTCGAGCGCGCCGCTCTCCAGCTCCTGCACGGCCATCAAGCCCGCGAACGCATCCGGGCAGTACACGACCTTGCCGCCGTACGCCGGCACGCAGCCCTCGGCCACGAACCTGCGCGTGAGCGCTGCGCCACCCAGCAGCACGGGCACGCCGAGACCCGCCGCGCGAAACGCGGGCAGGCTCTCCTTCATGTGCAGGGCGCTCTTGACGAGCAGGCCCGACAGCCCGATGGCGTCGACGCGAAGCTCCTTGGCCTTCTCGATGATGGTCTCGGTCGGCACGTTGGTGCCGATGTTGAAGACCTTGTAGCCGTTGTTGGAGAGGATGATGTCGGCCAGGTTCTTGCCGATGTCGTGCACGTCGCCCTGCACCGTGGCGAGCAGGATCCGCGTGCCGGCCTCCATCTCGCCCTTGTCCATGTGCGGCTCCAGGATCGCCACGGCGCGGCGCATGACCTCGGCGGACTCGAGCACGAACGGCAGCAGCATCTCGCCGCGTCCGAACAGGTCGCCCACCCTGCGCATGGCCGGAACCAGGATCTCGTTCACGATCGAAAGGGGACGGCGCCGTTCGAGCAGCACGTGGAGCAGGTCGTCGAGGTCCTCGCGATCTCCGGACAGGATGCGCTCCTCCAGGGCCTTTTCCGCCGGACCGGTTTCGCCTGCCGCGCCTTTATCGTCGGCCTTGGGCTTGCGCGCCGCGAAGTGCGCGAGGAACGCGGCGAGCGGGGTCGTTCCGGGCTCGCGCTCGCGATCGTGGACGAGGTCGAGGCAGATGTCGCGGTCCGCAGGCGCGATCCGCGCGAGCGGCAGGATCTTGCCCGCGTCCACGATGGCCGCGTCGAGACCGGCCGAGATGGCCTCGTGCAGGAACACGGAATTGAGCACGGGCCGCGCCGCGGACGGCAGCCCGAACGACACGTTGCTCACGCCCAGGATGGTGCGCGCGCCCGGGAACGCGGCCTTGATGCGCGGGATGGCCGCGAGCGTCTCGACCGCGGCCCGGCGCATGGTGGCGTCGCCCGAGCCGAGCGTGAAGGTGAGCGCGTCGAAAAAGAGATCCTCGGGAGCGAGCCCGTGCTTGCGGGTCGCGCGCTCGAAGATGTCGCGCGCCACGGCGAGCTTGTCGTCCGCGGTCATGGCCATCCCGCGCGGGCCGATGGTGAGCGCCACGAGCGCCGCTCCGAACTTGCGGGCGAGCGCGGCCACGCGGTCGAGCGTTCGGCCGCCGTCCTCCAGGTTGACGGAGTTCACGAGGCAGCGGCCCGGGTAGCGCTCGAGCGCGGCCTCGATGGCGAGCGGATTGGTGGAGTCGATGACGAGCGGCGCCCTGGCCGCGGTCACGAGCCGCGTCACCATGGCCGTCATGTCGGCCTTCTCATCGCGGCCGGCGTAGGCGCAGCACAGGTCGAGCAGGTGCGCGCCCTTGGACTCCTGGTCGCGGGCGATGGCGATCGCGCCGTCGTAGTCGTCGGCGAGCAGCTTCTCCTTGAATTTCTTGGAGCCGTTGGCGTTGAGGCGCTCGCCCACGAGCAGGGGAGGGATCTCCTGCGCCGTGTCCACGGCCTGATACAGGCTGGCGAGGCACGGCTTCCACTCGGGCGCGCGCTCGGCCGGGACCACGCCCTCAAGGGCGCGCGCAAGGGCCGCGATGTGCGCGGGCGTGGTTCCGCAACAGCCACCGACCAGGCTGACTCCGTGCTCGGCCACGAACTCCCGAAGCGGCGCCGCGAAAAGAGCGGGCGTGAGCGGGTAGCGCGTGCGGCCGTCCTCCACCTCGGGGATGCCCGCGTTGGGCACGCACGAGATGCGGCCGGGCCAGAGGCGCGACAGGGCGACCACGTGGGAGCGCATGCGATCCGGGCCCGTGGCGCAGTTCAGGCCCAGGGAGAAGACCGGGAAGGGCTTCACGACCGCGGCCACGGCGCCCATGGCCGAGCCGAGCAGCATGGCGCCAGAAGGTTCCATGGTCACGGATACGGACACGGGCGCGTCGGCGTGGGTCTCGGACAGGATCTCGAAACACGCCACGAGCGCGATCTTGAGTTGGAGCAGGTCCTGGCAGGTCTCGACCAGGAGCAGGTCCACGCCGGACTCCACGAGCGCGCGCACCTGGGCTCGGTACGCGTCGCGCATCTGCGCAAAGCCTATGTGCCCGAGCGTGGGCAGCTTGGTGGTGGGCCCCACGGAACCGGCCACGTAACGCCGGGGTTTGCCCGCGATGGCCTTGCGCGCGTGTGCCACGGCCGCGCGGTTGATGCGATCGACCTCGCCCTCGAGCCCGTACTCGGCGAGCACGATGGACGTGGCGCCGAAGGTGTTGGTCTCGAGCACCATGGCGCCGGCATCGAGGAACGACTCGTGCAGGCGCACCACGGCCTCGGGCGCCGTGAGGTTCAGGATCTCGTTGCAGCCCTCGCGGCCGTCCCAGACCGACGCGGGCAGGCCCATGGCCTGGATGTTGGAGCCGCAGGCGCCGTCCAGGATGAGCAGCTTCTCGTCGCGTATCGTCACGTCGTCACCTCGCGTGTGGCGCCCCAAGATTGGGCCCGGCCTTTTCTTACATCATTTCGGGGAAGTGCGCTCGATCCGGAGAGGAGGAGGCTCAGGCGTGCACGAGCCACGCTGCGAGGCGCTCCTTGCCGTCCGCGGCGAAGGACGTGAACTGCGCCCCGTGGCGCGTGCCCTTCTTGCCCCGGTCGGCCCACACGATACGACACGTGGTTTCGACCGGCGGCTCCTCCTTCTTTGCGCGCGAGACGTAGACCCACACGTCGACCTCGTCGCCCGAGGGCAGGAAGGCCGGGATCTCGAAGGAGAGGCCGTCTTCCGAGACGTTCGCGGTCCACGCGGTGAAATGCTGGCCGGAATGGACGTGCACCTTGAGCCGCACCCTGTGGCGCACGAAGCGCCGATGGTACGGATACTGCTCCCGGTTCCCTGCGTCCGACATGATGCCCCGCCTGTCGTTAGGTGACCGTGTGCTCCCTTCCTTTATATCATCCCCGGTGCGCGAGGAGCCAGAGCTTCATGCCTCACTCCTCCGGGCGCCGGACCCGCGCTCTCCCGGGTTCGATGACGGCGAGGCACCCGGAGTAAATCGCCAGGTCCTGCCCGCGCACGAATTCGGAAATGAAGCTGTTGACCGTGAGAGGTCCGAGGCTCGGCGGCCGGAACAGGATGATCCCGGGATGGCTTCCGGGGCGGAACCTCGTGATGTCCGCGAGGTGGAGATCCAGGGTCAGCAGCATCCGCCCCTCGGCTTTCGCCGCGGCCGCGATCACGTCGTCCGGCCGGGACAGCAGTCCCTCTTCCGCCGCCGTGAGCGCGTCGTGTCCCAGGAAGACGAGATCCTCCTTGAGATGGCGCGAGAGGTTCTCGTCGAGCTTGAGCTTCATACTGCGAGCTTCCAGGTATTCTCCTGTGCGAGTGTCCCAGCGTATGCCAGCACCGCCCGGACATCCTCCACGGCCAGTTGGGGATAGTGGTCGATGATCTGGTCCACGGTGAGGCCCTCGGCCATGCCGTCCAGTACGACGGCGATCGGAATTCGCGTGTCGCGGATGCACGGCCTGCCGCCACACACCGCGTCATCCAGGCTGATCCGATGAAGAAGCTCGATTCTCGTCACGACGTCCTCCGGTTCGTGCCCTGCACCTTTAGACCCACCCTCCCTTTATATCATCCCCGGTGCGCGAGGAGCCAGAGCTTCATGAGGTCGAGGGCCCGGGCTCTGTGGCTGAGCCGGTTCTTCACCTCGGCGCCGAGCTCCGACAGGGTGCGGTCGAACCCGGCGGGGACGAAGATCGGATCGTAGCCGAAGCCGTAGTCCCCCGCCGGCGCGAAGGCGATGCTCCCCTCGAACGTGCCTTCCTCCATGTGCGGCGCTTGATCCGGAGCCGCGAACGCGAGCGCGCACCGGAAGCGCGCCGTCCTTTTCCCGGCCGGCACGCCCGCGAGCTCCCGAAGGAGCAGGGCGTTGCGGGCCGCGTCGTCGAGCCCGTTCCCGCCGTAACGCGCCGAGCGCACGCCGGGCCGCCCGCCGAGAACGTCCACTTCGATCCCTGAATCGTCGGCCAGGGCCGGCAGCCCCGCTGCGAGGGACACGGCCGCGGCCTTCTTGCGCGCGTTCCCGGCGAACGTCTCCTCGTCCTCCTCCACGTCCACCGAGAGGCCGAGGTCGCGCAGCGTCACGATCTCGAAGCCGGCGCCTTCGAGCTTGCGCCGGATTTCGGTGAGCTTCCCCGCGTTGCCTGTGCCCACCACGAGCCGCTTCATTTCACGTCCTCGGGACGCTGGATGAGGGCGCCGAGCTCCACGCCGGCCGCCTCGAGGACAAGGCGCTGCGCCTGCACGAGCGACGCCACGCCGACAAGGCCCAGGGCGGTCATCTGCTCGAGCTGTTGCGGCTCGAACGCTTCGCCCTCGGCCGTGGCCTGCACGTCCGCGATCCGGCCGCGGTCGTCCGCCGCGATGTTGAGATCGACCCTGGCCCGGCTGTCCTCCCGGTAGTCGAGGTCGAGCAGGATCTCGCCGTCCACGAGGCCGACGCTCACCGCGGCCAGCAGGCCCTTGAGCGGTGGGCTCGTGATCTTGCCGGCCTTGCGCAGGCGGTCGAGAGCCAGGGCCAGGGCCACGAACCCGCCCGTGATGGACGCGGTCCGCGTGCCGCCGTCGGCCTGCAGCACGTCGCAGTCGATGGTGATTGACCGCTCGCCCAGGCGCTTCGGCCAGACGATCCCGCGCAGGGCGCGGCCGATGAGGCGCTGGATCTCCTGCGACCGGCTCGAGGGCCACCTGCCGAACTGCCCCTCGCGTAGCCCGCGGCTCGCATTGGCGCGCGGCAGCATGGCGTACTCGGCCGTGATCCAGCCGCGTCCCTGGCCGCGCATCCAGTCCTTGACCTTGTCCTCCACGGACGCGGTGCACACCACCATCGTGTCGCCCGCGCGGATGAGCGCCGAGCCCTCCGGCGGCTTCAGGTAGCCGGGCGTGATTGTGACTTCCCGCAGCTCGGTCGCGGGGCGCGTCCTCTTCGTGATCATGAGACCTCCTGTGCGGCCGGGAGGGAAGCGTCGGCCGCGGGCAGTGAGATGACGAACGACGAGCCCTCGGGGCCCGTGTCCTCGCAGCGTGCGTCTCCCCCGTGGGCCAGGCAGATCTGCCGGACCATGGGCAGCCCCAGCCCTGTGCCGCCGAGCTTCGTGCTGTAGAATGAGTCGAAGATGTGATCCTGGGCCTCCGGGGGCACGCCGCAGCCGGTGTCGCGCACCACGAGCTCCACCATTTCGCCCGCGCGTCGCGTCGATACCGTCACGCGTCCGCCTCCGGGCATGGCCTCACACGCGTTTCGCAGCATGTTGACGAGGGCCTGCCTGATCTGGCTCTGGTCGAAGAGCAGGGGAGGGAGCCCGTCCGAAAGATCGCGCGTCACCTCGGCGCGCTTCTCCGCGAGCTCGCCGCGCATGAAGTCGAGGGCCGCCTCCACCGCGGCGTTCAGGTCGCCCATGGTCGGCTCCGGGGCCGGCAGGCGCGCGAAGCGAAGGTACGATTCCGTGATGCCCGTGAGCCGCTCGATCTCGTCGCGCATGGCCTTGAGCAGGGAACGCGCCTCGGCCTTGTCGGAGCCCGCGCCGAGCTCATCCTCGAGCAGCTCCGCGTTGAGCCCCAAAGACGACAGCGGGTTGCGGATCTCGTGGGTCACCTGGGCCGCCATCTTGCCCGCCGTGGCCAGGCGCTCCGAGCGGATCAGCATCCGATCACGGTCGGCGAGCGCGTCCGTCATCCTGTTGAACGCGAGCGCGAGATCCCCGATCTCGTCGTCGCGCCGGATGTCGATGTGCGTGCCGATCTCGCCACGCGCCACCTTCTGCACCGCCTCCTGCATCTCCTTGAGCGGCTTGAGCAGGCGGCTCGCCGAGATGACCATCCCCGTGCCCACGACCAACGCGGCCACCGTGAGCAGGGCGAGCAGCCAGGTGGCGCGCGTGCCGTCGCGTTGTGCCCGCTCCGCGAGCCCGGTGATGTGCGCCCTCACGTCCTCCCCGATGCCCGACAGCACGCGGTCGAGCCCGCGTTCGGTGCGCTTCATGCGCTCGATGCGCGCGCGCGCTTCGTCCATGCGCCCCGTGTCCATGAGCGAGTAGAGTGTCTCGAACCCGCGCTCGTTCTCGATGTAGCGGCGCTCCACGTCGGTGAGGCGCACGCCGATGCGCCCGAGGTACTCGGCCTCGCTTAGCGGGATGTCCCTCTTGCGTTGTGCGTCGAGCTCCGAGATGAGCCGGCGCAGGATGACCGGCCTGTACTTGCGCGCCGCGTTGATCCAGTCGCGGGTGACGGACTGGTTGCGGTCGTCCGCGAGGCGGTCCATGAGCGTGCTGAACACGAGCTGGGTCGCGCGGACATCCGCGTTGCCGAGCGTGAGCTGGAGGTAGGCCTCGTTGATGAGCGCGAGATCTAAGACCGTGCGCCTGTGGAGCACGATGCTGTAGATGGTGAGCGCCGAGAACGCGGCCATGATCGCGGCCAGCCCGATCACGACCCGGCGGCGGACCGAGGAGCGCGTCGGCCCTTTCGCCGCGCCGCGCCGCTGGCTCTCCCGGGCCATCCTCTCCTCAGTCCGGAATGGGCACGCCCTGCATTCGGCAGTCGGCGCGGTGCTTCTCGATGGCGGAGAGGAACGCGATCACCACCGCCGGGTCGAACTGGGTGCCGGCGCAGCGATTGAGCTCGGTGACGGCCACCGCGTGCTCGAGGGCGCGCCTGTATGCGCGGTTCGAGGTCATGGCGTCGTAGGTGTCGGCCACGGCCAGGATGCGTGCCATCATGGGGATGGCGTCCCCGACGAGGCCGAGCGGGTAGCCTTGCCCGTCCCAGCGCTCGTGGTGCAGGTGCACCCCCGGGATGATGGGGCGCAGGAACGAGATGGGGTCCACGATGTCCTTCCCGAACGAGGGGTGCGATCGGAAGATCTCGTACTCCTCCTTGGTGAGCTTGCCGGGCTTGTTGAGGTTCGCGTGGCACCCCAGCTTGCCGATGTCATGGAGCATGCCCGCCTGCGTGATGAGCTCCACCCGCTCGGGCGGCTCGCCGAGCTCCTCGGCCGTGATGCGCGCGTACACCGTGACCCGATCCGAGTGGCCGGCCGTGTACTTGTCCATGGCCTCGAGGGCGCGCGCGAGCCCCTGGATGGTCTGGCGGAACGTGAGCTGCAGGTTCCGGTAGAGCAGGGCGTTCTCCACGGCCGCCGCGGCGCGTGAGCCGAGCAGCGACAGGAGCTTGCGCTGCCCCTCGGTGAGCCGCACTCCGGCCGTGAAGGAGTATCCGGCCAGCATCCCGATGATGCGCTGCCGCGCCACGAGAGGGATGCACGTGAACGCCACGAGGTCCTTGGGAGCGCGCACGAAGTAGCCGGCCGTGGACGGTCCCTGGGCCAGGATGACGCGGTGCTCGTCGAGCTCCCGGAGGATGGCGTCGAAGTCAAGGCGTCCGGCGTCTATCCCGGGCGGCGCGTCCGGGTGCACCATTTGGCCGCGCTCGACGAACTGCTCGGTCAGCTCGTCCTGGAGCGACAGCACGGCCATGTCGCAGCGCACGTTGTTGATTGTCGTGGTGAGCAGCGAGTCGATCACGTCGCCGAGCGACAAGGTGGCCTGCAGGTGCTCCGAGAGCTCGTGCAGCGAGATGATCTCCTTGAGGCGGATGTTCTCCGAGACGAGCCGTTGCTTCTCGATGCCGCGATGGACGATGTGGACCACCTCTTCCACCTTGAACGGCTTGAGGATGTAGTCGTAAGCGCCCTTCTTCATGGCCTCGATGGCCGTCTCCACGGTCCCGAACCCCGTCATGATGACGGTCAGCACGTTCTCGTGGTTGGCCTGGATGTTTTCGAGCAGCTCAAGACCGCCCATGTTGGGCATCTTGAGGTCCGAGATGACCATGTCGAAGGGCGCTTCGTCGAGTCGCTCGAGCGCGGCCACGCCGTCCGCGGCGGTGGCCACCCGGAACCCCTCCATCGAGAGGAAGTCGGCCAGGATCTCCCGGATCACCTTCTCGTCGTCGACGACGAGAACCTGCGGGATTTCTGCTGACCGGCCTGGATCGGTGTTGGACATCTTTTATCTCAGGTATTTCGAAACGAAGTGGCTCTCGCCCTCCGTGGAGATCCGGTAACGGTAGACCGTGGCGCTGCCGGTCTTCTCGGTGTGAACGTCGACGAACGCTCCGAGCCGCGTGCGGATGACCTTGCGGACGTTCTCGTGTCTGATCGCGACCCCGAGCCGCTCCCCGTGCTCGGACACGGCTTTGGCCGAAAGGTTGTCCATCCCGCGCGACTTGGCGTCCCACAGGATCGCGAGAACCTTGAACTCCTGTGTCTTGTTGTTGGCTGGCAGGCCGAGGGCCGTCGCGAACCTGGGATCGACCTCGAGCGAGCGTGTCGGAGGATGGGAGGGTTCGCTCGGCTCCTCGCCTATCGAAGGCCGTTCGGTCGCGCTCTTCCCGGGCCCGGGCTTTGCGCTCGGATGTCTCTCGCAGGCTTTTTTCGATCCGTCGACATCCTCCCACTGGCCCTTGGGCTCTCGCATCTTCTCCGCGTAGTGCGCGGCCAGATCCAGGATCTCCTCGGCGAGGTCGGCCACGATGAGCCGCGCCTCCTTGAGCGGGCCCGGAGCTGCGCGGAACTTGTCGAAAAGAAATCGAATCATCGTGATACCCGACCTCCTGATTACTTCATGCGGAAGCCGATAGGGAATCTCCCTCCGGCTGATTCCTGAACCTCGAAGATATCACGGCTGGGGTGAGCGTCAATTCAATGTCGATATATCTAATAATATCAAAGGAATACGTTTCGTGCGATCGAGGGAAGCGTTCGGGTTTGGAGAACTAGAAGACTCCAGGCCAATGCGGGCGGATTTTCAAAATCGTCTCGGCGATCACGCGACCATGAAGCGCGCTTGCGGGACGCGAATCATCGGACTCTTCAGAATCTGCTCTCCCCCGTTCTATGCCGAGTGCCACGGCTCGCACCGATTCCTCAAGCGCATCGAGATCGTAACCGCCCTCCAAAACGAACGTCAGCCGTCCCTGGCAACAGGCGTCCGCGATGGACTTGAGGCGTGCGGCCATGAGCCCGTAACCGTCCGACGTCAATTGCATTCCCGCCAGCGGATCACGGTTGTGTGCGTCGAAGCCGGCGCTGACGAGGACATGGTCCGGCTTGAAGGCGTGCGCCAGCGGCGCGACCACCTCATCGAGTATTGAAAGATAGTCCTTGTCGCGCCCCCCGGAAGGAAATGGGAAGTTCACGGTGCGACCGAGCGCCCGCCTGCCTCCGATCTGATCCGTCAGCCCGGAGCCCGGATAATGTGGCCATTGGTGCACGGATATGAACAGCACGTCCGGCTCGTCCCAGAACTGATCCTGGGTGCCGTTGCCGTGGTGAACGTCCCAATCGAAGATGAGCACGCGCTCCGCTCGGCCCGAGGCGCGCAGCGCGCTCGCGGCGACCGCGATATTGTTGAAGATGCAAAACCCCCCCGCTCGGGACCGGCTCGCATGGTGGCCCGGCGGTCGCACCGCGGCGAAGCCCCATTCCACGTCCCGGTCATGGACGGCGAAGACCAGATCCACGGTCCCTCCGGCCGCGTTCAGCGCCGCGTCGCGCGAGCCGCGGGAAAAGAAGGTGTCGCCGTCGAGGTAGCCCGAGCCGCGCGCGAGCTCCCGCAGAACCGCGGCGACATAGGTCTCGTCGTGGACGCGCGTCAGCTCCTCCGTGGTCACCGGGCGGGCGGGGATCATTCGGGCGCCGTTCCAGACCCCGGCATCCTCGAGTCCCCTGAGAACCGCCCCGAGCCGTTCCGGCCGCTCCGGGTGGGCGGTGTCGCACTCGTGCTCGAGAAACATGGGATCATAGAGAAAGCCACGTTTCATGCGGACTTCTCCTCGCGAAACTCGCCCGGCTCCTTGACTTCGCCGCCTCAGGATGTTAGGCACAACAACACAAAATCACAAGGGGATAGTCACCAACAGGAATGGCGTTCGCGCCCGACGGAGGGGTCAGGAAATGAGAGGGAAAATCATTCTCCCCAATCTGGTCGCCGTGCTGATTCTCGGTCTGGGCGGATTCGCCTACCTGAAAAGCAGCCTCACCGGAAATACCATCGTGCACCTTCGGGAGAACTTGAAGACATCCCAAAGTCTGTTCGACAGGTCCGAGGATCTCCGGGGCTTCGAGCTCCTGTTCAGCACGCGCGCCCAGGCCTCGTCCAAGGATGTCCTCGAGGCGTTTGCGCCGGTGGATTTGCAGCCGGCCGAGGGAGAGACCGAGGACGCGGTTGACAAGAAGATCCGGGACATCTGGTTCAAGCGCAGCGTGAAGGTCGTCGAGATGATGAGCGAGCTATGGTCCGAGAAGACCGGCAAGCGGCCCGAGTTGGTCATCATCACGGACAGCAAGGGGTACGCTCTTGCCCGCAATATGACGCCCAACGCTTGCCCGGCGGGGTTCAACCTCGACAAGAGCATGCCGGTCGTCGGTCAGGCGCTGGCCGGCGAGGCGGTGTACGCGATCTGGTCGGTGAACGATTCCCCGTTCAGCCCGACCAACAAGGTGAAGGGCTCGTGCGAGTTCATGAACTCGGGGCTCCTCGAGCTGGCCGCGGCGCCGATCTGGGTCTCGGACAAGGTCGCCGGGGTGCTCGTGATCGGGTTCGAGCTCTCGAACGGCACCGCGAAGAAGAAGTCCGAAATGCTGGGCCACGATGTGGCGGTCATCAAGGGCGGCAAGGTTTACTCCACGTCGCTCACGGGCGATCTGGCGCGCCAGAGCCTTGAGCAACAGATGAGCCAGCCGGACGGGGCGGTCAGGCTGGGTAAGACTCTTTCCACCGGGCAGCCTTCCGACGTGTTCGAGATAAACATCGAAGGCGATCCCTACTTGGCCATCCTCACCGCGGTGCGCTCCGCGGAGGCAAAGGATCAGGTGGCAAACGTCGTCATGGCGTCGGTGGACAAGGCCACCGAGGACCTGGGCGCGCTCGTGTCCATCCTCGTGCTCATGGCGCTCGCTGGCATCATCGTCATCGTGGCGGGGTTCCTGCTCGGCAACCACTTCCAGAAGCCGGTGATGGCCATCGAGGAAGGCTTGCTCAAGATCATCAATGGTGAATACAGTTATCGTTTCGACGTGAAGTCGTCGGAAGTGGGCGGGCTCTCCTACCGCATCAACCAGCTCATCGGGGTGCTGACCGGGGAGGAGGAGGAGCAGGAGGAAGTGGGCAAGTAGAACGCCCGTCCCTCCTCTTGGAATTCATGGGTATTCTGGATTTCCTCTCCGCCGAGAAACGCGAGGCGCGCCGCCTCGGGCGTATCGTCAAGCGGGCCAACAACAAGTACACCCCCAAGGACTACAGGCAGGTCGCGCTTCAAGAAATGATCGACGAGGCGCGTCGCGGGAACGCGATCGCCCTGTCCGGCCTGCTCGCCAGGTTCGCCGTGTGCGCCGAGCCTTCCATCGAGGATGAGGAGGAAAAGGAGTGGGTGCACGACGCCCTGGTCGAGATCGGCCCCCCCGCGCTGCCGTACATCCGCCGCGCGCTGCGCTCGGCCGAGTCCGTGGTGTGGGTGCAGCGCGTCTTCAAGAGCATCGTAACTCCGGAGGAGTACAAGGGCGAGCTCCTCGATGTCCTCCTTGGGTTCGACACCGAGTACGAGCGGAACCCGGACCGGAAGATGCAGACCGTCATGGCACTCGCCGAGGTCCCGGGGCACGACGTCGCCGAGGCGCTCCTGCGCTTCCTTACCGACGTGGACGAGACGGTCCGTTTCCAGACCGTGGTGGCGCTGGCCAGGCATGCCGACGAGGTCGCGCGCGAGCCTTTGCTCAAGGCGATCTGTGACGACGAGAGCATCCGCGTGCGGAACATCGCCATCGAATCGTTCGCGAACCTGGGGTGGGTGACGACCGGTTTCAAGAAGAAGACGGAGTCCCTTCTCCCAGCGGGCTACACGCAGGACAAGAGCGGCCGGATTATCAAGATCGGAAGCCCGTAGCTCGGTTGCCGCGGTTGCGCCTGGGGCTCGTTTCCCTTGTCAATACGTTTTGTTTTTTGTTTCGTTAGACAGCGCTGAGGGGTTTACATCACCCCCATGTTTTCCTAATATCGTTCATCATCCATGCCTCGACAACCAGGAGCAAACCTATGAAGAAGAAGATGGTTCTGGTCATCTGCGCCTTGGGGACTCTTGCCATCGGGGCGGGGCAGCTGTCCTGCAACCGGGACAAGGTCGCGTCCATCGAAATGATAAACCAGTGCGTCGATTTCCATAGGCGCAAGATGTTTCCCCAGGCCGTTCGTGACTGCAGCAAGGCGATCACTCTCGATCCCGAGAGCGCCGACGCGCATCACTCGCTGGGCATGATCTACATCGAAACCAAAGAGTACGAGCAGGCTGCGCGCCACCTGCAGAAGGCCGTGGCGTTTCGGGAGGACAACGCGCTCTACCACTACCAGCTCGGCGAAGTGTACGAGTGGATGAACCAGCCCGAGCAGGCGGCCAAGGAGTACGAGCGCGCGGTGGCGCTCGATCCGGCGCTGTACAAGGCGCATTACCGGCTCGGACTCGTCTCACGCGAGGCGGAGCCCGAGAAGGCCATGCAGAAGTTCACCGATGCAATCAACAGGAACCCGCGCTTCGCCGATGCTTACCGCGACCTCGGTCTCATCTACTCCGAGTGGGGGCTTTACAGCCAGGCGGAGCAGGTTTTCAGGGAGGGCATCAAGGCGCTCGCCGGGCAGGAGGATGCGGTGGCGATCATGCACCACCTCCTCGGCACCGTGCTCTCCGACAAGAAGGAGTACGCGCAGGCCATCCAGGAGTTCAAGACCGCGCTCGAGCTCAAGCCGGGCATGGACGACGCCATGTTCAGCCTCGGGTGGACCTATTCGTTCACCAACGTCGAGAACGCGAAGATATGGTTGTCCAAGTTCCTGCAGTCGACCACGGGCAAGACCCGGCCGGACTACGTGACGGCCGCCCAGACGAAACTGTACGAGCTGCAGTTCGGCCTGAACAGGAAGTAGGCGGCGCAAGGCGCCTCCGGTTCGGCCGAGGCGGCGAGAGGCGGTGAGGCGGAGATGACCAGAGAGTCGCACTTCCCGAATTGGAAGGATCACATCTTCAAGCTCGAGGAAGTGGCGGACTCGTTCGCCCAGGGCCCCGAGCGCGCAGAGGCTCACCTGCGCATCGCCCGGCTCTGGGAGGACAAGTACCTTCAGAAAGCCAAGGCAATCGCCCACTACCAGCAGGCGTTCAAGGCCGATCCGGGCAGCCTCGAGGCGTTACGCGCTGCGCGGCGCATCTACTGGGAAATGGGAAGGCTCGGGACCATCGACAAGCTCGTCGCGCTCGAGATGCAGATCACGAGCGACGCACAGCGCCAGGCCGATCTCTACCGCGAGCTCGTCGATGCCATGTTGCTCCTGGGCCAGAACGATCGCGCGGAGCTCGCGTGCATCGAATGCGCGGATCGCGCACCGGACGATGTCCGTTGCGTAGAGATCGCCGACGACCTGGCGGCGAAGGAAAACTGGGCCGAACGGGCGACGGGGCTCGAACGCAGCGCACACGACGATACTGCATCGGCAGACCGGCTGTTCCGTGCCGCGATCCTTCACGGTATCGGCGGCTCACCTCCCGAGACCGTCGGCGATTTGCTCGTGCGGGCCGTCCTCCTCGACCCGTCGCACGTGGGCGCCGTCTACATGCTCGAGCGCGACCTCGTCGACGCGGGACGGCTGGACGATCTCTCCATGCTTCAAGGGCAGATCGTCGAGAATCTGACGGGACGGGAGCGCGCGGCGGCTCTCTACCAGATCGGTGCGCGGTGGCTGCTCAGGCACAGCTCGCCGGAGAGAGCGGTCCCCATGCTTGACCAGGCCTGCCGCCTCGATCCGTCGCTGCAGGGCCTGCCCGGGTTCCTATATGAATATTATGTCGAGAGCGGGAGCCACACGGCGGCGGCGGATCTTCTCGAGGCTGGGCTCGAATGCGCCGAAGGCCGGACCCGGATCGATCTTCTCGAGTTGGCTGGCGACCTGTGGGGTCGCATTCTGGGCGATGAAAAGCAGGCTGAGCGCTACCGCGACGAGCTGAGCAGCATGGACTCCGGCACTGCGATGCCGGGACACTTCTCGAAGGAGAGCGAGATGGCCAAGGACGGTGGACGGGACCAGAAACGGAAGAACGCGAAGAACAGGAGCTCGATTCCTCCGCTCGACACCGTGGTGGGTGTCGAACCCGAGCGCGCGGCAGCTCCCGCGGAAGAGCGCGCAGCCGAATCGGCCGTGGAGCCGGCGAAAGAGCCGAGCATCCCGCCCGAGCTCGCCGTGGCCATGGAAACCGCGCAAGGCGCCGAGGCGCAGGGTCCGGAAAAGGGCATCGCCGCGTGGGAGCAGGCGTGGGGCAAGTCTCCCGGCCACGAAGCGGTCATGGGGGCGCTGATGCGCCTCTACGCACAGACGAGCAAGTGGACCCAGTTCGCTGACTTCCTCAAGAAACAGACCCAGGCCATGCCGGACGGGCCGGCCAAGGCCAGCGCGCTCCTGGCCCTCGGCCAGCTCTACGAAACGCACCTCAAGCAGGACGTGATGGCCGTCAACGCTTACCAGGCCATCCTCAAGTTCGCGCCGCACCACCACCTTGCGCTCGACGCGGCCATCGCCAAGTACGAGGCAATGAGCCGCTGGCCGGACCTCGTGAAGGTGCTCAAGGCCAAGGGCGAGGCGGCGGAGTCCAAGGAGGACAAGGTCGACATCTTCCTCAAGGTCGCCCAGCTCTTCCTTCAGCGCTTCTCCAACCAGGCCGAGGCCATCAAGGCGTTCGAGGAAGTCCTGAACGCCGATCCGCACCACGATCAGGCGATCACGTTCCTCAAGGAGATGTACGAGAAGCGCCGCGACTGGGAGAAGCTCGTCGGCATCCTGAAGCGCGAGACCGAAAAGATGGGCGACGGGCCCGAGCGCGCGCAGGCTCTCGTCAAGATCGCGGAGATGGCCACGGACAAGCTCAAGAAGCCGGCCGTCTGCATCGAGCTGTGGGAGGCGGTTCTCGCGCAGGATCCCGAGAACGGGGCGGCCTTCAACAACCTCGCCGGCCTCTACGAGCGCGGCAAGGAGTGGGAGAGTTACGCCCGTATCGTGAACCGGCAGATCGAGATCGTCGCGGACGCCGCTGAGCGCGCGGCCCTGCTCGTCAAGCTCGGTACGGTCTATGGCGACAAGCTCAACGACGATGGGCGGGCGATCGAGGCGTGGAAGGCGCTGCTCGCCATGGATCCGGACGACCGCCGGGCCCAGGAGCAGCTCAAGAAGAGGTACCTCGCGCTGCAGGCGTGGGATGAGCTCGAGGCGTTTTTCGCCGCCACGGAGAAGTGGGACGAGTTCATAAGGGTGCTCGAGCGCGAGGCGGAGCGGCAGGACAGCGCCCTGGCCGCGCGCATCGGCCTGCAGTTCAAGATCGCCGAGCTGTGGCGCGACAAGAAGTCGCGCATCGATCGCGCCGCGCGCTGCTACGAGGCGGTTTTGCAGCTCGATCCCGACAACATGGAAGCGGCCGAGGCCCTCATCCCGATCCTCGAAACCGAGAAGAACCCGGCGAAGCTGGCCGACGTGCTCGAGGTGAAGCTGCGCCATGCGGCGGACGCCACCGAGAAGCTCGTGCTGCGCCAGCGCATCGCCCACATCGCGGAGGAGGAGCTCCAGGACTTCGAACGGGCTTTCACCGGATTTGTCGAGGCGTTCACGCAGACCCCGGAGGATGGAGGCACGCAGGAGGACCTCGAGCGTTCGGCCGGCAGGGCCGGCGGGTGGGAGAAGGCCGTAGAGGTCATTCGCGGCGCCATCGAGACGGTCGATGCGGGCTCGAAGCAGGAGCTGATACTCAGACTGGCTCGCATTCTCGACGCGGAACTCGGGAGGCCTGAAGAGGCGCTCGCCTACTACGGTGCGATTCTCTCAGATGACCCCAAGAACCCGCGGGCGGTCTCGGCACTCGAGAAGATCTACGCGCAGATGGGCCGCTACCAAGAGCTGCTCGACATCTACGCGCGGCGCATCGAGATGGCGGCGGACGACGAGGAGCGCAAGGAGATCTTCTACAATCAGGCGCTCCTGTGGGAGGAGGAGATCGATGATAGGGTGAGAGCCATCGCGGTCTACGGCCAGATCATCGAGATGGCCGGCGACGAGCTGCGCGCCCTCGCAGCGCTCGATCGGCTCTACCTTGCCGAGCAGCGCTGGTCCGACCTGGCCGACGTCATCGAGCGCGAGCTGTCGCAGGGAGTGATGGATCAGACGGCCGAGCTCGAGCTCAAGTTCCGGCTCGGACAGGTCTCGGACGAGCACCTCGGGAACAAGGCCAGGGCGCTCGAGTGCTACAGGGAGATCCTGGCCATCGATCCGGCGTACGAGCCCGCAGTCGCGGCGCTTGAGGGGCTCCTCGCGGACGCCGCGCAACGGGGCGAGGCGGCGCATATTCTGGCTCCGCTCTACGAGGAGCGGGGCGACTTCGAGAAGCTGGTCGAGGCCATCGGGATCCTCGTCGAGTGTTCCAGCGACAATTTCGAGAAATTCGAGCATCTGATGCGCGTCGGCGCGATCCTCGCCGAGAAGCTCGCCTCTCCGGAGCGGTCATTCGTGGCTTATAGCCGGGCATTCAAAATCAACCCGGGCGAGCCGCGCTGCCTCGGACAGCTCGAGGCCATCACCTCTATCCTCGACTCGTGGAAGGAGCTCGTCGACCTTCTCGAAGAGGGTGGCAGGAACGTGGAGGATCAGGCCGTGGCCAAAGGGCTGTGGCTCCGGGCGGCGCGCCTGCTCGACACCCAACTCGACGCGATCGACCGCGCGGTGGCGGCCTACAATAACGCCCTAAAGTCCGATCCGCAGGATCCGGAGGCGATCGCCGCGCTGGAGCAGATCTACGGGCGCACGGAACGCTGGCCCGATCTCATCGACATCCTCAGAGCGAAGGTGGAGATGACCGCGGATGCCGGAGAGAAGGAGCAGATCTACACGCAGATGGCCGTGATCCTGGAGGAGATGCTCGGGCGCCCGGAGGACGCCGTGGGCTGCCTGAAGGAGATCATAAACTTCGATCCGGGAAACCTCCGGGCCCTGCAAGCCCTCGACAAGCTGTTCGGTCAGCTCGAGCGCTGGTCCGACCTCGCGGACAACCTGCAGCAGCAGATGGGGCTCGGCGGCGACCCCGAAACCATCGTCGGCCTGAAGCTCAGGCTGGCCGACATCCAGGAGGTGCGCCTTGCGGAGGTGAGCGCGGCGGTCGACATCTACCGCGAGATCATCACCCTCGAGCCGGAGAACGCGCGTGCCGTCGAGGCGCTCGAAAGGATCATCGAGCGGCCCGAGCTCAAGCAGGAGATCGCCCAGGTCCTCGAGCCGATCTACCGCGGCCTCGGCCAGTGGGACAAGCTGGTGGGCGTCTATGAGATCATGATCCAGGGCGAGGGGGACGTCGCCCGGAGAGTGGAGCTCATCAGGCAGATCGCGGTGCTCTACGAGACGGCGGGCGACGAGCCCGAGAAGGCCTTCCACACGCTGGGCAGGGCGCTACGCGAGGACGCTTCCGACGAGCAGACACAGCTCGATCTCGAGCGCTTGGCGCGCGTGCTGGTCCTCTACGAGGATCTGGCCACGATGTACGCCGCGCGCGTGGAGCAAATCGAGAACCCGGAGCTCGCGGCGGCTTACCACCTCAAGATCGCGCGGATCTTCGAGGAGAACCTTCAGGACCTCGACAACGCCATCAAGCACTACCTCAGGGTGCTCGATATCGACCCCATGCACATGGACGCGGCGACCGCTTTGGAACGCGCCTACCAGATCACCGAGAACTACGCAGAACTGGCCGGCATCTACCTGCGCAAGGTCGAGATGGTGTCCGACCCGGCGGAGCAGAAAGACTTCCTCTTCAATGCGAGCAAGATCTACGAGGAGATCCTGGAGAAGCCCGAGAAGGCCATCGAGGTCTACACACGCATCCTCGGCCTTGATGAGGAGGATCTCAAGGCGATCGGGCAGCTCGAGGCTCTTTACCTGCGGCTCGAGCGCTGGCAGGAACTGCAGGATATCTACAACCGCAAGGTCGACCTGCTGTCGCTCCCCGACGAGAAGAAGGAAATCCTCTACGTGCTCGGCGCGATGTATGAGCGCGAGCTGAAGGACGTCAAGAAGGCCATCGAAACGTACCAGCGAATTCTGGAGTTCGATCCCGACGACTTCCAGGCGGTGCAGCGCCTCGATATGCTGTTCACGGAAACCGAGGCCTGGCACGACCTGCTCTCGATCCTGGAGCGGGAGGTCGAGCTGGCCACGGATTCGAACGAGACGGTCTCCTTCAAGTTCCGCGTTGGCGAGCTGTACGTGCGGCACCTGAAGGATATCCCGCGCGCCGTGGAGTGCTTCCGCGACATCCTCACCTCGTCGCCGGGCCACGCCCCCTCGATCCGCATGCTCGAAGAGCTCATCGCAGCCGACAACGAGGCTATGATGATCGCAGAGGTCCTCGAGCCGCTCTATCAGGATCTCGCCGAGTGGCGGAAGCTCATCGCCGTTCTCGAGGTCAAGCTGCGCCATACGGAGGAGGCTTGGCAGAAGGTCGAGCTCCTGCATCAGATCGCAGGCCTCCTCGAGAGCGATCTGCACCTCGACTCGCCCAAGGAGGCGTTCGACGCATATGCCCGGGCTCTCGATGAAGACAACCTCAACGAGAAGACCCTGGCGCACCTCGAAGATCTGGCGGCGCAGACCGGGCGATGGGGAGATCTCGCGAGCCTGTTCGATGCGCAGTTCGCCAAGGTCGTGGAGGCCGAGCGTGCGGTGGGGTTGGGTCTGCGCGTCGCGGCCATCTACGAAGAGAAGATGGACCAGACCGACCTGGCCATCGAGCGTTTCCAGAAGGTTCTCACGTTCGACTCCGAGAACCGCGCGGCCATCGTGCGGCTCGATCGGTTGTTCCATCTCACCGAGCGCTGGAACGATCTCGCTGCCATCCTGCAGAAGGAAGCCATCATCGCTTCCGATCCGGCCCAGAGCCTCGAGATCCAGTTCCGATTGGGGCGTCTGTATCAGCAGGAAATTGGCGACATGGACAAGGCCGTCGACGTCTATAGGGACATCCTCGCGGCCGATCCCGATCACGACCAGACCGTGGCGAGCCTCGAGCTCCTCTTCGCGGAGAACGTGAAGAGGGCCGACATCGTCGAGATCCTCGAGCCGCTCTACAGGATGCACGAGCAATGGCAGAAGCTCGTCGCGCTGTATGAGGCCCAGCTCCAGGATATGACCGAGATCGACGACCGCGTGCGCATGATGCAGCGCATCGCGGAGGTCTACGAGGAGAGGCTCGTCGAGCCCATCGATGCGTTCAACTGGTACTGCAAGGCGTTCGCTGTCGCTCCCTTCGAAGAGAGGGCAGGGGAGGAGATCGAGCGGTTGGCGCGCGCATCGTCGGCATGGGCCGAGCTCGCCGACCTGTACCAGGATATTCTTGTGCGAAGCGAAGACGCCGCAGTCCAGCGCTTCGTGGCTAAACGACTGGCCCGGGTGGCCGAGGTGGAGCTGTCCGACGTGGCGCGGGCGGAGCAGGCCTACCGCGGCTGCTTGCAGCTCGGCGGCGACGACCTGGAGGTGCTCAAGGCGCTCGACCGCATCTACACGCAGTACATGGAGTGGGAACGGCTGGTCGAGATCCTCGGGATGCTGGCCAAGGTGGCACCCTCCGACACCGATCGGGTCGAGTACATCCACCGCGTGGGCACGATCTACGAGACCCAGCTCGACGAGATCGAGAAGGCACGGCAGTGCTACCACCGGGTCGTCGACAAGCTGGATCCGGGGCACCGAGAGTCCCTCGCCCGGCTCGAGGTCGTGTACGCCGATCACGAGGCTTGGCCGGAGCTCTATGACATCTACAACCGCATGAAGGAGACGAGCGATAGCGACGCGGCTCAGGCCGACCTCCTGGCAAAAATGGCCACGATCGCCGCGGAGTGCCTGGCCGACGTCCCCAAGGCCGTCTCTTTGTGGCGCAACGTCATCGACTTGCGCGGCGAGGATCCGATGGCCCTCGACGCGCTGGCCGACCTGTACGCGCGCCAGGAGAGCTGGAGCGATCTCGTCGACGTCCTCGAAAGGGCCGTGTCGGTCGCGGATGAACCTTCGAAACGCGTCGGGCTTTACAGCCAGCTCGGCTTGGTGTGGGGCGAGTGCCTCGGGCGCGACAGGAATGCGCTCGAGAACTGGGAGAACGTGCTCGGCATCGACGCGGAGAACCTCCCGGCGCTCAAGGCCATCGCCGGCATTCACGAGGCGAACAAGGACTGGGGCCCGCTCATTGAGACGATCGAGCGCGTCATCGCCATCGGGGCACACGTCTTCGAAGCCGAGGAGATCAAGGGATACTACGCGAAGCTCGGCGGAATCTTCAGCGACATCCTGGAACAGCCGAGGGACGCGATCGCCGCGTGGCGCCGGGCTGCGGACGTTGATCCCTCGGATCGCGCCCCGCTTGAAGCGCTCGAAAAGCTCTACACCGGCGAGGCCATGTGGGAAGAGCTGGTCGACGTGCTCGGAGGCAAGGCGCGCCTGCTCGAGGGTGACGAACGGGTCGAGACGTTGCTCAAGCAGGCCAAGGTCCACGAGGATCGGCTCTCGGATCCGCTCGGTGCGAAATCCTCGTACCGGAAGATCCTGGAAACCTCACCGCTGCATCCGCACGCGTTCGCCCGCATGGTCGAGATTATGACGGAGGAACAAACCTGGGAGGATCTGACACAGGTCTATTCGCGGAGGCTCAACTACGTCACAGATACCGCGGAACGCGTGAACATCCTGCACGAGGCCGCGAAAATCTACGAGGACAAGCTGTCTCAGCCCGAGAACGCGTTCCTCGTGATGCAGAAGGCGTTCGAGGAGGACTACCTCAACGACATGACGGCGGAGCACCTCGAACGGCTCGCGTCGCTGACGGGGAAATGGAATGACCTGCTCGCGTCCTGCAACCAGGTCCTGCAGGGCGTGCAGAACCGCGAGGTCCAGCTCAGCCTGTGCCTCAAGATCGGCAAGTGGTACGCGGACGAGCTGGGCCACCCGGAGTACGCAATCGCCTATTACCAGCAGGTGCTGCAAATCGATTCCAACAACGTGCGGGCGCTCAAGCTCATGGGCGAGCTGTATCGCGGCACAAAACAGTGGCCCGAGCTTGTGGAGGTTCTGAACCGCGCGGTCGAGGCGGAGGATCTCGCCGAGAACAAGAAGGACATACTGGTCGACCTCGGCCAGATCTATGAAGACTATCTCGACGACGTTCCCGAGGCGCGCAAGGCGTACAAGAAAGCCCTCGATATCGATCCAGGGCTCGACACGGCGCTCAACGCCCTCGAGAGGATCTTCGTCGCCGCCAAGAACTGGCGGGAGCTCATCCCCATCCTGCGCAGGAAGATCGAGGCGCTCAAGGAGAGCGAGGATATCGTCGACACGCGCATGCGCATCGGAGAAATTTTCGAGGACAGCCTCGACGACGCGCAGTCGGCCATCGACGAGTACCGCGAGGTGCTGACCGTCGATCAGGGGCACCTCCCTGCGCTCAAGGGGCTCGAGCGACTCTATTCGAAACTCGAGCGCTGGCAGGACCTCATGGACGTTCTCGAAATAGAACTCGAGCACGCCACCTCCGAGCGTGAGCGCATCTCCCTGCTCACGCGGATTGCGAACATGCTGGAGGAGGAGTTCGTCAAGCCCGAAAAGGCCGCCGAGAGGTACGAGCAGGTCCTCGAAATCGATCCCGGGCACGAGAGCTCGCTGCAGGCACTCGAGCGCATCTATCGGCAGTCGGCCAGGTGGCGCGATCTCATCAGCGCGTTCGAGCGGCACGTCGATGTCACGCGCGACCGCGACGTCAAGATCAACTTGTGCCAGGATGTCGGCAAGGTTTATGCCGCCGATCTGAACGACGCCGAGCGTGCGATCGAGGCCTACCGGCGCGTGCTCGATATCGACCCCAGCCACGAGACGGCTCTCGACGAGATGGCCAAGCTGCAGGTCAGGAGCAAGGACTGGGCTGCCGCTCACGACACCCTGCGTCGCTTGGCCGAGACCGTGTCCGATTCGGAGCGCAAGGTCGATCTCTATTTCAGGCTCGGACAGCTCAACGAGGAGAACCTTGAAGACCGTACGGCTGCGGTCGAGCACCTGCGCTCCGCGCTCGACATCGACAGCGGGCATCTGCCCTCGCTCGAGCTGCTGCGCAAAATCCATATCGACGAAGCCGAGTGGGTCGCCGCGGCACGGGTGATGGAGGCCGAACAGGAGCACACGGAGAACGCACGACAGAAATCCAAGCTCCAGTACGAGCTCGCCAACGTCCTCGAAACGAGGCTCGACGACAAGCCGACCGCCATCAAGTGGTACGAGGAGGCGTTGCGTTCGGATCCGGACAATCAGGAGGCCGCAGAGCCGCTTGTGAGCGTCTATGTCGAAGCCAAGCGTTGGCCCGAGGCCGAGATGCTCCTCGACACGCTCATCCGTCTGGGCGCCAAGCGGCCGCCGGTGGAGCTGGCGCCGTTCCACAGGCAACTCGGTCTTGTCGCGGACAAGCTCGGGAACCTCGACAAGGCGCTCAAGGCCTACCAGACGGCCTACGACACCGACACCGCGCACCTGCCGACACTGTTGGCGCTGGCGGACGTCTTCTACCGCAAGGAGGATTGGGACAAGGCCTTCAAGTTCTACCAGATGGTCCTGGTTCACCACCGCGACAAGCAGGGACCGGAGGAGACGGTCGAGATCTTCTTCCGCCTCGGGTACATCAAGGCCAAGGTCAACGAGCGGCGCAAGGCGCTCAACATGTTCGACAAGGCCTTGGAGCTCGACCCCAACCACAAGCCGACGCTCGGGGAGGTCATCGTCCTCCACGAAGAGCAGAAAAACTACGAGCAGGTCATCCACTTCAAAAAGATCCTCATCGGCGCTCTCGAGGATCCGGATGAGCGCTTCCACCACATCATCGAGATCGGCGACATCTGGCAGGAGAAGCTCAAGAATCCGCAGAAAGCCATCTCGGCTTACAACGAGGCCCTCGACCAGAAGCCGGACGACCGGACGGCTCTGCACAAGCTGCTCCCCCTGTACCAGACTACGAAGCAGTGGCAGAAGGTGGTTGAAGTCATTCAGAAGGTCGCGGATCTTGAAGAAGAGAACGACAAGCTCGGCAGGCTGTACTACTCCATGGGTGTCATCTATCGCGACGAGATCAAAAGCGCCGAAGACGCCGTCGAGTGTTTCAACAAGTCGCTGGATGCGAGCACCGAGAACTTGAAGTCGTTCGAGGCGATCGACCGGATCCTCACGCAGCGCAAGGATTGGAAAAACCTGGAGCGCAACTACCGCAAGATGCTGCACCGCATTGCGGGCAAAGGGCGCAAGGATATCGAGACTAACCTGTGGCACTTCCTCGGTGAGATTTACAGGACGCGCATGCAGCAGTTCGAACCCGCGGCAGAAGCGTTCAAGATGGCCGCCAGCCTCGAGCCCGACAACGTGCTTAGGCACGAGATCCTGGCCGAGCTGTTCATGAATCTGCCCGACAAGCTGAAGGACGCGGTCGCGGAGCACCAGTTCCTCATCAAGAAGAACCCCTACCGTGTCGATTCCTACAAGGCGTTGCGCAAGCTCTATTTTGACAATCGGCAGTACGACAAGGCGTGGTGCCTGTGCGCGACGCTGGCGTTCCTCAAGAAAGCCGACGCCGAGGAGCAGCAATTCTTCGAGCAGTACAGGACGCGCGGAATGGTGCGGGCGCAGGCGCGCCTCGACAACGAGCGCTGGATCAAGGACCTGTTCCACCCCGACGAGTCGGTCTATCTGGGCAAGATTTTCGAGCTCGTGACGCGTGCTGTGAGGGCCGTAAAGGTTCAGCCGATCAAGGCCTTCGGTCTCAAGAAGAACCAGAAGCGGCCGGTCAACGACACGATGACCTTCTCGAAAACATTCTTCTATGCCGCACAGGTCATCAACCTCCCGGTCGTGCCCGACCTTTATATCCAGGAGGACAAGCCGGGCGGGCTCAACTTCGCGGTGACCGATCCCATGGCGTCCGCATGCGGGGCGAGCCTCTTGTCCGGTTACTCACCGCAGGATCTTCTGTTCATCGTCACGAAGCACTTGTCGTACTGCCGGCCAGAGCATTACATCCGCTGGGTCCTGCCGACCCACGCCGAGCTCAAGATGCTCCTGCTCGCCGCGCTCAAGATCGGCGCAACTGACTTCAGACTTCCAGAGGACAAGTCTGGAGTCCTGGCGGGATATGTGGACGTCCTCAGGTCGAACCTGACTCCGATGGAGGTGGAGAACCTGAGCAAGGTCGTGGCCCGTTTCATCAAGTCGGGCGAGATCGTGGATATCAAGAAATGGGTGAACGCGGTCGAGCTGACTGGGTGCAGGGCGGGCTTCCTACTGGCAAACGACCTCGAGGTCGCGGCTCGCATGATCCAGGCCGAGACAGGTACCGTGGATGAGATTCCGCCCAAGGAGAAGATCAAGGAGCTCGTTCTGTTCAGCATTTCCGAGGAGTACTTCAAGTTGCGGGAAACTCTCGGAATCTCGATAGGGGCATAGGGAAGCTGCAGGGAAGATCGTTCGAGAAAAATCTTGACACGATCCCGCCTCGGCCGTAAACAATTCGCTACGGAACGATTCGTTCTCGCCGCGAAAACCCCAGTCGGCGGTTCCGCAATCTAGACATCAAGACGGAAGGAAAAACGTCTCCACCCTTTTGTAGGTCCAACCAACCGCCGTTTCATACGGCCCGGGATTCATGTGAAAAAAATGAGTAGTGAGGAGAACCAGATGCATTTGAGGGATCTCAAGAGAAAGCCCATATCCGAGCTGACCAACATGGCGCTCGAGTACAACATCGAAGGCGCGGCCGGGATGCGCAAGCAGGAGCTCATCTTCGCGCTGCTCCAAGCGCAGGCGGCCAAGAACGGCGTGATCTCGGGTGAAGGCGTTCTCGAAACCCTTCCCGACGGGTTCGGCTTTCTCCGCGCTCCGGACTACAATTACCTGCCCGGACCAGACGATATCTATGTATCTCCTTCGCAGATTCGTCGCTTCAACCTGAGGACCGGTGACATCGTGTCGGGGCAGATTCGTCCGCCCAAGGAGTCGGAGCGCTACTTCGCGCTGCTCAAGGTCGAATCGATCAACCACGAGCCACCGGAAGTGGCCCGCTCCAAGATCCTTTTTGACAACCTGACGCCGCTTTACCCAGACACCAAGTTCGGTTTGGAGACACCGCCCAAACAGAACGACTCCACGCGCATCATCGACCTGCTTTGCCCGATTGGCAAAGGGCAGCGCTGTCTCATCGTGTCCCCGCCGCGCGCCGGCAAAACGGTTCTGCTGCAAGACATCGCGAACGCGATCGCGACGAACCACCCCGAAGTGATGCTCCACGTGCTGCTCATCGACGAACGGCCCGAGGAGGTCACGGACATGGCCCGCAACGTGAAGGGGGAGGTGATCAGCTCCACCTTCGACGAGCCCGCACAGCGGCATGTCCAGGTCGCCGAAATGGTGATCGAGAAGGCCAAGCGCCTCGTGGAGCACAACCACGACGTGGTGATCCTGCTCGATTCCATCACAAGACTCGCGCGCGCGTACAACACGGTCGTTCCACCTTCTGGCAAAATCCTGTCCGGCGGCGTCGATTCCAACGCCCTGCACAAGCCGAAGCGCTTCTTCGGTGCGGCCCGGAATATCGAGGGCGGTGGCAGCCTGACCATTATCGCGACCGCGCTCGTCGATACCGGCTCCCGCATGGACGAGGTCATCTTCGAGGAGTTCAAGGGCACTGGCAACAGCGAGATCCATCTCGACCGCAAGCTCATGGAAAAGCGGATCTTCCCATGTCTCGACATCAACCGTTCGGCCACCCGCAAGGAGGAACTGCTCCTCGAAGACTTCGTCTTGCAGCGGGTCTGGCTGCTCAGACAGCTGCTCCACCCGCTGAATGTTATTGACTCCATGGAGTTCCTGCTGGATAAGCTGCATCGGACGAAGACGAACCGAGAGTTCCTCGAGTCCATGAACCAATGAGCGAGGCGAGCATGAAGAAGGGCACGCACCCGGGATACAAGGAAGTTACGGTCCGTTGCGCTTGTGGCAACGAGGTCAAGACGCGATCGACGGCTGATGCGGACATGAACGTGGAAATCTGCTCCCTGTGCCATCCATTCTACACCGGCCGGCAGAAGCTGATCGACTCGGCTGGCCGCATCGAGCGCTTCCACCGCAAGTACGGCAGGCCCAACAAAGCTGCCAGTGCGGAGAAGCCGGACACGGACGCGGGAACCCCCTAACGGCCCCCGCCCCGCCGCGCGCTTGCGAACCACCGATACTCTGGTAGAAAAATGCGAGGGACCCCGCGCACGTCGTGGGAGCGTCATGGGCGGTAGATGTTCGTCATGAAGCAATGCCCCCAGGTCGGTGGACAGGCTGTTCTGGAAGGCGTCATGATGCGCTGTCCTGGATCTCTTGCGGTTGCAGTGCGTCGTCCCGGGGGCCAGATCGTCGTGCGAGACGACACGTGGCGGTCCATCTGGCATCGGTTCCGTTTCCTGCGGTGGCCCTTCCTACGGGGCGGGGTTGTCATGATCGAGGCCATGGTGAACGGGATGCAAGCCTTGAGCTTCTCGGCCAAGGAGGCGATTCCGGAGGAGGAAAAGAAGGGAGGCGAAAGCGATACGACCGGTCTCGGGTTCTCACTCGCCATAGGGATCCTCCTCGTGCTGGTGCTGTTCAAGGTAGTGCCGCATCTCGCAGCGACTTACGCCGGAAAGCTCCTTGTCGGGAGGCCTTTCACGGTGGACGATGGCGTCTACCATTTGGTGGATGGCGTCGTAAAGGTGCTTATCTTCGTGGGCTACATCGCCGCCATTTCGACCTCGAAGGAGATCAAAAGGGTTTTCATGTACCATGGGGCCGAGCACATGGCGATCTTCACGCTCGAGGCTGGCGAGGAGCTGACGGTCGAAAACGCGAGCCGCAAATCCACGGTGCACCCGCGATGCGGCACGGCCTTCCTGATGGTCGTCATCCTTCTCTTCATCATTGTGGCCGCGGTCCTGATGCCGTTCGTACCGGCCTGGGCCAAACCCACCCCCGATGGGCCGTGGTACAGGCACATCATCGTGGTGCTGTTCAAGCTGCCGCTGCTCATTCCGGTTGCGGGGATGGCCTACGAATTCAATAGATTCGCGGGCCGGCACGCGGACCATCCCTTGCTACGGCTGCTCCTGTGGCCCGGGCTTGCGATGCAGCTCCTCACGACGAAGCGCCCCACCGATGATCAGATCGAGGTGGCGCTCGTGGCCATGAAGACGGCCATGCGTCGAGAAAGCGAGGGCGCAGGCGCGGCGGCCGATCCGATGGTTTTCGACGACTACGAGGCTTTCTCTAAGTTCCTAAAGAGGACAGGACAGGAACGCGCGACAACCTGAAAGAGGACTATCCATGTTCGACAAGCTCGCCAGGATCGAGGAGCGCTTCTTGGAAATCGAGAGGAGGCTGTGCGATCCAGCGGTTATCGCCAATCGGGCCGAGTTCACCGGTCTCTCCAAGGAGCGCGCCCAGCTTGAGGATCTCGTGCCCGTCTACCGATCGCTCAAGAAGGTTGTCGCCGATCTCGAGGAGCACGAACGACTCCTCGGGGAGGATGATCCGGAGCTCAAGCTGCTCGCGCAGGAGGAACTGCCTGCGCTGAAGGCCGAACGGCGCGACCTCGAAGAGCGTCTCAAGGTCCTTCTCTTGCCAAGGGATCCAAACGACGAGAAGAACATCCTTCTCGAGATCAGGGCCGGGACCGGTGGCGAGGAGGCCGCCTTGTTCGCGGCGGATCTCTTTCGCATGTACTCGCACCATGCCGAGGCGAAGGGGTGGCGCGTGGAGGTGATGAGCTCGTCGGAGACGGACGGCCGCGGCTTTAAGGAAATCATTGCGCTCGTGTCAGGGAAAGAGGTGTTTAGCAACCTGAAGTACGAGAGCGGCGTTCACCGGGTCCAGCGCGTTCCAGTCACCGAGAGCCAGGGCCGCATCCACACGTCGGCCGTGACCGTCGCTGTCCTGCCCGAGGCGGAGGACGTCGAAGTGGAGATTGATGAGAGTCGTGATCTGCGCATCGACGTGATGCGAGCCGGCGGTCCGGGCGGGCAGTGCGTGAACACCACGGACTCCGCGGTCCGCATCACACATCTGCCGACAGGACTCGTGGTCGTTTGCCAGGACGAGAAGTCGCAGCACAAGAACAAGGCCAAGGCGCTCAAGATCCTGCGGGCCAGGCTGTACGACAAGGCAATGGCCGAACAGCAGGCTGAAAGGGCGGCCTCGCGCCGCAGCCAGGTGGGGACCGGAGACCGTTCGGAGAGGATTCGAACCTACAACTTCCCGCAGGGGCGGGTCACCGATCATCGCATCGGGCTGACCCTGCACCGGCTCGACGGCATACTCGAAGGCGATCTCGACGAAGTCATCACGGCCCTTCGCACGCACTACCAAGCCGAGGCGCTCAAGGCGGAAGACGCCCAATAAGCCGAATCGGCCGCGTGACCGTGCTCCGGCGCGAAGATACGTCTACTGGAAATCGTAGAAGACGATAATGGAAAGGCAGTGGAACTCGTTGTCCGAGCTCTGCGTGACGACCTTGTCCTTGATCCGGATTCCCGGGTTCTGTCTCAGCCATTCTGTGAGGTTCTCCCCCAGTTCCTCGCGCTCCTTGGCCTTTGTGGCTGTGAAAACCTTCGCTGCTTGGAAGCCCTCCATGCCCGCCATCCTTTCACCCGCGGGGGCTCCGTCTTGGGAGCACCCCGGCCCCGCGACATTCTCTTTTCGCGACTGTTCGAGCACTCCTACCACGGAAGAGCGGTGGAGGATAGGCCCCGGAGATCGCCCCGGATATCGAGGAGACTTCAGTCAATCGGCCTTCGATCAGGCGGCTTCTTGTGGCGGCAAGTGCGTTGGGCTATAGTTCTTCGCGCTTGGTGTCGGAGGTCAGAATGCCCTCATCGGACTGTGTGTTCTGCAAGATCGTTGCGGGGGAGATTCCCTGCCGCAAGATCTTCGAGAACGAGTCGCTGATCGCGTTCGACGACATCACCCCCATGGCCCCGGTTCATTTCCTCGTCGTTTCCAAGGAACACATCGCAACTCTCGACGATGCGGAGCCGCGGCACACGGAGTTGCTCGGCAGGATGCTGGCGACACTCGCACGCCTGGCTCGCGAGAAAGGGGTCGCAACGGAAGGGTACAGGCAGGTTATCAATTGCGGGAAGGCGGCCGGACAGGTCGTTCCCCACCTCCACATGCACGCCCTCGGTGGCCGACCGATGAGGCTCATGGGCTGATCGAGCCGGCCCCGTACGGAGCTTTTCACAATGCATGCGAGCCACGATCCCGTGACATGCCCGGATTGCGGGACCGTGAATCCCTGGAGCAACGACAAGTGCCGGACGTGCGGGGCGGCGCTCACCGCCCCCTCGAACATCGAGGCAAGTGGTGACGTTTCGGTTGCTTCCGCGCCGGCTCAGGATTCCGCCCCAGACGTGGTGGATCCAGGATCCGATCGAGAGCCCGTCGCACGACATAGGACGGCCGCGCGTATGTGCAGGACGTGGAATCTTAGATGGATGCTTGTTGGAGCTGGCTTGTTCTGGCTGCTCGGAGAACTGGGGCAGTTCGCGATCGCGAGCCTCGTGATCGGCAGGGATCCGGTGCTGCGTCCCATGGTCGAAAATCTTCTAAAACAGCAGACGACGGGCCCATTGAGCAAGCAGGAAGAGAAGGAGCTCAAGGAGAAGGCCGAGGCGATGGGGAACGCGCTTGTGGCCAACAGACTGCTCGTCGTCACGCTGGTCGCTCTCCTGCTCGTTGTGCCGCTCTTTATCGCCGGCCTCGTGGGATATCTGTCGCGCGGCGTAGCCGAGGGCGCGATCGCGATTGCATTAGGAATGGCGATGCTCCTGCTCGTTGCGCAGCAGGCTTTGAAAGCGGTGCTATTTGTTCTGGCTTATGCGCTCCTGGGTGCAGCGGGATCTGCTGTGGGGGTTCGCCTCAGGAGAATGCGCGAGTACGCGGACCATGGGGATAAAAATGCTTAAAATACAGCAGGTTGTGCAGTTTTTGCATTGACGTTTCGATGACGTTGTGATACGGGAAGCGAAGTGACGATGTCATCTGCCACGGGCAGGCTGCGGAGGAGTGAACGGATCCCGAATCCCGACAGATGTGGAAGCAAGCATCGCGATTGGGAGCGGTGGGCCTCGAGATGGGGCTGGCAATTGCGATCGGAGCTTTCGGCGGACGGTATCTGGACGGTTTTTTCAAGACTGAGCCTGTGCTTTTCTGGATCGGGCTCGTCATCGGATCGGGCGCAGCAGTCAAGGCTTTCCTGCGCGCTGCCAGGGAGGCACGGAAGGTGATGGAGCAGGACGAGAGGGAGCCCAAGGCAAAGAGTTGATGCTGACGGGGCTGCGAGGATGCGAGGCGCAAGATGCCTGAGAACACCACTTGGTTCGATTTCCTTATTCCCGGCTTCCAGCATATCGTGGGTCGGTTCCACAGTCTGCTCGGCACGTCTTTCATCGCCCGCGTGAACCCGTCGATTCAGTACTTCATCGGTTTTCTTTTTGTTGCGGTGCTCGTGCTGCTCGCTGTGGGCGCGTCCTACCGAAGGATATCCAGGGTCTCCGATGCGTTGATCCCGGACGGACGCCTCAGCGCACGCACCTTCCTCGAGAGCGTGGTCGAGCTCGTTTTCGGTTTCATGGAGGGTGTCATGGGCAGGAAGGCGGCGACGTTCTTCCTGCCGCTCATCGGGACCGCGGCCTTCCTTATTTTCGTCTCGAACGTGCTCGGGTTGATTCCGGGCTTTGTTCCCCCCACGTCCAACCTCAACACGACGGTCGCGATGGCGCTCCCGGTGTTTTTCGCCACGCACATTTTCGGCATTCGTGAGCACGGCATCCATTATTTCGCTCATTGGTTCGGCCCCATCCGGAAGTGGTACGCGCTCCCGCTCATGCTGCTCCTGTTTGCGATCGAGGTCGTGAGTCATCTGGCACGCTTGGTGTCCCTCTCCATGAGGCTGATGGGAAACATGGCTGCGGACCACATGGTGATAACGCTGTTCACCATAATGGTTCCCTTCATTGTGCCGTTGCCTATGCTCGCGCTCGGTCTCTTCGTGTGCATCCTACAGACGGCAGTCTTTTGCATCCTGTCGATGATCTACATTGGAATGGCAATCTCCCATGAGGAACAATGAGCCTCGGAGATTCGAAAGGAGCCCTGTGATGAGAATCCGCTACATGTTGACGTCACTGTTGTCGGCCGCGGTGTGCCTGCTCGCGAGTTCCCTGGCTTTTGCCGAGGAGGCTGCGGGAGCGGCGGCAGGGGAGGCTATCTCGGGCGTCGCGATGAAGGCGCTCGGATCCGGTCTGGCCATCGGCATCGCCGCGCTCGGCGGCGGCATCGGGATGGGGATCGCGATCTCCGGAGCCATCGCGGGCACGGCGCGCAATCCCAATGTCTCGGGCAAGATCTTCACACTCATGATTCTGGGCCTCGCCATCATCGAGTCGCTCGTCATCTACGCCTTGATCATGGCGCTCCTCCTGAAGCCGTAGTCGGGAGCGATGTCGGATCTTCCGAACATGGGTGCGGCATGAGCCGGACGGCGCTTGTCTGGGGTTGGCTCGTCCTCGCCCTTGCGGAGGGCGGATTGGCGTTGGCGGGTTGTGGAGGGGGGCAGGAGCTCTCGACGGGCAACCGCGCAGTCGGGCGTCCCGGCGTATCAGGGGGTGGCTCGGAGGCGGTCATCCCCGGGTTGCCGGTCCCTGTCGTTCCCGGGCCGGAGCATGTCGTCACGGTTCGTGTCGAGATCGTCACCTCCAAGGGAAATATCGTAGTCGGTCTTTACGGTGAGGACGCTCCCCGGACGGTCGCCAATTTTCTGGCTTACGTCGAAAAGGGCTTCTACGAGGGCAAGGTGTTTCATCGGGTCATTCCGGACTTCATGATCCAGGGCGGCGGATTCGATGCATCTCTGGCGCGGGTTGAGACCGACCCGCCGATCCCGCTCGAGATCATTCCAGGCTTGCGTCATGAGGCCGGAGTCATCTCCATGGCCCGCACTTCGGAACCGGGTAGCGCCACCAGCCAGTTCTTCATTTGCGTGGCTCCGACCGCGCAGCTCAACGGGAGCTATGCAGCGTTCGGCAAGGTCGAACGAGGGCTCGAGGTGGTCGAGACCATCGCCAGGGTTCCTTCCCAGACCGTAGACACACCGAACGGTTCCATGAGCGATGTGCCGACCACTCCTGTAGTCATCGAGGCTGTCAAAAAACTCTAGGTTCGTTTCTCGCGAAACAACTGAGGAGCAAGGGCTGCTATTCCAGGCAATCCCAATCTACGAACACATTGAGATCCTTGGCGAAATCCCTCAGGTCGCTCTCGATTATCTTGATGGCAAGACCGCCGGTCGTGTTGTAAGCCTTGAGGCCGTGCCGTCTGATCCATCTGCGAATCGTCTCGTTTGAAACACGACACATCTGAGCGACCTCCTTGACGGAGAGCACTTTGTCTTTTTTTTGTGTGGCCATGATCGCTCCTTGTGCCGAGGGTGTAATATTCCTATTAAATAGAATATATTCTCGGATGGGTAAGTCAACCGATCCACATAAAAAAAATAGGGCCTGCACGCCAGAAATTGTCCACGAAGTTCAACGGGATTGAGAGGCAGATGAGGTAGGTTCAGTCTCTGATCTGCCCGTCCAGATACTCGGAAATGATTTGCCAGTTGTCGATGGTGCGAGAGCGTCGGCATCCCCAGATGTTGCATACGGCGACCAGGTTGCTGTCGTGGATCTTCGGCGTCAGGTAGAGCTTGATGAGATCGCCGTTGTGTTCGCAACAGCACCTGGCCAGCTTGGGGAGCTTGACCTCGCACACTGGGCACTTTAGGACGAGCCGGGTTCCGACCGGCCAATCGGTCCGACCGCGCTTCGAGTCGTCGCCATGGAACGGCGAGAGCACGACCTCGCCCGCCTGTCCATCGGCCTCGATCCTGATCTTGATTCCGGGGTGCCCGTCGAAGCTCTCGTTGTCATCGTGAACGAGATTGTGCCCGTTGGGGCAGAAAGCTTGTGTCACGAGCACGTAGATGTCGTCGACCTGCCTCAGAGACGATTCAGGCGGTGGCATCGAGGAAATCCGTACCCGGCCCTTGTCTACGTCATGTTTCGCCATCAGTACCTCCCCGATTCCGGAGCGCCATGGAATGCTCGACAGCCTGCTACACCTATTCCATGCGCTTCCGGGAAGTCAAGCGCAACCACAGCGGGACAGTGGATTGGGACGTTTGCCCGGACCGAGAGGGAGTGGCTACTCCTCGGAGGGGCTCGTGCGCTGGCGTTTGAGAAGCTTGTCGAAGAGGTGCTTCCCGAGGCTGTCGACCATGAGTCGCTGCACGGTGGACTCTATCCGGCCACACTCCTCGTCGTCTTTGTAAATGAACTTTATCCCCATCCCTGCCTGCTCGTCCGGGCCCTCCTCGCCGGGCTTGACGATCCATTGCACGCGGCCGGCGAGCACGATGGGCTGCTCGAGAGACGGGACGCACAGCTTGAACACGAAATCCGTCCCAACTCCCAGGGGCTTCTGGGTCTTGATGAAGGTGCCGCCCTGACTGATGTTCTTCGTGTAATCCGCGAAGAACGTGTTGAGCCGCCGGTACTCGACCTTGAGCTCGATGGGCGCCCTGGGGTGTATCCGCTTTTCGTTGCTGTCTTCCATCGGCGTTTGCATCCCGTCTGCCCGTGTGTTCGAGCGATCGAGTGAGAACAAAGTATAGCGCATCGGGAACGGTGATATCCAGTGGGACG
>JAQTNF010000009.1 GCA_028713995.1 Deltaproteobacteria bacterium | reverse complement strand
ACCATGCAGGTCCGGTCGTCCATGACGATCATGCCGCCAGACCCCATCATCGACCCCTCTTGCACCAGCGTGTCGAAGTCCACCGGGATGTCGAGCTTGTCCTTGGGCAGGCAGCCGCCGGACGGGCCGCCGGTCTGCACCGCCTTGAACTCCCGGCCGCCCGGAATGCCGCCGCCGATGTCGAAGATGATGCGGCGCAGGGTCATGCCCATGGGCACCTCGACGAGGCCTGTGTTGTTCACCTTGCCCACGAGCGAGAAGATCTTGGTGCCCGACGAGCCCTTGGTGCCCATGGAGCGGTACCATTCCGCTCCTTTGTTGATGATGAGCGGCACGTTGGCCCAGGTCTCCACGTTGTTCAGGTTGGTCGGCTTGTTGTTGAGGCCGGCCACCACGGTGTGGATGTGCTTGGCGCGTGGCTCGCCCACCTTGCCCTCGATGGACGCCATGAGGGCCGTGCTCTCGCCGCACACGAACGCGCCGCCGCCGCGGTTGATCCTGATGTCGAAGTCGAGCTTCGAGCCCAGGATGCCCTTGCCGAGGAAGCCCTTGTCGCACGCCTGTTCGAGCGCGAGCACGAGGCGCCTCACCGCAAGCGGGTACTCGTTGCGCACGTAAATGTAGCCCTCGTCCGAGCCGATGGCGAGCGCGCCGATGATCATGCCCTCGAGCACAGAGTGCGGGTTGCCCTCGAGCACAGAGCGATCCATGAACGCGCCAGGGTCGCCCTCGTCCGCGTTGCAGATGACGTAGCGCTTGTCGGCCTTGGCGTTGCGGCACGTCTCCCACTTGTCGCCGGCCGGGAACCCGCCGCCGCCGCGCCCGCGCAAGGAGGCCTTCTTGACCTCGGCGAGCACGCGTTCGGGCCCCATGTCGAGGGCCTTGGCGAGCGCCACGTACCCGCCCACCGCGATGTAGTCGTCGATGGACGTGGGGTTGATGCTCCCGTTGCTGCCGAGGATGAGCCGGTTCTGGTGCTTGTAGAACGGGATCTCCTCCTCGAGCCGGTGCTTTGCGCCCGTGACCGGGTCTTCGTAGAAGAAGCGCTCGATGAACTCGCCGTTCTTGACCGTCTTCTCCACGATCTCCGGCACGTCCTCGGGCTTGACGCGCGTGTACAGCATGCGCTCCGGGAAGAAGAGCACGAGCGTGCCGCGCTCGCAGAAGCCATGACAGCCCGTGGGGCGCAGCTCGATCTTCTTGTCGAGCCCCTGCTCCTTGAGCGCCTTTTCGAACGCGGCCAGCACCTTGGGCGAACCGTAGGCGTTACAGCCCGTGCCGGCGCATACGGCGATCACCTTGCGATCGGCGGGCTTCTCCTTGACGAGCCTGTCGCGGTACGCGAGCAGGTCCTTGGGGGTGGCTATGCGGGCCATCACTCTTTCACCTCCCCTTTGGCGAGCCTCTCGGCGATCTTTGTCAGCCGGCCCGAGGTCATGGAGCCGTTGTACTCGCCGTTGATGATGACGAGCGGCCCGAGCGCGCAGGCGCCCACGCAGTTGACCTCCTCCAGCGTGAACTTGAGGTCGGCCGTGGTGGCGCCGGACGGGATCTTGAGGTCGCGCTCCAACTGCTCCACGAGCCTCTTGGCCCCGCGCACGTGGCAGGCGGTGCCGACGCACACCGTGAAGATGTGCTCGCCGCGCGGCTTCAGGTGGAACGACTGGAAGAAGGTGGCCATGGCGTAGATGCGCGCCAGCGGCACTCCCAGGCGCTCCACCACCCGGTCCAGCGCCTCCCGCGGCAGGTAACGCGCCTCGTCCTGCAGATCCTGCAGGATCGCCAGCAGCGACGAGGCGTCCGCTCCGTACCGGTCCACGATCGCGTCAACCTTCCCGATGTCGGTCTTGGGGACCAAGCCCATGTTTCCTCTCCTCTACCTCGTCTGCACGGCGTCGTAACCGCACACCGTGCGGCACGCCCCGCAGCGCGTGCACTTGGCTTCGTCGATGGCGTGCGGCTTCTTCTTCTCGCCGGTGATGGCCTCTGGCGGGCACGCCTTGACGCACACCATGCAGCCCGTGCACTTGTCCTTGTCGATCTGGAACGTGGTGAGCTCGCGGCATACGCCCGCCGGGCACTTGTGGTTCTCGATGTGCGCCCTGTACTCGGCCTCGAAGTACCGCAGCGTGCTCAAGACCGGGTTGGGCGCCGACTTGCCGAGCCCGCACAAGGAGGAGGCCGCGATGTCCTCTGCCAGCCGCCGCACCTTCTCGAGGTCGCCGGCTTGGCTCCTGCCCGTGCTCATCGCCTCGAGCATGGCGTGGAGCTGGAAGATACCCTCGCGACACGGCACGCACTTGCCGCACGACTCCTCGAGCAGGAAGTGCAGGAAGTACTTGGCCACGTCCACCATGCAGGTGCGGTCGTCCATGATGATCATGCCGCCCGAGCCCATCATGGAGCCGGCGCCGATGAGCGCGTCGAAGTCGACCGGAAGGTCGAGCGCCGACTCGGGCAGGCAGCCGCCGGACGGGCCGCCGGTCTGCACGGCCTTGAACGGCCGGCCGTCGATGATGCCGCCGCCGATGCCGTAGATGACGGAACGCAGCGTAGTGCCCATCGGCACCTCGATGAGCCCGGTGTTTCGCACCTTGCCCACGAGGCAGAAGGCCTTCGTGCCCGGTGAGCGCTTGGTGCCGATCTTTGCCAGCCACTCGCCGCCCTCGCGGATGACGGCCGGCACACAGGCGAAGGTCTCCACGTTGTTGAGGACCGTGGGCTTGTCGTACAGCCCCTTCTGCACGGAGCGTACATACTTGGCGCGCGGCTCACCCACGTTCCCCTCGATGCTGCGCATGAGGGCCGTGGATTCGCCGCACACGAATGCGCCGCCGCCGCGGGAGAGGCGCACGTCGAACGAAAGCCCGCTGCCGAGGATGCGCTCGCCGAGCAGTCCGGTCTCGCGGCAGTCCGCGATCGCCTTCTGAAGCCGCTCGACCGCGCGCGGGTACTCGTGCCGCACGTAGATGAAGCCCCGCTTCGCGCCCACCGCGTGGGCCGCGATCATCATGCCCTCGAGCACGCGGAAGGGGTCGCCCTCCATGATGCAGCAGTCCATGAAGGCGCCGGGGTCGCCCTCGTCGCCGTTGCAGATGACGAAGCGCTCTTCGCCCTCGGCCTCCACGCACGAGCGCCACTTGCGGCCCGTGGGGAAGCCCCCGCCGCCGCGGCCGCGCAAGCCCGACTTCTCGACCTCGGATATCACCGCCTCGGGCTTCATGCCGAGCGCCTTGATGAGGGAGGAGAACCCGCCGCGGGCGATGTACGCGTCGAGGCTCGTGGCCTGCACGCGGCCGCAACCCTCGAGCGCGATGAACCTCTGTCCCTTGTAGAACGGGATCTCGTCGCGCTTCGAAATGCGCTTGCCGCTCTCCGGATCCTTGTAGAGCAGCTTCTCGATCACCTCGCCGCCCACGAGGGTCTTCGCGACCACGTCCTTTGCCTTGTCGGGCGTGACGTGCGTGTAAAGGATGTCGTCGGGCAGGATCTGCACGAGCGGGCCCATCTGGCACAGCCCCTGGCAGCCGGTCACTGCCGCGTAGAGCGGCTCCTTGGCCTCGCCGCACGGTGCGAGCTCGACCTCGACCTCGAGCTTCACCTTGCGGCACTGCGCGACAAGCTTCTCATAAAGATCGAGCGCGCCGCCCGCCGCGCAGCCCGTGCCCGAGCACACGAGCACCCTGCGCCGGACATGCGCGTCGGCGGCCGCCATGCGCTCACTGCGCGTCTCGAGATCCCTGACAGTCGCGAACCGCATTCCTCCGTCTCTCACTTCGCCCCGAGCAACCGGGTTATCGTCCCCGGCTTCACGTTCGCGAGGTACCTGCTGCCGGCGATGACCACCGGAGCGAGCGCGCAGGCGCCCACGCAGTTCACCACCTCGACTGTGAAGGCCATGTCCTTCGTGGTCTCGCCCGGACCCACCCCGAGCCCGGTGCGGATGTCGTCGACCACCACCGGAGCCCCGCGGATGTGGCACGTGGTCCCGAGGCACACCTTGATGATCGTCTTGCCGCGCGGCTTCAGGCTGAACGCCCTGTAGAACGTGGCCACCGAGAACGCTTTCGTCACGGGGACGCACACGTGTGCGGCGGCCGCGTGGATGGCGTCCTCGGGCAGATAGTTGAACTCCTCCTGGATGTCCTGCAGGAGCTGGACCAGGTCTGTCGCATCGCCGGCCGGGTGGCGGGCGATGAGCGCCGCGAGCTTTGCGTTGCCCTCGGCCCTGGCGGCGGTCATCACGCCCCTCCCCTCAGCTTGAGGCCCGCCTCGTAGCCGGCTTCGTACGCGGCCACGTTGGCCGGGATGAACTTGGCCTTCGACGAAAACTCCTCCTCGATCTCCTTGACGACCGACTCGCGCTCCACGATGTCGGACCATCCCACGTAGCAGCCGAGCATGACCAAGTTGGCGGCGCGCGCCGTTCCCGCCTTGCGGGCGAGCTCCGCGGCGTCCACGTAGAGCACCTTGCAGTCCGCGCGGTCCGACTTGATGGGGATGAGCGAGGAGTTGATGACAATCAGGCCGCCCTCTCGCACGCGCGAGCCGAACTTCTCGAGCGACGGCTGATTCATGACCAGCAGCGCCGTCGGGCGCGTGATGTAGGGCGAGCCCACGGGCTTGTCGGAGACGCAGACCGTCACGTTGGCCGTGCCGCCGCGCATCTCGGGGCCGTACGACGGCAGCCAGCTCACCTGTTTGCCGAGCGTCATCGCCGCGTGGGCCAGGAGCTTCCCCGAGAGAAGCATCCCCTGGCCGCCGAACCCGGCCATCAGCACCTCAGTGCTTGCCATGGAAGATCCCTCCGTCGAAATCCTCGGGGCGCTTTTTCACGCCCAGCGTGTAGTAGGGCATCATCACATTCTCGAGCCACTTCTCCGACTCGCGCGGCGACAGGCCCCAGTTCGTCGGGCATGTGGATAGCACTTCGATGAACGTATAGCAGCGGCCCTCGGCCTGCAGCTCGAACGCCTTGCGGATGGCCTCCTTGGCCCTGATGGTGTGCGCGGGGGTGTGCACCGCCACGCGCTCGATGTACGCCGGGGTGGTGAGGGTGGAGAGCAGCTCGGCCACGCGGATCGGATAGCCGGCCTCGTCGCAGTTTCGGCCGCCGGGCGACGTGGTCGAGTGCTGGCCGGGCATGGTCGTCGGCGCCATCTGGCCGCCGGTCATGCCGTAGATGGCGTTGTTGACGAAGATCGTGGTGAACTTCTCGCCGCGGTTGGCCGCGTGGACGATCTCGGCCATGCCGATCGAGGCCAGGTCGCCGTCGCCCTGGTAGGTGAACACGATGAGGTTCGGGCGCGTGCGCTTGGCGCCCGTGGCCACGGCCGGCGCCCGGCCGTGCGAGGCCTCGAACATGTCGCAGTTGAAGTACTCGTAGGCCAGCACCGAGCAGCCCACCGGCGCGATGCCCACGGTGCGACCGCGCAAGCCCAGCTCCTCGACGACCTCGCCCACGAGCCTGTGGATCACGCCGTGCGTGCACCCAGGGCAGTAGTGGGTCGGCCGCCGCGTGAGCCCCTCCGTGTATGAGAAGATCTTCTTCATCGCGCCTTCCCTCCTGCGCCGGCCTTCTTGAGTGAGTCCCGCAGGGCCGCCACGACGTCGTCCGGCGACGGGACGAGGCCGCCCGCCATGCCGAAAAAGTCGATGGGTTTCGTCCCCAGGGCGGCGAGCTTCACGTCCTCGATCATCTGGCCCATGTTCATCTCGATCGAGATGATCCGCTTGGCCTTGTCGGCGGCCTTGCGCAGGGCCTCGTAGGGGTAAGGCTTGAGCGTGATGGGGCGGAAGAGCCCGATCTTGAAGCCCTCCGCCTTCAGCTCCTCGATGGCCGTCTTGCAGATGCGGGACATCATTCCGAACGACACCACGAGCAGGTCGCAAGGCCCGTCGCAGTTGTAGGCCTCCCACCTCTGCTCGGCCTCGCGGATGCGCTCGAACTTGGCCTTCAGCTTGCGGTTGTGCCGGTCGGCGAAGTCCGGGTCGAGATACAGCGAGTTGATGATGCGCTTCTCGCGGCCGGCGCACCCCGTGAGCGCCCAGTCGCCCGGATCGAGCGGGGGACCCTTCACCTCGTCCGGGAACTCCACCGGCTCCATCATCTGGCCGATCATCCCGTCGCCGATGACCATGACCGGGTTGCGGTACTTCTCCGCGAGCTCGAAGGCGCTGATGACGAGGCGCACCGCCTCCTGGACCGAGTCCGGGGCGAGCACGATGAGGTCGAAGTCGCCGTGGGCCGTGCCCTTGGTGGCCTGCAGGTAATCGCCCTGGGAGGGCAGGATGCCGCCGAGGCCCGGGCCCGCGCGCATGATGTTGACGAGCACCACCGGCAACTCGCAGGCCGCGATGTAGGAGAGCGCCTCGGCCATGAGGCTGATGCCCGGCGACGAGGACGTGGTGAGCACGCGCATGCCCACGCCAGCCGCGCCGTAGATCATGTTGCTCGCCGCCACCTCGCTCTCGGCCTGCACGAAGCGCCCGCCCACCTCGGGCAGCCGCTTGGCCAGGTACTCGGGCACCTCGCTCTGGGGCGTGATGGGATAGCCGAAGAAGTGGACGCAGCCCGCGCGGATGGCGGCCTCGCCGATGGCCTCGTTCCCTTTCATGAGCACTTTCGCCATGTGCGGATTCCTCCTAGTACGCGAAGAACTCGTACTGCGCGCCCTCGATGAACACCTCGATGGCCACGTCCGGGCACGAGATCGCGCACAGCCGGCAGCCGATGCAGCGCGACGGCTCGACGACGCTCGCGTAGTTGTACCCCTTGGCGTTGAGATCCTTGGACATCTTGACGATCCCCTGCGGGCAGGCGTCGTTGCACCGTTCGCATCCCTTGCAGCGCTCCATCATGATCTGGATCTTGGGCATCCTCACACTCCTTACGGCCGGAAGATGGGCCGGGCCCGTTCGGCCGGCGCGCTCTTTTCAGGGTTGGCACTATCTTTTTTTTCAGCCGGGCGCAACCACGGAGGGAGCATGATCCGCGTGAGCCGCAGGACGGGCGCCTGAACCGTTTTCAGGGCCGGATCGTCGGCCAGATCGCCCATGGCCGTGACGAATTCCACGGGCACGCCCGAGGCCTCGGACACGCTTCTGGCGAGCCTCCATCCCTCGAGGATCACCTCGACCGTGGTCTCGGCGACGAGGTGCGAGTTCGCGACGAGGCCCGTGACCTTGAGGCGCGACGCCGCCTCGATGTCGCGCTTCATCTTGAGGCACCCTTCGACCGTGTCGGTGAAGGGACGTCGCGAGTTCACCACCTGGAGCAGGGAGTACGTGCGCCCCTTGAGCGCCTCCACGAATGACGAGAGCAGCTTGGCGCCCACGTCATCGCCGCCCACGTCGAACAGGGAGATGCGATCGCCCTCGGGGTGCAGCATGCCCTTGATCTCGGGCAGCACGATGGGCAGGTCGGCCCACGCCTGCGCCCCGGGCGGCATCACCACGCGGATGCCGCGGCGCTCCATGAGCTCGCGCGCCTCGCGGCAGCGGAAGTAGGGGTTCACGATGTCGAGGTCGGCCACGTCCACCCGCCGGCCCTCGTCGGCCATCTGCACGGCGACGTTGACGGCCACCTCCGTCTTGCCCGAGCCGTAGTTGCCCACGATCATGAGCAGGTTGCTGGTGGGCCGGTAGATCGTCATCGGCGCGCTCTCTTTTCGCCCCCGGCCGCTTCCCCGAGCCAAGCGACCTCTATCCCTTATCACCCCGTTCCCAAATGACAATCGTCATGGGCCGGGCCGCTCCTTGACTTCGCGCGCGCGTCGCATGACCATCCGGGGCATGGTCGTGAACGCCGAGCAGCAGAGCGTCCTCGTGGCCGCGCGCGACCTGCACAAGAGCTACGGGGAGAACCATGTGCTGCGCGGGGTGACCTTCGACGCCTTGCGCGGCCGCATCAACGTGATCATCGGCGGCTCGGGCGCGGGCAAGACAGTGCTCATGCGGCACCTGCTCGTGCTCGAGCGCCCGGACAGCGGGGCCGTGCTGCTCGACGGCGAGGACATCACGACCTTGGGCGATCTCAAGCTCAACGCCGTGCGCCTCCGCTTCGGCATGGTGTTCCAGGGCTCGGCCCTGTTCGACTCGATGAGCGTGTTCGACAACGTGGCCTTCCCGCTTCGGGAGCGCGGGGGCTTGAGTCGGCGCGAGATCCGCGACCGGGCCATGGACAAGCTCACCGTCCTGGGCGTGGCCGACGCGGCTGAGCGTTTTCCCGGCGACATCTCGGGAGGCATGAAGAAGCGCGTGGGCGTGGCGCGCGCCGTGGTCACCGAGCCCGAGATCCTCATCTACGACGAGCCCACGGCCGGCCTCGATCCTCTGGCCGCGCGCAACGTGGACCGGCTCATCCTCACCACGGCCGAGAAGTTCGGCGTGACCTCCCTCGTCATCACGCACGACATGGCCACGTGCCTCGGCGTGGGCGACCGCGTCAGCCTGCTCCACGCCGGCCGCATCCGGACCACGTGCCTGCCGCGCGAGCTTTTCGGGAGCGACGATCCGGTGGTGCGGGAGTTCGTGGCCGCCTCGGGCGTGGCGCCCTAGATCTTCTTGACGAGGACGATGATCCTGCCCTTGGCGCCCGGGCGCAGGACGATCTCGCCCGGCTCGGCCGCGCGGGCCTTGTCCGCGAGCCCCTTGACCCGCACCACGAAGCCCTCCTGCACGAGCCGGGCGACGTAGCGGGCGTTGCCCTTCTTCCCGATCACGCCGAGCTCGGTCTTGCCGCCCCGCACGTCGGCCGTTGCCGTCTCGGCGGCCACCCACACGCGGCCCGTGCCGTCGTCCACGAAGAAGCCCGTGATCTTCTGCTCCGCGTGCTTGGGCACCCACATCTTGCGGCCCCGGCCGCGCGCACCCGTCTCGAACGCCTCGTTGAGGATGTCGTAGTAGACGCACTTCGTGGCGCTGCCCGGCAGCGTGAGCGGGCGCTCGACCGCCACCTTGCCCTCCACCACGAGCTCGCCGCCCTCACGCAGATCCCGGACCATGGTCTTGCGCGCGAACCTCAGAAACATGCTTCACCGTCCTTCTGCTCAGCGACACCAACACTGGGCTCGGCCGGGTATTCCCGCGACTCGGAAGGACGATGGCAGGAAGCGCCCGCGGCCGCAAGCGTCTCGTGGACCCAGAATCGTTTGCATTTCGGACGCGGTTCGAAAACAATGGCGCATGCTGACCCAGTCGATACCGGCCGTGGTCATGGCCGGGATCACGTTCTTCGTGGGGGCGTACTTCCTCCTGCTCTACTTTCGAAGGGGCACGCGCCGCGAGGATCTGGCCTTTGCCCTGACCTGCCTCTCCGTGGGCTGCTACGACACGTTCTGCGCCCTCCTGTACAGCGCCGGGTCGCCGGCCGAGGGCGCCGTGTGGCAGCGCTGGCAGCTCACGTCGCTGGCCGTGATGGCCGTCGCGTTCGTCTGGTTCGCGTCCGAGTATCTCGGGAGCATCCCGCGCGCCTTCAAGTGGGTGGTGACGGCGGTCTTCGCCATCCTGGCGCTCGCCCAGGCCCTCGACCGCAGCGCGCTGACCTGGCGCGTCCCGCAGCCGCTCGTGAAGCGCGTCGACCTGCCGTTCGGCCTCACGGTGACCTACCAGGAGGTCGTCACCGGACCGCTGGCGACGGTCCAGGGGGGCGTATCCCTGGTGGCCTTCTTGTACGTATTTGTGGCGTCGCTCCGCCTTCGCCTCGAGGGAGAGCGGCGGGCGTTCTCGCTGCTCGCGATCATGTCGTGCTTCTTCGCGGCGGTGGCCAACGACACCTGCGTCAACGCCGGGGTCTACAGTTTCGTCTACCTCATGGAATACGGCTACATGGGCATGGTCCTGCTCATGACCTATTACCTGTCGAGCGAGATCATCGAGGTCGCGCAGGTCAAGCAGGAGCGGGCCCACCTGGAGGAGCAGCTCAGGCAGGCGCAGAAGATGGAGGCCATCGGCCGGCTCGCGGGCGGCGTGGCGCACGACCTCAACAACCAGCTCACGCCGGTCGTCGGCTACGCGGAGATCGCCCTGCGCCGCAAGGACGTGCCGGACGAGGTCCGCGCCTTTCTCGAGCAGATCCGGGAGTCGGCCGAGCACGCCGCGGACCTGACGCGCCAGCTCCTCGCGTTCGGCCGCAAGCAGGTGCTCAACCTGGCCGTCGTCGACGTGAACCGGGTCGTGTCCGACTCGGAGAGGATGCTGCGCCGCATGATCCGCGAGGACCTGGGCTTTTCCCTGCGGCTCGGCGGCGACGCGGGCCACGCGCGGGCGGACGAGACGCAGCTCAGGCAGATCCTGACCAACCTGGTGCTCAACGCGAGCGACGCCACGCCGGCGGGCGGTATGGTGCTCATCGAGACCGCGCGCGAAGCCGCGCCGGACGACTCGGTCGTGCTGGCCGTCTCGGACACGGGCTCGGGCATGGACGCCGAGACCCTGGCCCACATCTTCGAGCCGTTCTTCACCACCAAGGATCGGGGCGAGCGGTCGGGCCTGGGCCTCGCCACCGTGTACGGGATTGTGACCCAGCACGGCGGACGCGTCTCGGTTGCGAGCGAGCCGGGCCGGGGCACGTCGTTTCGGGTCGTCCTGCCGCGGGTCGTGGAGCCCGAGCAGGCGCGCGTTCCGTCGTTGGCTCCGTCTTCGGCCGACGGGACCGAGACCGTCCTGGTGGTCGAGGACGAGGAGGCCGTGCGCAAGATGGCCTGCGAGATCCTGGAGGACCACGGCTACAGGGTCATGGACGCGGGAAGCGCGGCCGAGGCGCTCGCGATCTCGGGCGCGTTCGCGGGCGAGATCCACCTCCTGCTCACGGACGTGGTCATGCCCCGCATGAACGGGCGCGAGCTGCACGACCGGCTGGCCGAGACGAGGCCGGGGATGAAGGTCCTCTTCATGTCCGGCTATCCGGACGACGTGGTGGCCGGGGAGGGCGTGCCCGGCGCCGGGGCGGGCTTCGTGCAAAAGCCGTTCTCGGTGCAGGCGCTCGCGGACAGCGTGCGCCGCGTCCTGGACGTCGGCCGCGTTTCGTAGACGTGTTGCTACGGACGGCTGCGGGTCGCGATGGGATCGTCCTCCTGGAGCCGGTCCTTGCCGATCTCGCGCAGGATCGCGGTGGCGTAGCACCCCGGGGACAAGGTGAAACGCAGCTCCAGGAACGGACCGTGCTCGTCCGAGCCGGGCTCGACCTCGGCACCCTCGGGACGGAAGCGCAAGGGGCGCCGGCCCCCGGGGCACGAGAGCGGTCCCTTGGCCTCGAACGCGCGACGATCCACCCCGGCGGAAGCGAGCGCATCGTCTTCCATGCGCGCGGGCTCATCCCGGGGCTCGGTCATGCGCGGCCCAAAAAGCGGACCGGTCGGCGAGATCTCGAAGGCATCGGTCCTCTGCTGCTCCGCGGCCGGATCGTCCACGCGGAACACCGCGCCCGAGTCGTGCTTCCAGGCCAGATCGCCTTGCATCACGCGGTCGAGCCCACGCACGCGTGCCGCCACCACGGCGTTGAAGACCTGCGACTGGAACGCGGACACGTAGAAACCGAGCGCGCGCCTGTCGAGGGACATCATCGCCCGTCTGGGGTCGCCCCGGAACCGGAGCATGGCCAGACAAACCCTTCGCGCTTCGTCGAACCCGCGCGGCCATGCCCGGGCCGCCTCTTCGAACGCGCCCCGGGCGAAGAGCGTTCGTGCCTCGAGAACCGGGCCCGAATCCGCATCGCCGGGCCGACCGGCCACGATCTCTGCCGCGGCGCCGAAGTCGCCCGCGAGCAGGGCTCGGCCCGTCTCTCCCGTGTCGCCTCGCAGGCCGAAGCGCTGATCGCCGAAGTAGTTGGGCGCGCCCCGCGAGCCGAGCAGGGCGAGGACGGTCCGGATATCGCCGACGCGATCCGGAGCGACCTCGCGAAGCAGGAGCCTGAACCGGTTTCCCTTGAGATGCCCCATGCGAAGCTTGTTGCGGTGGCGGCTCACCTCGAGCACCCGGATCCGGGGCAGGTCGAGCGCGCGCACCCGATCCGGATCGACGTGCTCCAGGCTGAGCGTCTGCCGTGTGACCCCGCCCGCGTCCTTCTGTCCCGCGAACCCGACGTCGCGCGGCGCCGCGCCGAGCGCCCGGGCGATCTCGCGCACGGCCCGCGACGTGGCGAGCCCGCTCTTCTCGATGCGGAAGTAGACGTGATCTCCGTCCCCGCTCGGCAGATAGGCCGGGATCTCGTCGACCTCGAAGTCGGCGAGGTGACGGCGGATGGCCGCGCCGACCGGCGGCACGTCGGCGGTCAGGCAGGGCAGGGCGCTCGTGAATGTGGTCACCTGGGGGGATCCTCTGTTGCCTAGATGCCCGAGTCCGCATCCCAGACCGCGGTCGGTCCGGAGGTCGTGCCGTCGAGACAGTAGCCGTCGGCCGCCGGCTGACCCGTGACCGGGTCGCGGCAGATCATGTCCATGCCCCAGCTCGTGCCGCTGTTCTTGCGGCCGAAGGACTCGTCGCAGGTCCGGCAGGTCGGAGCCGTCGAGCCCGTGCAATCGCTTGCGATCTCCAGGCCGCCGTAAAGGCCGCATTTCGCCATCGCGCCCTCTGAGATCCACTGGCAGAACGGACCCGCCACGACCGGGTACTGGCCCCCGCCCGCCAGGATGCTGTAAGCAAAGCTGCTCTGATCGTAACAGTCGTAATCGCCGTCGCCATCGAGGACCGTTTCGGTGTCCCACGCCGCCTGGCGACAGGTGAACGAGGGGTTGCTGCCGTCCGGCAGGCAGCGGCGCAGGCAGAAGCCGCCGCCCATCCACCCGATGTGGCACTCGCCGAACGCGGTGCAGTCATAGCGATCAATGATCGCCTGCTCCGTGGAGTGGGAGTTGTTTGGGGACGACTGGTTGGCCACGGCGCAGCCCTGCTTCAGGCACACCCCGTTCGCGGGAACCGTCTTGCCGTTCGTGTCCACCATCTCGTCGAGGCAGATCATGTTGTCGCCGCACTCCGAGTTGAACTCGCAAGGATCCCCGATCTTGGCATTGGGGTCGCCGGTCCAGGAGCAGCGGCCGGTGACGACGTCGCAGACCCCATAGGAGACGCACTGCTTCGTGCCGTCGCCCTGATCCTCGCAGGTCTCGCCGTTCGGGGTGTCGCACACTGCGGAGCCCGTCGTGCAGTCCTTCCCTCCGAGCCCGCAATCCGCGTCACCCTGGCACTTGGAAAGGAGGCACGTGCTGAACATGGCCTCGAACGACCAGGATTGCGGATCGCACCGGATGTACGAGGCCTTGCACTCTGCGCCCGTGGTGGACGGCACGCATTTTTCGACGCAGATGTCGAAGCCGGTCGCGTCGTCGTCGGTGCTGCCGGTCAGCGGCGAGATATCCGTGCAGACGACGCCGGTCATGCCGCACCCGTCCACCGGGTTGTCGCTCGTGGCGGGCGTGCACTGCATCGAGCAGAATCCGCCCGGAGCCCCGGACCAAGAGAAGCACGCCGACTCGGCCACGCCGGTGAGGTCGGGGCAGGGATCCGCTCCCCCGTCCGGGACGTCGCACGGCGAGCCCACCCAATCGCCGGCGCTCGTGTCTGTCGTTGTGTCCGTCGTTGTGTCCGTCGTTGTGTCCGTATCCGTGTCGGAATCGGAATCGGTATCCGTATCGCCATCCGTATCCGCATCGCCGTCCGTATCCGTATCGGAGTCGGAATCGGAGTCCGTGTCGCCGCCGCCCGTGTCGCAGCCTGTCTCGTCGTCGCCGGTGGGACAGTCGACGATCCCGTTGCAACGGGAAGCCGCGTCGATGCACAAGCCGCTGCTGCACGCCCATTCGTCGGTCTGGCAGCCTCCACCATTGGTATCTGTTGTGGTGTCGTCGTCCGAGCCGTCGTGCGTGATGTAACACCCGGACATGAAGGTCGCCGCCAACCCCGCGGCCCACAGCACTCCACCATTGAAGATTTTCTTTGATTTCATGTCAGCCCCTCCTTTTTGCAATCGTTTGGGTCATCTCGCCGGTGCTCGAGCCCGTGTCACCACGATCCCGTCTGGCCGGAGGTCGTGCTGTCGAGACAGTAGCCGTCGCTCTGGGCCGCGCCGGTGACCGGGTTGCGGCACATCATCTGCATGCCCCAGCTCGTCCCGCCGCTGTTCTGTCCATAGTACTCGTCGCACGTGAAGCAACGCGATGCGGTCGAGGCGGTGCAGTCGTCCGCGAGCTCGAGCGTCCCGTCGTAGACCTGGCACTTCCCATAATTCTGGGACGAGACCCAGAAGCAATACGGACCGTCGATAACCTTTATTTTCTTTCCCGCGCCCGATCCTCCGTCCGCGTTGATTCCGTATGTCCACCCGCTCTTGTCGTAACAATCATAATCGCCGTTCTGGTCGAGCACCGTGCCGCCGCCCCACGCCGGCTGGCGGCAGGAGGTGGGATTGTTCGGGAGGCAGCTCCTGAAGCACAGGCCGCCTCCGTAGAAGGCCCTGTTGCAGACCCCCGACGAGGTGCACCCGTAGCGATCGATGATCGCCTGCTCGGTCGAGCCGGAGCCGTTGGGAGCCGTCTGGCTCGCGGCCCCGCAGCCCGTCTTCGTGCACATGCCGTTGCGCAGGAGCGCCTTGCTCTCCGCATCCTTGGACTCCTCGAAGCAGATCATGTTGTCGCCGCACTGCGAGTTGAACTCGCACGGATCCCCGATCTCGGCGTCGGGGTTGCCGGCCCAGGAGCAGCGGCCGGTGAGCGTGTCGCACGTGCCGTAGCTCACACAGAGCTTCGTGCCGTCGCCCTGGTCCTCGCATGCCTCGCCGTTCGGCGTGTCGCACACCGTGGAGTCCGTCGTGCAGTCCTTTCCTCCGAGCCCGCAATCCGCGTTTGTTTGGCATTTGGTAAGCAGGCAGGTTGCGAAATGGGCCTCGAACGACCACGATTGAGGATCGCACTTGACGTAACCGGCCCGGCACTCGCTGCCGGACGTCGAGGGCACGCACTTCTCCACACAGAGCCCGTAGCCTGACGCGTCGTCCGCGGTGTCGGACGTCAATCCCGAGATATCCATGCACACGACCCCGTCGATGCCGCATCCGTCCACTGGATTGCTGTCCGTGGCGGGCGTGCATTTCTTCGTGCAGATGCCGCCGGAAGCCCCGGACCACATGAAGCAGAATGAATCGGTCACGCCGGTCAGTTCCGGGCAGGGATCCGGGTTCGACTGCGTGCACGGCGCGCCGACCCACGGCGCAGTGCCCGTTTCCGTGTCGGAGCCGGAATCCGTGTCGGAGCCGGAATCCGAGTCGGAGTCGGAGTCCGAGTCGCTGTCGGAGTCGGAGTCGCTGTCGGAGTCGGAGTCGGAATCGCTGTCGGAATCGGAGTCGCCGTCGGAGTCACTGTCAGAGCCAGTGTCGTTGTCCGATCCGGTGTCCCTCACCGAGCCGAGGCTCAGATCGTAGCACCCGGCGACAAGCAGAGCCGTCGCCGCGCATGCGGCCCAAGACGCTTGAAGACCGATGGATAGATATTGTTTCATGGCTAGAACCTCACCACGACGCCGCCGGGCACGACTGAGGCCTGGGCGTTTCCGGACTCTTCTCCGGTCATGTCGAGCACGAGCACAATCGCGGTCCCGAGCGCCAGCGCGCCGGCCGCGATGCCCGTGCCGAGCGCGATCTTGCCGTACAGATCCGTGAACTCCTTGGCGTTCTTGAGCTTGGAGTTGTCCGCGTCGATCTTTCCGTCGCGGTAGTCCTCGCGGGACTTGGTGAAGGAGTCGTAGCTCGTGTCGGCCAGGATCCAGAACGTCCCGGCCGCGATCCCGGTCGCCGCGGTCAGTCCGAGACCGGTCCAGAACAGGATCGACGGCTTGTTGCCGGATTCCTGCTCGGCCTTCGGGGGCGAGGGTGTCGCGGGCCCGGCCGCGGGCTTGTTCTCGGGCCCGGCCGCCGGGACGACCGCCGCCGCCTGTGTCGCCTCGTCGAGGGTGAGGTCGAGGGCCATGTTCTCCTTGGGCTCGAGCGTCACCTCGCGCTCCGCGTCCGCGTAGCCGTCCCTGGAGATCCGCACCGTGTGCTTGCCCGGCGCGAGCCGCAACGGTTCCTTGAGCGGGGTCTCACCCTGTTTCTTGCCGTCGACCGTGACCACGGCGCCGTCGGGCTTGGCCGTGACGGTGAGCTGCACGCGCGACGGTTCGAGGTCGAAAGACTCCTTGGCCTTGGCCCCGGAAACGAGGGTGATCTTGCGCGAGACCGCTTCGTAACCGTCGAGGGACACTTCGATGGCGTGCTCGCCCGGCCCCACGACAACAGCCTCCGCGAGCGGGCTTGCGCCCACCTCGCGGCCGTCGACCTTGATGACGGCGCCGGTCTGCTTCACCGCGATCTCCACGTCCGCGATGAGGGCCCGGATCTCGTTCTCCTGGCGCTTGACCGATCCCTTCATCTCGTCATCGAGGTCTTCCCCGAACTTCTCGTCGAGCTTCTCGAGCGCGTCCAGGGCCTTGCTGTAGCGGTGGAGCGCCTTGTAGCAGTTGGCCAGATTGAACAGGCCCGTCTTGGTGGGGAAGAGCGAGACCGACGTCTCGAACTCCGCGGACGCGCCGGCGAAGTCCTCCGCCTTCATGAGGGCGAGCCCGGTCTGGAAGTGCTTCTGCGCCGAGGCCTTGTCCCCGGCTTTGTCCCCGGCCCGGGCGGGCTGCGGGCAGGCGAGCAGGCACATGCCCAGCGCAACCATCAACACGGCGGTTCGCATGACGTATCCTTTCGTCATCTACTCGAAATCCACGGCCATCTCGGTCCCGCGGCCTCCCTTTCCGAGCTTCTTCTTGGCCTGTTTGGGCGGCGCATCGAAGTCCACGGCCATCTCGGTGCCCTTGCCGCCCTTCTTGATGCCAGACGGGCCGGACGGTTTGCCGCCACCGGAGGCCTTGCCGCCGAAGGAGACCTTGGCCGAGAGGGGCTTGAGCGCGGCCTCGATCGTGCGGTCCTCGGACGGGACGATGGACACCTTCATCTTCTCGAATCCGGGCGCCTCGACGCGCACCGAGACCAGGGTCTGCGCGCGTTTGACGCGGAATGGATTCTCCGGCACCTCGGCGTCGTCGTAAAAGATCTTGGCTCCCGCGGGCGCGCCCTTCACGGTGACGAGCACGCCTTCGTTCAACTGGGGTGCGAGGACGGGCGCGGCCGGAACCGGGTCCGCGGGCGTGACCGGCGCGGCCAGGGGCGCGACAGTGGGCCTCGCGGCCGCGGCTCCCGACCCGCGGCCGAGGAGGAGCACGCCCGCCACGATCCCCACGACGACGAGAACCGCGGCGCCGGCGATGGCCACGTAGAGGGCCGTGCGCTTCGCGGGAAGCTGCTCGGACGTGCCTGTCCAGCTCCCCGGGGTGCCCTGGCGCACCACCTGGGACAGGATGTCGGCCGCCACTCCGCCGCTGCTCGCGAACTCCGCGTGGCTCCCCAGGTCGCCGCTCGCGTAGCTCTTGCGCTCGATGCCCGAGGCCAGCACCGAGAGCTTCTCCTCGCGGTGCGCAAAGTCCCTGAGTCCCTTGAGCGCCTCGATCATCTCGTGCGCCGTCTGATAGCGATCGCCGGCGCTCTTGGCCATGGCGCGCTTGATCAACGGGCCGGCCTCGGCCGGGAAGCCCGGATTCGTCTCGTGGGGCGGCGTGGGGTCCTGGGTGAGGAGGTTGATGAGGAGCTCGTTGTAGTTGGCGCCCTGGTACGGCAGGCGTCCGGTCAGCATCTGGTACAGGATCACGCCCATGGAATACAGGTCGCTGCGGTGGTCCACGTCGGCCGAGCCGCGCGCCTGCTCCGGCGACATGTACGCGGGCGTGCCGAGCAGGGAGCCCGTCTGCGTGAGGCGCGTGGCGTCGGTGCTCTTCGTGAACTTGGACACGCCGAAGTCGATCAGCTTGACCACGGGCGGCTCGCCCGTGCGGCAGGTGAGGAAGATGTTCTCGGGCTTGAGATCGCGGTGCACGATGCCCTGCGCGTGGGCCGCGGCAAGCGCGAGCAGGGCCGGCTCGGCCACCCCGCACGCCACGGCCAGATCCACCGGGCCCGCGCGCTCGAGCATGGACGCCAGGCTCTCGCCCTCCAGGTACTCCATGACGAGGTAGGGCTCGTTCCAGGGCGAGACGCCCACGTCCATGACCTCGATGATGTTGCGTTGCCGGATGGCCGCCGCGGCCTGCGCCTCCCGGTAGAAGCGCTTCACCACGTCCGGGTTCGAGGCGAACTCGGCGTGCAGGAACTTGATGGCGACCTGCCGCCCGATCACGATGTGCTGGCCCAGGTACACGGCGCCCATGCCGCCCTGGCCCAGGATCTTGACGAGACGGTACCTTCCGTCGAGGGTCTGCCCCGAGTAGTCGACCTTTCCCATATGCGAATCATGATATTTTCTCGCCCCGGCCAAAACAAGGGAAACTTGTGAAGGCTCGGGGTTCTGCGTGTCCGTGATATACTGAAGACCTCGGCGGGAGGAACTTCATGAAGACTCGAGGGCGGCTGATTGGTTTGCTTGTGGCCGGGCTGCTCGGATTTGTCGCCGGGTGCGACAACGAGCGGAACTTTAATACCTGCAAGGACGCGGGGGCAGATGGTGACATGGACTCTGGCACCGACGGCGACACGGATACCGGGTCGACCGTGCCGAACGGCGACTACCTCGACGCGATCTTCGCCGTTGCCTCTGGCGACGTCTTCGCCGTGGGCACGAACGGGAAGATCCTTCACTACGACGGCCTCGACTGGACCTGGATGGAGAGCCCGACCAAGGAATTCTTGTCGGGACTCTGGGGCAACTCGCACGACAACGTTTTCGCGGTCGGCCGCGGCGGCACGCTCATTCGGTTCGACGGGGACGGCTGGCAGTTTATGAGCAGCCCCACCGGGGTAGATCTCGTCGACGTGTGGGGAGTGGCCGACGGCGAAGTCTTCGCGGTCGGCAAAGAGGGGACCATCGTCCGCTTCGACGGCGAACAGTGGACGCCCATGGGGAGCGGAACCGTGTCGAATCTGAGCGGAGTCTGGGGAAGCTCATCCAGCGACGTCTACGCGGTCGGCGAGCCAACCGACGACGGCGTGGTCCTGCACTACGACGGATCGAGCTGGAGCTATCTTGAAGACGTACCGCCGAATCCGGACCCTTCGCCGTCTCCCCGGTACTTTCCCCAGCATGCGGTGTGGGGAGCTTCGCCCGGCGACGTCTACATCGCGGGCGACAATGAATTGAATCCGTTCGAGGATTGCTGGGGGGTCAGCATCGCGCACTTCGACGGGTTGGCGTGGAAGGAGGTTTTCAAGAATACTTGCGTGTCGGAGGGGCCCTTCCTCTCGTTGTGGGGCTCCTCGGCCGAAAACGTCTATACAGTCAGCAGCGCTCCCGAGCTCTACCATTTCGACGGAACGCAGTGGACGGAGCTCGATCCCTTGAGCCCCGTCGGCGAGGCCTTTGTGCAGGATATCCACGGTTGCTCCGCCACGGAGTTCTATGCGGCCGGGGGCTACGGGTACGGCTACCCCATCACGTCGTGGCAACCCGAGATCTGGCGCCATGACGGCATGGAATGGACGCCCGTGTTCGGCCCGGACGAATAGCCTCGGTCCGGCGCTTCCTTCGGCTCCCACCCCTGAAAAATGCTTTCCTAAGGACGACGACGCCACGCGTGCCTGCGGGCGACCGGCGTGATATCCTCGGCAGCATCATCAGAAACGTCTCTTCGCGGAACCGAAGACAAACCGCGTCGGAGGATGACATGTCGCCACGCAACACCGCATTCCGGATCGCACTTTCGGCCCTCGCGCTTTCGCTGTGCGCCGGGCCCGCCGTCGCCGGCCCGCTCGACCCGCGCGCTCTGCCGCCCGGGCTCGCGCCGTGGGTGCCGTGGGTGCTCGACGAGGTGCCGGAGCACGCCTGCCCTGTTGTGGCCGGTGCGGCGGCGTGCCTGTGGCCCGGCGAGCTCGTCCTCTCCGTGGAGGCGGACGGCGCCGCGTTCTCGCAGGACGCGCACGTGGACATGGCCATGTTCCTCGAGCTCCCGGGCGATCCCACGCTGTGGCCGCAGGGCGTGACCGTGGACGGCAAGCCCGCGGCCGTGCTCGCGCGCGAGGGCCGGCCCGCCGTGATGCTCGCGCCCGGAGAGCACCGCGTCGCGGGACGACTCCCGTGGGCCAAGCGGCCCGAGGGCATCCGCATCCCGGCGGCCACGGCGCGCATCGGTCTCACCGTCGACCGCGTGCCGATGCCGTTTCCCAGGCGCGACGCGGACGGGCTCCTGTGGCTCCAGAACGCCGCGCGGGCCGGGCAGGAGGGCGAGCGGCTCGACCTCGAGGTTTCGCGCAAGGTCGCCGACGGCATCCCGCTCCTCGTGACCACGCGCATCGTGCTGCGGGCCGCGGGCAAGGCGCGCGAGCAGAACCTGGGCCGCGTGCTCCTCGAGGGCACGATCCCCATGTCCCTCACCGCGAACGTGCCCGCGCGCCTCGACAAGGAGGGCGCTCTCCGGGTGCAGGTGCGGGCAGGCACGCACTCCATCGAGATCCTGGCGCGCACCGACGGCTCGCCCGAGACGCTCGTCGCGCCGCGCAAGGACCCGCCCTGGCCGGCCGAGGAGACGTGGGTCTTCGAGGCCAACGAGGTCTTCAGGCAGGCGGCTCTTTCCGGGCCGCCCGGCGTGGATCCGTCGCGCACCGGCATCTCCGAGGAGTGGCGCAAGCTGCCCGCGTTCCTGCTCTCGGGCGGCGCGAAGCTCACTGTCGCCACGACGAGGCGCGGGGAGCCCGACCCGCCCCCGGACAAGCTCGAGCTGCGCCGCGAGATGTGGATGGACCTCTCGGGCAAGGGCTTCACGGTGCGCGACAACCTGTCGGGCTCCTTGAGCCGCGCGTCGCGCCTCGATCTCGGCAAGCCCGGCGCGCTCGGTCACGTGTCCGTGGATGGCGCGGACCAGCTCATCACGCGCAATCCCTCGTCAGGGCTCGCGGGCGTGGAGCTGCGCCGGGGCGCGGTCGCCATGCAGGCCGAGTGGCGAGTTGAGGGCCGTGCGCGCGACGTGCCGGCCGTGGCCTGGTCGCAGGACGTCCAGTCTCTTTCGGCCACGCTGCACCTGCCGCCGGGCTGGACCCTGCTCACGGCCTCGGGCGTGGACGAGCTTCCGGGCACGTGGGTCGCGGAGTGGACCCTGTTCAGCTTCTTCTTCGTGCTGCTCCTGTCGCTCGCCGTGGGCAAGCTCGCCGGCTGGCCCTGGGGCGCCCTCACGCTCGTCATGCTGGCCCTGTGCCACAACGAGGACGGCGCGCCGTTCTACGAGTGGCTGTCCCTGCTCGCGGCCATGGGGCTCCTGCGCGTGCTGCCCGAGGGCCGCATCAAGCTCGCGAACCGCGCATGGTGGTGGCTCTCCGCGATCGCGCTCGCCGTCGCGGTGGTGCCGTTCTCCGTGGGCCAGGTGCGCACGGGGCTCTTCCCGCAGATCGAGGAGTCCGGCGACGCGTTCGGCTTCGGCCCCATGGGCATGGCCGAGAGGGCGGCGTCCGCGCCCCCGTTGGAGCCCATGCCCGTGCAGGCCCCGGCCAAGGGCAAGGAACAAAAGGCCGCGGAGTCGGAGTCGGATGGCCGGATGGCCCAGCAGGCGGCGCAGAGCCTGGACGTGGGCGTGATCTCCACGAGGCCCGGATCGGGATGGGGCAGAGGGGAGGGGCGCCTCGGCGGCAAGATGCGCTACCAGACGGCCTTGCAGCAAGATCCCAAGGCCGTGGTGCAGACAGGTCCCGGCGTGCCGCGCTGGACCTGGCACAGATGGAACCTGAACTGGTCGGGTCCGGTCACCAAGGACCACGAGATCGGGCTGTGGCTCCTCTCCCCGCGCGTCAACCTGATCCTTTCGCTCCTGCGCGTGCTGCTCGTGCTGGCGCTCGCGTACCGCCTCGTGCGCGGCTCGTGGTCGAACGTGAAGCTGGTGTCCGCTCCAGTCGCCGGGGCCGCGGCCGTCACCACCGGGCTCGCCCTGCTCCTCTCTCCTTGGTCCGCCTTCTCGACCGAGGCCCCGGAGCAGACCGTGCTCCAAGACCTGAAGGCCCGGCTCACGCGGCCCGCCGAGTGCCGGCCCGACTGCGTGTCGATCCCGGCTCTCGACATCGAGGTGAAGGGCGCGTCGCTCAGGCTCGTGGCCGAGGCGCACGCGGGCGAGGCCTCGAGCTTCCGGCTGCCCGGCCCGGCCCAGAACTGGGTCCCGGCCACGGTCAAAGTGGACGGAAGGCGCGCCACCGCGCTCGCCCTGCGCGAGGACGGCTTCATCCACGTGCGCCTCGACGCGGGGCGCCATGTGGTCGAGGCCGTGGGCCCCATGCCCCCGAGCGACACGGTCACCTTGCAGTTCGGCGACGCGCCGCACAGGGTCACGGCCACGGCCCCGGGCTTCACCATCGACGGCCTGCGCGAGGACGGCCGGGCCGAGAGCTCGATCCAGATCACGCGCGCCGTGGAGGCGGGCGCGGTCAGGGTGGCGGAGGAGGGGTCCTATCCGCCGTGGCTCGAGATCACGCGCACGCTCGACATCGGCATCCCGTGGCTCGTGCACACGGCCGTGCGCCGCGTGAGCCCCACCGGTTCGCCGGTGCTCGTTCGCGTGCCGCTCCTGCCGGGCGAGTCCGTGACCGAGTCCGAGCTCGAGGTGGAGGGTCGCGAGGTGGTGCTGTCCATGGGACGCGACGACGAAGAGGTGCGCTGGTCATCCACGCTCGAGGAGCGTCCGTCGTTCGAGCTCGACGCGCCCGCGGGCAAGCCCTGGTCCGAGGTCTGGATCCTCAAGTGCAGCCCCGTGTGGCAGTGCGCGTTCAAAGGACTCACGCCCGTGCGTCACCAGATCGAGGGTCGCTTCGAGCCCGAGCTTCGGCCGTGGCCCGGCGAGTCCTTGAGCCTCGCGTTCCGGCGTCCCGAGGGGATGGCGGGCCGGTCCGTGACCATCGACTCGGCCGAGCTGCGGGCGTGGCCCGGCGTGCGACTGCAAAAGGCCCATCTCGCCCTTCAGGTGCGCTCGAGCCGCGGCGGCGTCCAGAAGATCGCCCTGCCTCCGGGGGCGCGCGTCCAGGACCTCTCGGTGGGCGGGGCGAAGCTCCCCCTGCGCCAAAGCGGCAACACCATCGAGATCACCCTCAAGCCCGGCACGCAGGCCATCGACGTCGACTGGCAGCAGCCCGGCGGCATCTCGGCCCGTCAGAAGGCGCCTGCCGTGAGCCTGAACGGCGAGGCGGTCAACGCGCGAGTGACCATCGTGCTGCCCGAGGACCGGTGGCTGCTTTTCGCGGGCGGCCCCTCGTGGGGCCCGGCCGTGCTCTTCTGGGGCTACCTCGTCGTCGTGCTGCTCGCCGCGTTCGTGCTCGGCCGCATCCCCACGAGCCCGCTCAAGACCTGGCAGTGGGTGCTGCTCGGCGCGGGGCTCACCCAGATCCCGGCGCCCGCGGCCATTGTCATCGTGGGGTGGTTCTTCGCCCTCACGTGGCGCAGGCGGCGCCCGCTTCAGCACTTCGTCGTGCACAACGGGCTGCAGGTGGTGCTCGCCCTGTGGACCCTGGTCGCGCTCGGCTGCCTGTACGGCGCCGTGCACATGGGGCTCCTCGTGCAGCCCGACATGCAGGTGGCCGGCGGCGGCAGCACGAACACCGAGCTCTCCTGGTACGTGGACCGCATGGCCCTTGGGCTGCCCGAACCGTGGGTGCTGAGCCTGCCCCTGTGGGTGTTCCGCGTGGCCATGCTGCTGTGGGCGCTATGGATGGCGGCGAGCCTCGTCAAGTGGATGGTGTGGGCGTGGAGGTGCGTGAGCCACGAGTTGCTGTGGCGTCCGCGTCCGCCGCGGCCGACAAGGGATGAGACGAAGAGCGGAGCCTGAGGAGCTCGTGGATGGAATGCTCGCGTCAGGGGAACCTGATGCCGAGCACAGCGTCAACGGCGAACCCGGCGCCGAACGCGATGTTGGACGCAAGAGCGTTGTTCGCGGCCTGCTCCTTGGTCTCATTGCCCGCCGCCGCGGCGCCCACGTCCACCACGATGTCCTTGGCGCGGATTCCGGTGCCGCCGTACATGAGGCCCACCTCGAGTACGAGCGCCGCGTACTCGCTGAAGTACCAGGTGAAGCCCACGGGCAGGCGCCCATAGCACTCGGCGCCGAGCGCGATGTCGTCGCCCATGATGTACGTGCCATGAAAGCCGACCCCCAGGCCGGGGTAGAAGCTTCCCAGCTTGAAGCGCCATGCGAGCGTGAGCTCCGCGCCCACGGAGTTGAAGTTTCCGAACCGCCCACCACCGGACTCCCACGAGTACAGCGGCGCGATCTCCACCGCGAGCCCGTCCCCGCCCAGGTCGAGGTGCAGCTTCGCGAGCACGCTGCTGCGCGCGGCCACGTGGAAGTCCACACCTTGGACCGTGATGGTGGCGGGCGCGAAGTACGTGTAGCCGGCCTCGGGCGCGACGGAGAACCACGCGAAATCGTGACCGTCCTTTTCGTCCTCGGCTTTTACGGACCCGTCTTCCACGGGCGGGCCTTTTGCCGCTCGGCCCTGCGCAGGCTGCGGCGCTGCCTCCTGCGCGGCGAGCGGAGGCGCAAGGGTCAGGAGTGACAGGGCTGTGACGAGCGTGGTGACGCGTGTGTGTCTCGTGTCCGTTCTCATCAATAAAATCTACGGGACGAGCGCGAGCGTGACAAGGGCGATCTCGAACGGGATCGCTTCAGACGATGTACTTCCCGCGCGGAGTGTAGTGGGTGTGCAGGAGCTTGTGCGAGAGGTGGCCGCACGGTCCCTCGGTCAGGAACTCCTTATAGATCTTGGCCACGACCGGGTTCTCGTGCGACTTGCGGATCTCGTAGTGCGCGTCCTCGTCGTAGATCGCCTTGGCTCGCGCCGCGCGGATCTCGGGGCTCGTGGGGATGGGCTGGCCGCCGCCGCCGAGGCACCCGCCCGGGCACCCCATGAACTCGATGAAGTGGCACTCGGAGAGCTTGCCGCCCGCCTTGATGTCCTCCATCACGCGCTTGGCGTTGGCCGTCCCGTGGGCGACGCCGACCTTGAGCGTGGCGCCCTTGAGCCAGTCCCAGCTCGGCACGAGCTTCTTGAGCAGCTCGGGCACCGGGCCCACCTTCGGGATGTTGATCTCGGCGTACTTGACCCCGTCGAAGCCGCGCATCGGGATGATGTCCGCGTGGGCGTACAGATCCTCGACCTTGATGCCGACCACGAGCTCGATGACCGTGCGCAGCGCGGCTTCCATCACGCCGCCCGACGCGCCGAAGATGACGCCCGAGCCGGTGGCCGAGCCGAACGGATCGTCGAAGTCGCTCTTGGGGATGGTCGGCAGGTCGATGCCCGCCTCCGAGATCATCTTGGCGAGCTCGCGGGTGGTGAGGCCGTAGTCCACGTCCTTGTACCCGCTGTCCATCATCTCGGGCCGGTTGCACTCGAACTTCTTGGCCGAGCACGGCATGAGCGCGACGGTGACGATGTCCTTGGGGTCGATCTTGTGCATCTGCGCGTAGTACGTCTTGATGATCGCGCCGAACATCTGCTGCGGGCTCTTGGCGCTCGACACGTTGGGCAGGTACTCGGGGTAGAAGTGCTCGATGTACTTGACCCAGCCCGGCGAGCAGCTCGTGAACTGCGGCAGCGCGACCGACCTGTCCTTCTGCACGAGCGCCTTGTAGAGGCGCAGGATGAGCTCGGTGCCCTCCTCGAGGATCGTGAGATCCGCGGTGAAGTTGGTGTCGAACACCTTGTCGAAGCCGCACATCCGAAGGGCCGTGTTCATCTCGAACGTGAGCGCGTGGCCCGGCTCGAGCCCGAAGCACTCGCCGATGGCGGCGCGCGGCGCGGGCGCGGTCTGGATGACCACGTGCTTCTTGGGATCGTCGATGGCGGCCCACACCTCGTCGGTCGGGTCGTTGGCGCGCAGGGCGCCCGTGGGGCAGCGGTTGATGCACTGCCCGCAGTTGATGCACACGACCTCGGCGAGCGGCTTGTCGAGGAACGTGGCGATCTTGGTCTCGCAACTGCGGCCCACCGCCTCGAGCACGCCCACCTCCTGAAGGTCGATGCAGGTGCGCACGCAGCGCCGGCACAGGACGCACTTGTTCATGTCGCGCAGCACGGAGTGGCTCGACAGGTCCTTCTCGTAGCGCGCCTCGGTCGGATGACCGAAGCGGAAGAAGTCGACGCCGTACTCCTTGGCGAGCGATTGCAACTCGCAGTTGTTGTTGCGCGTGCACGCATAGCAGTCGCCGTAGTGCTGCGAGAGCAGCAGGTCGACCACGTGCCTACGCGCCTGGCGCACCTTGCGCGTGTGCGTCTTCACCTTGGTCGGCTGCGTGATGGGATACGCGCAGGCCGCCTGCAGCGTGCGCTGGTTCTCCACCTCCACCACGCACACGCGGCACACGCCGGCCACGCACAGGTCCGGGTGGTGGCACAGCGTCGGGATGCGGATCCCGAGCTTCTTGGCGGCGTCCAGGATGGTGGTGCCCATGGGCACCTTGGCGTCCCGCCCGTCGATGTTCACCGCGACCTGGGCCCCGATGCCGCCTTCTCCCTCTGCCACCCTCTCCATGGCCGGGCCCCTCTGGCTCACCGGCGCGCGGGAGACGTCCTCGATGTTCTTCTTGTTGTCAGCCATGATCGGCTCCTTGTCTCCTATGGGTCAGTGAGCCTTGGGTTGCGCGGCCCATGATCTCGTCCTTGAAATTCTTCACGATCGACAAGAACGCGTTCGAGCTCGATTGCCCGAGCCCGCACTTGGAGGCGAGCTGCATGGTCTCGCCCAGCGACATGAGCTCCTTGAGGTACGCCATGGAGCAGCGGCCTTCGGCCAGCATCGTGACACCCTCGAGCAGCTTGTGGTTGCCTTCGCGGCAGGGCGTGCACTGTCCGCACGACTCCTCCACGAAGAAGTCGAGGAAGTTCCTGGCCACGGCCAGCATGTCCCGGCCCTTGCCGAACACGATGATGGAGCCGCCGGTCGAGATGTCCTCGAACGCGATCGTCCGTCCGAAATCGGCCGCGGGCACGCAGTGGCCCGAGGCGCCGCCCACCTGCACGGCCTTGGCGCCCTCGCCGCCGACCTCCTGCATGAGCTTGGAGATCGTGATGCCCATGGGGAACTCGTAGACGCCCGGGTTCTTGCAGTCGCCCGACACGCTGAAGAGCTTGAGGCCCGTTGACTTCTCGGTGCCCACGCTCTTGAACCAACCCGCGCCCTTGGCCATGATGCAGGCCACCCACGCCAGGGTCTCCACGTTGTTGACCACGGTCGGCCGGCCCATGTAGCCCGTGTCGACCGGGAACGGCGGGCGGTTGCGCGGCTCGCCGCGGTGCCCCTCGAGCGACTCGATGAGCGCGGTCTCCTCGCCGCACACGTAAGCGCCCGACCCCATCTGGATGCGGATGTCGAACTCGAAGCCCTGCTTGCCCGCGGCGTTCTTGCCGAGAAGCTTCTTCTCGCGCCGCTTGGCCAGGACCGCCTCGAGGTGCGCCCGCATGTACGCGTACTCGCCGCGCAGGTAGACGATGCCCTCCCTGGCGCCGGTGGCGTAGCCGCCGATGGTCATGCCCTCGAACACCAGGTCCGCGTGCTCCATGAGGATGACGCGGTCCTTGAACGTGCCGGGCTCGCCCTCGTCGGCGTTGCACACCACGTACTTGCTCTCGCCGCGCGCGGCGGCGCACAGGTTCCACTTCACGCCCACCGGGAAGCCCGCCCCGCCGCGGCCTTTGATGCCAGACGCGGACAGCTCGCCGATGATGTCGGCGCGGCCCTTGCCGAGGGCGGCCTTGAGCCCGGCGCCGGCCTCGATCGTCGCGAATGTGATCTTGGCGGTCATGCGCGCTCCTCCTTCTTCTCCTGCGCATAGACGCCGAAGGTCTTGCGGCAGGCCTCGAGGATCTCGTGGACGCCCTCGGGAGTGACCTTGGTGTGGACCTGCTCGTTGACGAGCAGGGCCGGGCCCTGATCGCACATGCCGATGCAGTTGGCCCAATCGAGCGTGAACTTGCCGTCCTTGGTCGACTCGCCGAAGCACACGCCCAGGTCGTTCATGAGCTGGCGCGCCACGGCCTCCTTGCCGGCCATGTCGCACGAGATGGTGCGGCACAGGCGGACGACGAAGCGCCCCTTGGGCTTGTTGTCGAGGAAGCTGTAGAACGAGACCACGCTGTAGACCTCGACCGGGTGGATGTCGAGCAGGTCGGCCACGACCTGCATGGCGTAGTCGGAGATCTGCTGGTGCTTCGTCTGCACCTCCTGAAGGATCGGGATGAGCGCGTCGCGCTTGCGGCCCATCCTGTCCGCCATCGCCTGGATGTCGTCCCTCAATCTTTCGCGTTCGGTGACCAGCATGGTGTCATCCCTCCTTCTTTCCGAGGAGCTTGCCGACCTTGGCCACCAAGGTCGCCGGATCCACGGGCTTCTCGAGGAACTCGTCGACCGGGACGAGATCGCTGTCTGCGCCGAAGCTCATGCCCGTGACCTTGGCGATGCTGGTCAGCATGAGGATCGGCGTCTTCACGCCCTCGCGCCTCAGATCCTGGGCCATGGCGATCCCGTCGTCCGGCTGCTCCATCATCACGTCAAGGATGATGAGATCCGGCTTGACGGATTTGACAGCCTTCATCCCGTCGGCGCGGTTGTGCGAGCCCGACACGGAGTGCCCCTTCTTCTCCAGGAAGAGACGGCACGCATCGACGACATCGGGGTCATCGTCGACAATCAGAATCTTTGACATAATGTTCTCCTTTCGAAGGCAGCCCGTCTTGGCTGCCTGAAAACCGGCCCGTCAATGCCTCGAGGATGTCGAACCATCGTTCTTTTTGTTTCATGAAGAGGAGGTGTTTCTCTTTGTCCATGATCCGCTTTGCGACCGGGAAAACGAGTCAGATATATCGCCCGAAACCGAAAAAGCAAGCGTTTCTACCGCCAATATCAACGCAAGGCGATTTGTATGATTTTACACGAAAGTTATTGCCAGTCGTGCCGTCGAGCGATTCTTGCCGGAACCGAGACTGTGGCAATATGCCCCTTATGCGAAAATGTTATTCAGTGCCGTTGTTCCGGGCCGACCTTGAGCAAGGTCTGATTGGTGAAAGGCACCGAGGGGTGAGCGGGCGCTGGTGACGGCGGTGGAAGGCAGCCTGAGTGATCTCGAAGCGGACTCCCCGCCCCGCGGCTTCCGCGAATAGTCCGCTCGGTCCAGACGGGCCCCGCAGAACAGACACCTCCCCGCCTGCACCGCCTCCGCGATCGCCTCGTCTATCTCTCGGAGCAACTCGAAAAAGCTGACATCGAACCGGATTTCATGACACGTCTTTCCGCCTCTGGTTTTCCACAACCCAGAGTCGAGCCCCCTCGAACGACTGGATCAAATTTTTCGAGGGGCGCTCGCGCTTTCCCCTCGCTCTCCTTGATCCTTCCCGCTCCCTTTCCCTTCATTGTTCGTGGTCATGCTGAGCCGGCGGCACGCTGCCGTCCGGTCTGTTCGGCGCGAACGCGGCGTGGTGGCAGCTCATGATTCTGGCGTTCAACATCCACGCGGCGATGAAGCGGCTGGCGCTCGGCGGCACATGGGTGAGCCGCCGGCTCAAGGCCGTGCGCTTCGGGTTCATCAACGTCGTGGGCCGCATCGTCAACCACGCCCGGAGGCTGATCGTGAAGCTGTCGGGACGCCGCGAGGTGGTCTGTGAAATCATCGAAGCGCGGGTGCGGATTCGGGCTCTGGCCCAAGCCCCGCCTGGCTGAGCGCGTTGCGCGAGGAGGAGACGACGATGGCTGGTCCCTGAGCGAGAACCGCGGGACGGGTCTGCCCGCGGGACGGTCCGGCGGTCATCTTTTCGGCGAGCGCGACTCCCGACTCCCGCCCCACGACGTCTCGCGAGCCCCCAGCCTCCCCGTCGGCGCCGATTCGGCCCCGACGGGGCAACGCCCTCGACTGCCCGCGCGGGTTGATGGTGGATTCTGGGATACTAGAATCCATTGACTTTCCGCAGGCGAGTTCGTAGAAATTAATACTTACAGCCCCGAGGCGGTCATTGTGGCCGCCTTCGGTCGGCGGGTCGCGGGGACCCGCGGAACCAACGGGCCGCGCCGAGAGTGACGCGGTCGAAACGGAAACGAGAGCGCATGTCCAAGAAACTGTTTATCGGTGGCCTGAGCTGGAACACGACCGACGACGGCCTGCGTCAGGCCTTCGAGAGGTTCGGCGAGATGACGGAAGTGAAGGTCATCACGGACCGGGAGACTGGCCGCTCGCGCGGCTTCGGGTTCGTGACCTTCGCGCAGGACGAGGAGGCTCAAGCCGCGATTTCCCAAATGGACGGCCAGAGCCTGGACGGCCGCACCATCAAGGTCAATGAAGCTGAAGACAAAGGCCCGCGCGGTGGCGGCAGGCCGGGCGGTGGCGGCAGGCCAGGCGGCGGCGGCAGGCCGGGCGGCGGCGGCAGGCCGGGCGGCGGCGGTCGGGACCGCTGGTAGTCATTCCAATCGTCCCGTAAGGGATCTCGTTTCCGTCATAGCGAAAAGCACTTCGAGTCAAGGCCGGCGCGAAGCGGGTTTTCGAATCGCCGCGTCCCGTGATAGGTGGGTGCAGATTCCGGAGGCAAAGAGCGCATGGCGCACGAGAGTTCCAACCTGTTCGACATCTTTCGCGAGCGCGGCTTCTTCAAACAGTGCACCTCTGACGAAGTGGTGCGAGGGATGTTCTCGGCCGGCCCGGTCGTCGCCTACATCGGCTTCGATCCCACAGCGCGCAGCCTCCATGCCGGGAGCCTCGTGCCGATCATGGCGCTCATGCACATGGAGCGGACCGGTCATCACCCCATCGCTCTCGTGGGGGGAGGGACCGGCCTCGTCGGTGATCCGTCCGGCAAGACCGAGCAGCGCCAGATTCTTACGCGCGACGATCTCCGATCCAATTTCGACGCAATCAAGGCCCAGATCGGGCGTTTTCTTGACATCGATGGTGGGCAATCCATTGCCGTGGATAACGCAGATTGGCTAGAAAAACTCAATTATATTGAGTTCCTGCGCGACATTGGGAGGCACTTCTCGGTGAACCGTATGCTGTCCTTCGAATCGTACCGCATTCGTTTGCAGAAAGGTTTGAGCTTCCTCGAGTTCAACTACCAGCTGCTGCAAGCTTACGACTTCCTCGTGCTCTTCCAGCGGCACGGCTGCCGCCTGCAGATGGGCGGCGACGACCAGTGGGGTAATATCGTGGCCGGCACGGAGCTCATCCGCCGCGTGGAGGGCGTGGACGCTCATGGGTTGACATTTCCCCTGCTCGAGACAGCCTCCGGCGCGAAAATGGGGAAGACGGCCAAGGGTGCTCTCTGGCTCGATCCCAAGCTCACCTCTCCGTATGAGTATTATCAATACTGGGTCAATACGGACGACCGGGACGTTGGTAGATTCCTTCGCCTTTTCACTTTCCTGCCTATGGACGAGGTGCGCCGGCTCGAAACGCTTGCGGGCGAGGAGGCACGGGAGGCCAAGCGGATCCTGGCGTTCGAGGCGACGTCGGTCTGTCACGGGGCCGTGGCTGCTGAGGCGGCGCGGGACGGAGCGGCCGCCGCGTTCGGAGGTGCAGATGGCGCTTCGGACGGCATACCGACGACTCGCCTGTCACGCGAGAGGGTCGAGCACGGGGTGCGGGCCACCGAACTGTTTGTCGAGATCGGTCTTATGTCCTCGAAAGGCGAGGCCGCCAAGCTGTTCAAGGCTGGCGGTGGCTGGATCGGGGAGCGGCAGTTGCGCGACCACAACGAAGTTGTCGGTATAACGGATTTCCCGGGAGGCGAGGCTCTTGTCCGGGCGGGCCGGAAGCATCGCCATAGGTTGGTTCTAGAAGACCAGTGAAGTTTAGTGTTTTGTAACTACATGATTTTATACGTTCAAACCAACCCCCTGTCGGCGCGGGATTTTGGAACAAATACTGCTTGACAATACCAATACTCGCTTCTATACATACCGCTCGCCTTGCGGAGCGGCGGTTGTGTATCTGTGTACGCTGCGGTTGAAGGAAGGTCGAAATTGGAGAGGTGGCAAGGCGGAGACAGGAGCGCGGCGTCGGACATGGCCGGCGCCATGTTTGCTGGCGTAGCTCAATTGGCAGAGCACCTGATTTGTAATCAGGATGTTGCGGGTTCAAGTCCCATCGCCAGCTCCGCCTTTGGCCCGCCAGGAATACAACGACATGGTGGGATTCCCGAGTGGCCAAAGGGAGCAGACTGTAAATCTGCCGGGCAACGCCCTGCGGTGGTTCGAATCCACCTCCCACCATCAGCGCCTTGGTTGCGGGAGGAGGAACGTTTGGCGGGAGTAGCTCAATTGGTAGAGCATCAGCCTTCCAAGCTGAGGGTCGCGGGTTCGATTCCCGTCTCCCGCTCAGGTCCCGCCTGGCGGGTAAGGCGCATGGTTTCAAGGGAGCGCGCTGACGAGTTGAGAGGCTAGCACTGCCCACGTAGCTCAGGAGGTAGAGCACCTCCTTGGTAAGGAGGAGGTCACCGGTTCAAATCCGGTCGTGGGCTCTGACGCCGGAGACGGCAACCAAAGGAGCTTTGTCATGGCGAAGGAGAAATTTGTAAGGAACAAGCCGCACGTGAACGTCGGGACGATCGGTCACATTGATCACGGCAAGACGACGTTGACGGCAGCGATCACGAAGGTGTTGGCGAAGAGCGGGTGGGCGAAGTTCGTGGCGTTCGACGAAATTGACAAGGCGCCGGAGGAGAAGGCGCGCGGGATCACGATAGCGACGGCGCACGTGGAATACGAGACGAAGAACCGGCATTACGCGCACGTGGATTGCCCCGGTCATGCGGACTACATTAAGAACATGATCACGGGTGCGGCGCAGATGGACGGTGCGATCGTGGTGGTGGCAGCGAACGACGGACCGATGCCGCAGACGCGGGAGCACATCCTGTTGGCGCGGCAGGTGGGTGTGCCGTCGATCGTCATTTACATGAACAAGGTGGACATGGTGGATGACCCGGAGCTTCTGGATCTGGTGGAGATGGAGGTCCGGGAGCTTCTGACGAAGTACGAGTTTGACGGTGACAAGATCCCGGTGGTGCGGGGTTCCGCGCTGAAGGCACTTGAGGGGGATCCCGGGGAGTTGGGCGAGCAGTCGATCTTGCGGTTGATGGAGGCGTGCGACACGGCGATTCCGGAGCCGGTGCGGCAGGTGGACAAGCCGTTCCTGATGCCGGTGGAGGATGTGTTTTCGATCAAGGGACGCGGGACGGTGGCGACGGGGCGAGTGGAGCGTGGGATTGTGAAGGTTGGGGAGGAAGTGGAGATCGTGGGTTTTGCGGAGACGCGCAAGACGGTGGTGACGGGAGTGGAGATGTTCCGGAAGATCCTGGACGAGGGTCGCGCCGGGGACAACGTTGGAGTGCTGCTGCGTGGTGTGGCGAAGGACGAGATTTTCCGGGGTCAGGTTCTTGCGGCGCCGAAGAGCATCACGCCGCACAAGAAGTTCACGTGCGAGATCTACGTGTTGAAGAAGGAGGAGGGAGGTCGTCACACGCCGTTCTTCTCGAACTACCGGCCGCAGTTCTACATCCGGACAACGGACGTGACGGGGACGATCGGGCTTCCGGAGGATGTGAAGATGGTGATGCCGGGTGACAATGTGACGATGACGGTGAGTTTGATAGATCCGGTGGCGATGGAGGAAGGTATGCGGTTCGCGATTCGCGAGGGCGGTCGGACCGTTGGCGCTGGCGTCGTCGCCAAGATCATCGAATAGGAGATTGGAACGTGGCTGCTGGAAATCGTATTATTATCACATTGGAGTGCCGGGTGTGCTCGGAGCGCAACTATACGACCACAAAGAACAAGCGGACGACACCCGGAAAGCTCGCGTTTAAGAAATACTGTCCCCGTTGCCGGACTCACACCGAGCACCGGGAGACCAAATAGAGGTGATCGGGGAAAGGGACGCTGAGCTCGAGAAGCGCCCAGCCATAGAGGCCAGTAGCTCGAATGGTAGAGCGATGGATTCCAAATCCATAGGTTGGGGGTTCGAGTCCCTCCTGGCCTACAGCAACTGGCGGGAAACGAGAGGCACGCATGACCGACTTGGAAGAAAGCGCAACCCCGAGCACCTTCGGACTCATGAAATACGTCCACCTCATTTTCTTCGTGGGTGGGGTGGTGCTCGCGTGGTTACTTGTGAACGTCGTCGAAAGCGTGTGGACGTCTTTGAATCTGGCCATTGTGGCGGTCCCGCCGCCGAGTGGATGGAAGAGCATCCTTATCGGAGCCATTCTGTCGGCGGGGTCCACCTTCTATCTGTGGCGGCATCCGAAGGTGAACCGCCTCGTCGTGGAGATCGTCACGGAATTGTCGAAGGTGACTTGGCCGACGCGGAAGGAGACGTCGACATCCACGGTTGTCGTCATCGTCACCTCGGTGATCGCCGCGATCATCCTGGGGCTCTACGACTTCTTTTGGGCATGGGCCACGGATCTCGTCTATCTATGAGGATTTAGGGAACATGGCGAAGAAGTACTACGTTGTGACCACGTATTCCGGTTTCGAGAACAAGGTGAAGTCGTCTCTCGAAGAACGGATCAAATCTGAAGGGCTCGAGCAGCACTTCGGTGCCATCCTCATCCCGACGGAGACCGTGCAGGAGGTCGTGCGCGGAAAGAAGCGGATCGGCGAGCGCAAGTTCTTTCCCGGCTACATTTTTGTCGAGATGGATCTCAACGAGGAGACTTGGCATCTCGTAAAGAACACGCCCAAGGTCACCAATTTCGTGGGCAACCAGAAGCCAACGCCCGTTCCGGAGCACGAGATCGCCAAGATCATGAACCAGATGGAGGCGGGGGCGGCCAAGCCCACGCCCATCATCCGTTTCGAAGAAGGGGACAGCATCAGGGTCATCGACGGGGCGTTCACCGGATTCTCGGGGACCGTCGATATCGTGAAGCCGGAGAAGCAGAAGGTGGTCGTCCTGGTCAGTATCTTCGGCAGGGCGACTCCGGTTGAGCTCGAGTATACGCAGGTGGAGAAGCTCGGCTAGGACAGCGTTTTCAAAAGGGAGAGCCATGAAGAAGGTCATTGGACAAATCAAGCTGCAGGTCCCCGCGGGGAAGGCCAACCCATCACCACCCATCGGGCCGGCCCTCGGCCAACATGGGGTCAATATCATGGAGTTCTGCAAGGCCTTCAATGCGAAAACCCAGTCGCAGGCAGCGGACAATATGGTGATTCCAGTCGTGATCACGGTCTACGCCGACCGCAGCTTCTCTTTCATCACAAAGACGCCGCCGGTGTCCCGCCTGCTGCTCAAGGAAGCGAAGCTCGAGAAGGGCGCGAGCACGCCAAACAAGGACAAGGTCGGCAAAGTCACCGCGGAGCAGGTCAGAAAGATCGCGGAGATGAAGATCGCCGACTTGAACACGCAGGACGTCGACGCGGCGTGCCGTTCGGTCAGGGGCACGGCGCGTTCGATGGGCATCGAAGTCGTGGATTGACAGGACGACCCCTTTTCGGGGTCCATTCACCACGCTGCCTTCGTAGCGAGGCGCATGGGAGGCGAAAGCCGTCATGGGAAAGCTAGCCAAGAGAGTTGCGGCCGCGAGATCCAAGATCGACCGGCTAAAGCTGTACACGGTTGCCGAGGCCATGGAGAAGGTCAAGGAAACCGCTGGCGCCAAATTCGACGAGACCGTGGACACGGCAATCAGGCTCGGGGTCAACCCCAAACATGCCGACCAGATGGTCCGCGGCGCGGTGGTCCTTCCGCACGGGCTCGGCAAGAAGGTGAGGGTCCTCGTCTTCGCCACCGGAGACAAAGAGAAGGAGGCCCAGGACGCGGGTGCAGACTACGTCGGCGGAGATGATTTGATCGAAAAGATCAAAGAAGGCTGGCTCGAGTTCGAATCGGCCATCGCCGTTCCGTCCATGATGGCCAAGGTCGGCAAGATCGGCCGCATCTTGGGCACGCGCGGCCTCATGCCCAACCCCAAGGTCGGGACCGTGACCAACGAGATCGGCGAGGCCGTCAGGCAGGCCAAGGCGGGCAAGGTGCAGTTCCGCGTGGAGAAGGCAGGTATCGTCCACGCTCCAATCGGCAAGGCGTCCTTCGAAGCCGTCAAGCTGGCCGACAATTTCGATGCGCTCATGGAGGCCATCTTGAAGGCCAAGCCGTCGACGGCGAAAGGCACGTACCTGCGTACCATAACCGTCTCGTCAACCATGGGGCCGGGCGTGAAGATCGATCCCCAGATCATCGGAGCCAAGAAGTAGGAGGTCGTCATGAACCGGACACAGAAGCACGCCGAAGTGAACGCCATCCGCGACCGGTTTGGTCGGATGGCTGCGGCCATACTGACCGATTTTCGGGGTCTCGACGTCGAGACCCTGAACCAGTTGCGTAACGAATTCCGCAAGAAGGGGATCGAATACAAAATCGTCAAGAATACGCTCGTCGGTCTTGCGACAAAGGATGCGAAGTACCACGACGGGCTCTCGGAGCACTTGGCCGGTCCAACGGCAATCGCGTGGTCGTTCGACGACCCGGTGGCTCCGGCCAAGGTGACGGTGGGCTTCGCCAAGGATCACGACAAGCTCAAGATCAAGTGTGCCGTCGTCGGCAATCAGGTCCTGGACGCCGCCGGCGTCGCAATGCTGTCCAAGATGCCCGGTAAGGCCGAAGTCATGAGCAAACTGCTCGCCACGTTCATGGCGCCGGCGCAGGGATTCGTGCGGCTGCTCGCGGCCGCTCCGACCAACTTCGTGTATTTGCTTGAGGCGCGCAAGCGTGCGCTCGGAGGCTAGGGTGGCACTGTACGGAACGGTGCGTTTCGCGGTTTTCACGTCCGGGTCCATGAGGGACCCGCGAAATGAGGGAGAAAAGACAAATGGCTGAGATTACGCATGAGCAAGTGGTTGAGTACCTGAGCAGCCTTTCCGTGATGGACATCGCGGCGCTGACCAAGGACCTCGAGGGCAAGTGGGGCGTATCCGCCGTTCCGGTGGCGATGGCGGGAGCCGTTGTGGCTGGCGACGCGGGTGCGGCAGTTGCGGAGGAGAAGACGGAGTTCAACGTGGAACTGACTGCGGTCGGCGAAAAGAAGATCAACGTCATCAAGGTGATCCGTGAGATCACCAGCCTCGGGTTGAAGGAAGCCAAAGATCTCGTCGAGGCCGCGCCAAAGATCATCAAGGAAGGCGTGTCCAAGGACGAGGCGGCTGATATCAAGAAGAAGATCGAGGAAGCCGGCGCGACTGTCACAGTGAAGTAGGGTGGATGTTCCTTTGCAGGAGCGTCTGGTATCGAAATCTAGGTCCCTCACGTCCCCGGAAGCCCTTCCGGGGGAGAGGGCTCGGTGTCACCTCGAACAGGGATCCCGTCGGGGGGGAGTTGTCCCTGGAGCCTCGGGCCTGAAAGGGAGCTGAATCCATGGCATCCATCGTCCAGGCGAACTACCGTCATCGGGAGTCATTTGGGAAGATCAGGAATGTCGTTGACATTCCCCATCTCATCGAAATCCAGAAGCTGTCGTACGACAAGTTCCTCCAGGCCACGGTTCCGCCCGAGCAGCGCCAGAACATCGGGTTGCACGGCGTGTTCCACAGCGTCTTCCCGATCCGGGACTTCAAGGGAACGAGCGAGCTCGCTTACTTGGGCTACGCGTTCGAGAAGCCCAAGTACGACGTTGACGAGTGCCGCCAGCGAGGCATGAGCTACGCCGCGCCGATCAAGGTCACGATCCAACTCATCATCTACGATGCTCCGACGGAAGAAGGCGGGGAGCCTGTCGTGCGCGACATCAAGGAGCAGGAGGTCTTCTTCGGCGAGATTCCGCTCATGACCGAGAACGGGACATTCATCATCAACGGCACCGAGCGTGTGGTCGTCAGCCAGTTGCACAGGTCGCCGGGCGTCTTTTTCGATCATGACAAGGGGAAGACCCACGCCTCGGGCAAGCTGCTCTATTCGGCGCGGGTCATCCCCTACCGCGGCTCGTGGCTCGATTTCGAGTTCGACCACAAGAACATCATCTACGTGCGCATCGACAGGCGCCGCAAGATGCCGGCCACTGTCCTCCTGCGGGCGCTCGGCTACTCGACCCAGGATCTGCTCAACTACTTCTACAACACAGAAGTCATCTTCCTGGAGCCCGGGAAGCGCTTCAAGAAGAGCATCGAGTACGATCTCGTCGAAGGGCAGCGAGCCACGCGCGACATCAAGGTGGGTGGCAGCGTCGTGGTGAAGAAGAACCGCAAGTTCACACGCGCGGCCATCAGGAAGATGCAAGAGGCGGGCCTCGACACGCTCCCCATGGACCTCGAGGAGGTCGTGGGCAAGATCGCGGCCGAGGACGTGGTCGACGAGGGCACCGGCGAGATCCTCGTGGAGTGCAACGAAGAGATCACCGAGGCCAAGCTCGACCGCCTGCGGGACGCCAAGATCAAGTCGTTTAAGGTGCTGTTCATCGACAATCTCAATGTAGGCTCGTACCTGCGTGACACGCTCGTCGCGGACAAGGTGACCACGCGGGAAGAGTCCATCATGGAGATCTATCGCCGGTTGCGCCCCGGCGACCCGCCCACGGCCGAGACCGCGAACACTCTTTTCGAGAACCTCTTCTTCAACCCGGAGCGCTACGATCTCTCCAAGGTCGGCCGGCTCAAGCTCAACTACAAGTTCCGCACCGAGGAGTCGCTCGATCTCATCACGCTGACGAAGCGCGACATCATGGAGACCGTGCGCCACCTCATCGAGATCAAGAACGGCCGCGGCTCGGTCGACGACATCGACCACCTCGGCAACCGGCGCGTGAGGGCGGTCGGCGAGCTCATGGAGAGCCAGTATCGTATCGGCCTCGTAAGAATGGAGCGCGCCATCAAGGAGCGCATGAGCATGAGCCAGGAGCTCGATACGCTCATGCCCCACGATCTCATCAACGCCAAGCCGGTCAGCGCCGTGGTCAAGGAGTACTTCGGGTCGAGCCAGCTGTCGCAGTTCATGGATCAGACCAATCCGCTCTCCGAGGTCACGCACAAACGGCGCCTGTCCGCGCTGGGGCCGGGCGGTCTCACCCGCGAGCGTGCCGGGTTCGAGGTGCGCGACGTGCACCCCACGCACTACGGCCGCATCTGCCCCATCGAGACGCCGGAGGGTCCGAATATCGGCCTCATCGCGTCGTTGTCCACGTTCGCGAGGGTGAACGAGTACGGTTTCGTCGAGACGCCGTACCGCAAGGTGGTCGACGGGCGAGTGACCGATGAGGTGCGTTTCTACAGTGCGCTCGAGGAGGAGGAGCACTTCATCGCGCAGGCCAACGAACCCTTCGACAAGAAGGGGACCTTCACCAACTCCCTCGTTTCGTGTCGGCACAACGGCGAGTTCGTCATGCTGAGGCCGTCGGATGTCACTCTGATGGACGTGTCGCCGAACCAGCTCGTTTCGGTCGCATCGTCGCTCATCCCGTTCTTGGAGCACGACGACGCCAACCGCGCACTGATGGGTTCCAACATGCAACGCCAAGCCGTGCCGCTTCTTCGGACGCGCTCGCCGCTGGTCGGGACCGGGATCGAGGGCAAGGTGGCACGCGACTCGGGCGTGACCATGGTCGCGCGGCGTGACGGGGTCGTCGAGTCGGTGGACGCCACGCGCATCGTCGTAAGGGCCGAGGGAGGCGGGGCGGAGTTCCCCGATATCTACAACCTCATCAAGTTCAGGCGCTCCAACCAGAACACCTGCATCAACCAGAGGCCGGTGGTGCCGCCCGGGATGCGCGTGCGCCAGGGCGACGTCCTCGCCGACGGGCCGGCCACCGAGGCCGGCGAGCTGGCGCTCGGACGCAATATCCTCGTGGCCTTCATGCCGTGGGGCGGGTACAACTTCGAGGACTCGGTGCTCATCTCCGAGCGGCTCGCCAAAGAGGACGCGTTCACCTCCATTCACATCGAGGAGTTCGAGTGTGTGGCCCGCGATACGAAGCTGGGCAAGGAGGAGATCACCCGGGACATCCCGAATGTGGGCGACGAGGCGCTCAAAAATCTAGATGAGAGCGGCATCGTGCGCATCGGCGCCGAGGTGAAGCCCGGCGACATTCTGGTGGGCAAGATCACACCCAAGGGAGAGACCCAGCTCAGCCCTGAAGAAAAGCTCCTGCGTGCCATCTTCGGTGAGAAGGCGGGCGACGTTCGCGACTCATCGCTCCGAGTGCCGCCGGGCGTGGCGGGAATCGTCATCGACGCCAGGGTCTTCAGCAGGCGCGGCACCGAGAAGGACGAGCGGGCGAGGGATATCGAGGAGCAGGAGAGGGCCAAGCTCGAGAAGGACATGGGCGCCGAGATCAAGATCCTGCGCGACTCGGCTTATCGGCGCATCCGCAAGCTGCTCGTCGGCCGCACGACGACTGGAAAGCTCGTCGACGACAAGGGCAAGGTCCTGGTGGTCAAAGGCAAGAAGCTTGCCGACGAGAGCCTGGATGAGATCCCCCGCAAGTTCTGGGGACAGATTCCCGTCGACAAAGGCGAAGATCGCATCGCTGAGGTGCTCGATTCGCTACGTGAGCAGGAGGCGGCGATCGAGACGGTTTTCAACGAGAAGATTTCGCGGTTGTCGAAGGGCGACGAGCTGCCGCCGGGCGTCATCAAAATGGTGAAGCTGTTCGTTGCCATCAAACGCAAGATCGCGGTGGGCGACAAGATGGCCGGGCGGCACGGCAACAAGGGCGTAATCAGCCGCATCCTGCCCGAGGAGGACATGCCGTTCCTCCAGGACGGGACTCCGGTCGACATGGTGCTGAACCCGCTCGGCGTGCCCTCCCGAATGAACGTCGGTCAGATCCTCGAGGCTCATCTCGGGTGGGCGGCACGCGTGCTCGGACAGCAGCTCGACTGGATGGTGCGCCAGGGCGGCTATACCCCGGACCACGTGCGTGAGCAGATGAAACGCATCCTTCACAGCGAGTCGAGCCGGCAGCTCCTCACCGAGATGTCGGACAAGGATATCGTGCGGCTCGCCTCGTCGATGAAGGAGGGCATCAAGTTCGCCACGCCGGTGTTTGATGGGGCGTCGGAGAGCGAGATTCGCAACGCGTTGCGCGTCGCCGGGCTGCCCACCTCCGGACAGACCGTCCTGTTCGACGGACGCACCGGGGACGCCTTCGATCAGGATGTGACGGTCGGTGTCATGTACGTAATGAAGTTGCACCACCTGGTCGACGACAAGATCCACGCGCGCTCAATCGGTCCATACTCGCTCGTCACGCAGCAGCCGTTGGGTGGCAAGGCCCAGTTCGGTGGGCAACGACTCGGCGAGATGGAGGTGTGGGCCATGGAGGCGTACGGTGCCGCATATGCCCTCCAGGAGTTCCTCACCGTGAAGAGCGACGACGTGATGGGACGCACCCGCATGTACGAATCCATCGTCAAAGGCGATCACGCCCTCGAAGCGGGCCTGCCGGAGTCGTTCAACGTGCTCATCAAAGAATTGCAGAGCCTGTGTCTGAACGTCGAGTTCAAGGAGACGAGACAGCAGGTCCAGACCGAGGACGAGGTCCAGGCTTGAGGCCGGGAGGTAGATGATGAAGGATATCTTCAGCTTCTTCGAGAAACCGAAGGACCCGCTGAGCTTCTCGGCCATCCGGATCTCTCTGGCGAGCCCGGAGCAGATCATGGAGTGGTCGCATGGCGAGGTGAAGAAACCGGAGACGATCAACTACCGCACGTTCAAGCCGGAGCGCGACGGGCTTTTCTGCGCCAAAATCTTTGGCCCGGTGAAGGACTACGAGTGCAACTGCGGCAAGTACAAGCGCATGAAGCACCGCGGCATCGTCTGCGAGAAGTGCGGCGTCGAGGTGATTCAGTCGAAGGTACGGCGCGAGCGGCTGGGGCACATCTCCCTGGCTACGCCCGTGGCGCACATCTGGTTCCTGAAGAGCCTTCCGTCGCGCATCGGTGCCATCCTAGACATCACCCTGAAGGATCTCGAGCGAATTCTGTACTGCGAGAGCTACATCGTCCTCGATCCCAAGGATACGCCGCTCCTGCGCGGCGAGATCCTGCCGGAGGAGCAGTACCACCAACTCGTCGAGCAGCACGGCTACGACGCATTCGAGGCCGGGATGGGCGGCGAGGCGATCCTGGCGCTTCTCAAGGACGTGGACGTCATCAAGCTGGCCGAGGATCTGCGCGAGGAGATGAAGAAGAGCTCGAGCGAGGCGCGGCGCAAGAAGATCACGAAGCGGCTCAAGGTTGCGGAGGCTTTCAAGGAGTCGAGCAACAAGCCCGCCTGGATGATGCTCACGAACATTCCTGTGCTGCCGCCCGACCTGCGTCCGCTCGTGCCGCTCGACGGCGGAAGGTTCGCAACAAGCGACCTCAACGACCTTTACCGTCGCGTGATCAACCGCAACAACCGGTTGAAGCGTCTCCTCGAGCTCAACGCGCCGGAGATCATCATCCGCAACGAGCGGCGTATGCTGCAGGAGGCTGTGGACGCCCTCTTCGATAACGGCCGGCGCGGCAAGACGATCACTGGGCCGAACAAACGTCCTCTCAAGTCGCTTTCGGACATGCTCAAGGGCAAGCAGGGGCGTTTCAGGCAGAACCTGCTCGGCAAGCGAGTGGACTACTCGGGTCGTTCGGTCATCGTGGTGGGGCCCAATCTCAAGCTGCATCAGTGCGGCCTGCCCAAGAAGATGGCCCTCGAGCTGTTCAAACCTTTCATCTACAACAAGCTCGAGGAGAAGGGCTTCGTCACCACCATCAAGAGCGCCAAGAAGATGGTGGAAAAGGAGAAATCCGAGGTCTGGGACATCCTCGAGGAGGTCATCAGCGAGCACCCGGTCATGCTGAACCGTGCGCCGACCCTGCACCGACTGGGCATCCAGGCGTTCGAGCCCGTGCTCATCGAGGGCAAGGCCATCCAGCTCCATCCGCTCGTCTGCACGGCCTTCAATGCCGACTTCGACGGCGACCAGATGGCGGTGCACGTCCCGCTCTCGGTGGAAGCGCAGATGGAAGCGCGCGTGCTCATGATGTCGACCAACAACATCCTGAGCCCGGCGCACGGCAAGCCCATCATCAACCCCACGCAGGACATCGTGCTCGGCCTGTATTATATGACGAGCAAGCGGCCCTTCAGCCGCGGTGAGTATCGCGACGACGTCAAGGGAGCGGGGCGCTTCGCCGGCGTCTATTCATCGGTCGAGGAGGTCCGCATGGCCTACGACGCCAACGCCATCGACCTCCACGCCGAGGTCCTCGTCCGCATGGATGGGCAGATGGTGAGGACGTCGGTCGGCCGCGTGCTCCTGTGGGAGATCGTGCCGCGCGAGATCCCGTTCGCGGTGGTCAACAAGGTGATGGACAAGAAGGCGCTGTCGTCGCTCATCGACGCGGCGTACCGAAACTGTGGCAACAAGGCCACGGTCATCCTGGCCGATCGGCTCCGGACGCTGGGTTTCGAGTATGCAACCAAGGCCGGGGTCAGCATTTGCATGGACAACATGGCGATCCCCAAGGCCAAGGTCGAGCTCCTCGGCAAGGCCCAGGCCGAGGTCGAGCGCGTGGTGAGCCAGTATCAGGAGGGTCTCATCACCGACGGCGAGCGCTACAACAAGATCGTCGACATCTGGGCGGCCGTGTCCGACCAGGTGGCGGACGAAATGCTCAGGCAGATCCGGCAGATCGACCTGCGGGATTCGCTGACGGGCGAGACGAAGTCGGTCGCGAGCTTCAATCCCATCTTCATGATGGCCGATTCGGGCGCGAGAGGCTCGAATGCCCAGATCCGCCAGCTCGCGGGAATGCGCGGCCTCATGGCCAAGCCCTCGGGCGAGATCATCGAAACGCCGATCACGGCCAATTTCCGCGAAGGTCTGTCGGTGCTCCAGTACTTCATCTCGACCCACGGCGCCCGCAAGGGCCTCGCGGACACGGCCCTCAAGACCGCGAACTCGGGTTACCTCACACGACGGCTCGTCGACGTGGCGCAGGACGCAACCATCACCGAGTTCGACTGCGGCACTCTTGACGGCATCGAGGTCACCCCGCTCGAGGAGGGCGGTGAGATCATTGAGAAGCTCGGGGAGCGCATCCTGGGCCGCGTGGCGCTCGACGATATTCACGATCCATATACCGGCGAGCTCCTCGTCGAGGCCAACGATCTCATCGATGAGGGCAAGGTCAAGCTCATCGAGAACGCTGGCGTGAACAAGGTCACGATTCGTTCAGTGCTCACCTGCCAGACCCAGCGCGGGATCTGTGCACAGTGTTATGGTCGCGATCTGGCGCGCGGCTATCTCGTCAACCTCGGTGAGGCAGTGGGCATCATCGCCGCGCAGTCGATCGGCGAGCCGGGAACCCAGCTCACCATGCGCACGTTCCACATCGGCGGCGCGGCCAAGCGCGGCAAGATCGAGCAGTCGCGGCTCGAGGCAAACCGGGACGGCACGGTGCGGATCGGCAAGCTGGCAACAGCGACGAAGTCGGACGGCACGGTGGTGGTCATGGATCGCCATGGCGAGATGTACGTGGTGGACGAGACCGGCCGCGAGCACGCCTACGGCGTGGTCTACGGCGCCACCATCCTCGTCCGCGACGGTGATCGGGTTACGACGGGTACGCTGCTCGCGGAGTGGGACCCCTACTCGATCCCGATCATTTCCGAGGTGTCGGGTGTCGTGAAGTTCGGCGACGTCATCGAGGGCGTCTCCATGACGGAGAAACTCGACGAAGTGACCGGCCTCTCGCGCAAGGTCATAGTCGAATCGCGCGATCCGGAGTTGCGTCCCCGCGTATCCATCAAGGACGAAGCAGGTCAGACGAGAAACGCGGGCGGCGTGGCCGCGAGGTACCTGCTCCCGGTAGGCGCGAACATCACCGTCAGCGAGGGCGACTTCGTGGATGCTGGTGAGGTCGTGGCAAAGATCCCGAGAGAGACCACCAAGACCAAAGACATCACAGGCGGTCTGCCGAGGGTCGCAGAGCTCTTTGAAGCACGCAAGCCCAAGGAGCACGCCATCATCTCCGAGATCGACGGTTCCATCTCCTTCGGCAAGGACACCAAGGGCAAACGCAAGGTCGTCATCACACCGGACGTAGGCGAGCCCAAGGAGTACCTCATCTCCAAGGGCAAGCACGTGGCGGTCAAGGAGGGCGACCGGATCAAGGCCGGCGAGCCCCTCATGGACGGAGCGGCCAACCCGCACGACATCCTCAAGGTCATGGGCGAGAAGGCGCTCGCGAAGTATTTGGTCGACGAGATCCAGGAAGTCTACCGCCTTCAGGGCGTGGGGATCAACGACAAGCACATCGAGACGATTGTCCGGCAGATGTTGCGACGCGTCACGATCAAGGACGTGGGTGACACGCGCTTCCTCGTTGACGACAAGGTCGACAAGTCGCAATTCCGCATGGAGAACGAACGGGCGATGACGAGAGGTGAACGTCCGGCGACGGCGGAAGCGCTGCTCCTCGGCATCACGAAAGCAGCGCTGTCGACCGAGAGTTTTATCTCGGCATCGTCTTTCCAGGAGACCACCAAGGTGCTCACCGAAGCGGCCATCTCGGGCAAGACCGACGATCTCACGGGTCCCAAGGAGAACGTTATCATGGGCCGGCTCATCCCAGCTGGTACAGGAGTTCCGGTCTACCAGGACTTGACGATACGAGTGGCGGACACGGCCGAGGGAGTCGTCGCCGAGGTGCCAGACGAAGAAGAGTTCGACGAGGCGCCCGGGATCACTTCGGCTTGACAAAGAGTGATGGTTCCTTTAATTACCGACCGCTTTAGGCTGAGTGGTCGAGAGCATTGAGGAAACAGACGGTATGCCGACGATAAACCAATTGGTCCGGAAGGGTCGTAGCAAGCAGATCGCCAAGACTGCGGCTCCTGCCTTGCGCTCCTGCCCGCAAAAACGGGGGGTCTGCGTGAGAGTCTACACCTCCACGCCAAAGAAGCCGAACTCGGCTCTGCGCAAGGTCGCCAGGGTGCGCCTTACCAACGGGATGGAGGTCACCACGTACATCCCGGGCGAAGGCCACAACTTGCAGGAGCATTCCGTGGTGCTCATTCGCGGCGGTCGTGTCAAGGATCTGCCGGGCGTGCGCTACCACGTAATCAGAGGGACCATGGACGCTTCGGGTGTCGAGGAGCGGCGCCAGGGGCGGAGCAAGTACGGCGCTAAGCGCCCGAAGAAGTAGCGAGAAGAGGTACGCATGCCGCGTCGCAGAGAAGTCCCGAAGAGGAAAATTCAGCCCGATCCCAAGTTCCGCAACCGGATCGTCTCGAAATTTGTCAACAAGATGATGGTGTGCGGCAAGAAGAGCGTGGCGGAGCGGGCGTTGTATGGGGCGTTCGACATCATCGAGCAGAGGTTTAAGCAGGATCCTCTCGAGGTCTTCAAGAAGGCCATCGAGAACGTCAAGCCGAAGACCGAGGTCAAGTCGCGGCGCGTCGGCGGTGCGACCTACCAGGTTCCGGTCGAGGTTCGCGCCAACCGGAGGTTGGCCTTGGCCATGCGCTGGATCATCAACTATTCCCGCGACCGTGGCGAGCATACGATGAGGGAACGGCTTGCGGCCGAGTTGGTCGACGCTTCGCAGAACCGCGGGAACTCGATAAAGAAGCGGGAAGATACGCATAAGATGGCTGAGGCGAACAAAGCTTTCGCCCACTATCGCTGGTAACAGGTTCCCGGGTCCTTCCGGCGGGTGCATCTCCGCGCCGAACGATGCCGGAAAAGGATCTATAGCCGTCGCCAAAGGGTAAAGGCGGCTGGGAGAAGATGTCTTGGCCAAGCGTGTGCCAATCGGCTTGATCCGAAACATCGGGATCATGGCCCACATCGATGCTGGGAAGACCACCCTCACAGAGCGGGTGCTTTTCTATACCGGCGTATCGCACAAGATGGGAGAAGTCCACGAAGGGACCGCCCAGATGGACTGGATGCCACAGGAGCAGGAGCGAGGAATCACCATCACGAGCGCCGCCACGACGTGCCACTGGCGCGGGCACCGCATCAACATCCTGGACACGCCGGGGCATGTGGATTTCACCATTGAGGTCGAGCGATCCTTGCGCGTGCTGGACGGCGCGATTGCCGTATTTGACGGCGTGGCCGGGGTTGAGCCGCAGTCCGAAACGGTATGGCACCAAGCCGACCGCTACGGTGTTCCGCGCATCGCCTTCGTCAACAAGATGGATCGCGTCGGGGCGAACTACGAACGTTGCATCGAGATGATCCGCGAGCGGCTCGGCGCGAGGCCCGTGTCCCTTCAGCTCCCGTTCGGTGTGGAGGATACCTTCGCGGGCGTGATTGACCTCATCGAACAAAAGGTGATCGTTTGGGATGATGGTTCCCTGGGTGCGAGCTTCGAGGTGCGAGAGATCCCCCCTCATTTCGTCGCAGAGGTGTCCGCGGGTCGAGAGGCGATCTTTGAGGTGGCGGCGGACTTCGATGAGGCGCTCATGGAGAGGTACCTTGCCGGCGAGCCGGTTACGGGTGACGATATCCGCCGCGCCATCAGGTGTGGAACCATCAAGGGCGCGATCGTTCCGGTCCTGTGCGGGGCTGCGTTTCGAAACAAGGGCATACAGCCTGTACTGGATGCGGTTGTCGATTATCTCCCTTCGCCGGAGGATCTGCCGCCGGTCAAGGGGACGAACCCCGACACGGGCAAAGAAGAGAGTCGCAAGCCCTCCGACGACGAGCCTTTCACAGCGCTCGCCTTCAAGGTCCAGAATGACGCCTATGCGGGGCAGCTCACGTATTTTCGGGTTTACTCGGGGGTCCTCGAGGCGGGCAAGGCGGCCCAAAACGCGGTCCGCAACAAGAAGGAGCGGTTCGGGCGCATCCTCCATATGCACGCCAATAAGCGTGAAGAGCTCAAGGAGGTTTGTACCGGAGAGATCGCGGCAGCGGTCGGGCTTCGGTTCACGGTCACGGGCGACACTCTTTGCGGGATCGGGCACCCGTTGCTGCTCGAGAGCATCAACGCTCCTGAACCGGTCATTTCCATTGCGATCGAACCGAAGACCCAGGCAGACCAGGAGAAGCTCGCACAGGCGCTCGGCAAGCTCGTCCTCGAGGATCCGACCTTCGTTGTAAAAATGGAGGAGGAGACTGGGCAGACCCTCATCAGGGGCATGGGTGAGCTCCATCTTGAAATCATCGTCGACAGGCTACGTCGCGAGTTCAACGTGGAGGCCAACGTGGGTGATCCGCGCGTGGCCTTCCGGGAAACCGTGACCGTGGAAGCCGAGGCCGAGGGCTCTTTCATCAAACAGATTGGCGGCAAGACACACGAGGTGTCGGTGACGTTGAGGCTCGGTCCGGGACAGAGAGGATCTGGCATCGTCTTCAAGAACGAAGCTTCCGTGGAGCAGGTTCCCAAATCTGGTGTGGACTGGATAGAGGAGAGCGTCAGCGGGTCTCTCGGCAACGGAGTACTAGCCGGATTTCCGGTGGTCGACTTGGTGGTGACCCTGACGGGTGGGATGCATCATGATGTTGACAGCACCGAGTTGGCGTATAAAATGGCCGCTTCCGCTGGCCTCAGGGACGCCATGAGGGCGGCTAAACCGGTGCTTCTCGAACCGATCATGGCCATACAGGTGATCGTCCCCGAGGAGTTCATGGGAGAAGTCGTCGGGGACCTTAACCGACGCCAGGGCAAGATTACCGGTGTGGCGAGCCGAGGAGTTGTTCAAGTGCTCGACGCAAATGTGCCGTTGCGGCGGATGTTCGGATACACGACGGACCTGAGGACCGTGACCCAGGGCCGTGCGACGTACACGATGCAGTTCGCGCATTTTGATATTGTACCGGAGCAGATCGCGAAGACGATCGTCGGGTGATATGGGAGTCAGAAGAGCCCAAGGAGCAGAACGTAAGGAGCTTTGTCATGGCGAAGGAGAAATTTGTAAGGAACAAGCCGCACGTGAACGTCGGGACGATCGGTCACATTGATCACGGCAAGACGACGTTGACGGCAGCGATCACGAAGGTGTTGGCGAAGAGCGGGTGGGCGAAGTTCGTGGCGTTCGACGAAATTGACAAGGCGCCGGAGGAGAAGGCGCGCGGGATCACGATAGCGACGGCGCACGTGGAATACGAGACGAAGAACCGGCATTACGCGCACGTGGATTGCCCCGGTCATGCGGACTACATTAAGAACATGATCACGGGTGCGGCGCAGATGGACGGTGCGATCGTGGTGGTGGCAGCGAACGACGGACCGATGCCGCAGACGCGGGAGCACATCCTGTTGGCGCGGCAGGTGGGTGTGCCGTCGATCGTCATTTACATGAACAAGGTGGACATGGTGGATGACCCGGAGCTTCTGGATCTGGTGGAGATGGAGGTCCGGGAGCTTCTGACGAAGTACGAGTTTGACGGTGACAAGATCCCGGTGGTGCGGGGTTCCGCGCTGAAGGCACTTGAGGGGGATCCCGGGGAGTTGGGCGAGCAGTCGATCTTGCGGTTGATGGAGGCGTGCGACACGGCGATTCCGGAGCCGGTGCGGCAGGTGGACAAGCCGTTCCTGATGCCGGTGGAGGATGTGTTTTCGATCAAGGGACGCGGGACGGTGGCGACGGGGCGAGTGGAGCGTGGGATTGTGAAGGTTGGGGAGGAAGTGGAGATCGTGGGTTTTGCGGAGACGCGCAAGACGGTGGTGACGGGAGTGGAGATGTTCCGGAAGATCCTGGACGAGGGTCGCGCCGGGGACAACGTTGGAGTGCTGCTGCGTGGTGTGGCGAAGGACGAGATTTTCCGGGGTCAGGTTCTTGCGGCGCCGAAGAGCATCACGCCGCACAAGAAGTTCACGTGCGAGATCTACGTGTTGAAGAAGGAGGAGGGAGGTCGTCACACGCCGTTCTTCTCGAACTACCGGCCGCAGTTCTACATCCGGACAACGGACGTGACGGGGACGATCGGGCTTCCGGAGGATGTGAAGATGGTGATGCCGGGTGACAATGTGACGATGACGGTGAGTTTGATAGATCCGGTGGCGATGGAGGAAGGTATGCGGTTCGCGATTCGCGAGGGCGGTCGGACCGTTGGCGCTGGCGTCGTCGCCAAGATCATCGAGTGAAGGTGGCTATTCAATGACGACGAAAATCAGAATCCGGTTGAAGGCGTATGACCACAAGCTTCTCGATCAATCCACGTCGGAAATCGTGGGAACCGCCAAACGCACCGGGGCGCGGGTGGCGGGCCCGATCCCGCTGCCGACGAGGATCAACAAATACTGCGTGCTGCGCGGTCCGCACGTGGACAAGAAGTCGCGCGAACAGTTCGAGATCCGCACGCACAAGCGTCTCATCGACATCCTCGAGCCGACCCAGCAGACGCTGGACGCACTCATGAAGCTTGATTTGAGCGCGGGTGTCGACGTGGAGATAAAGAGCTAGGCCGTAGGCGAACGGTCGGAAGAAACGAATGCGCCCGTGCGATTCCCGCTGAGGGCACGGGTGACGGAGGCAGCAATGCCGAAGTTGAAAGTTAGGAATCTGAGCAACGCAGAGGTGGGCGAAATCAACCTCAACGACGAAATTTTCGGCGTTGAGGTCAAATACCACCTGCTGCATGAAATCGTGAGGATGCAGCAGAACCGCAAGCGCAGCGGTACGGCCAGCACCAAGGAGCGTTGCGAAGTGGCGGGCGGAGGTAAGAAGCCTTACCGGCAGAAGGGCACCGGCCGCGCGCGGCAGGGCTCGGAGCGCGCTCCGAATCACGTGGGCGGCGGCACCATCTTCGGGCCGCGCCCCAGGTCCTACGATTTCTCCCCGCCCAAGCGCGTTCGTGGCGGGGCCATGCGCAGCGCGCTCTCGCTCTTTGCGAGCGAGGGAAGGCTCATCGTGGTCGAGGACTTCAATCTTCCCGAGACGAAAACCCACGGGCTGCTCAACGTCCTCGGAACGCTGGGATGTGAGCAAGCCCTGATTGTGGACGGCAACGACAACGAGATGCTGCGCATGAGCGCACGAAATCTCGCATGCCACCAGTACCTTCCGCCCGAGGGGCTCAACGTCTATGACATCTTGAGGCACGACCAACTCGTCATGACCAGGAGGGCCGTTCTTGACGTCCAAGAGCGAGTGGGACGCTCGTTGAAATCCAGGAGGGCAGGCGCATGAAGGCTCTTCACGAAGTCGTCGTTCGGCCTCTCATCCTCACGGAGAAGGGCGAAAGGATGAAGGAGGGCGGCAACAAGTTGCTCTTCCAGGTCGCTCTCGGTGCGAACAAGATCGAGATCAAACAGGCGATTGAAAAGCTTTTCAAGGTGAAGGTTCTCGACGTCAATACCCTGGTTGCCCGCGGCAAAATCGGCCGGATGGGCAGGCGCGCGGGCAAGCGTCCGAACTGGAAGAAGGCGATCGTCACCCTAAGAGATGGGGACACCATCGAATTCTTCGAGGGAGTCTAGAACCATGGGCATCAAGCAATACAAGCCGACTTCGCCAGGGCGACGCCTCATGACCGGGGCGGACTTTTCGGAGATCACGCGCGGCGAACCCGAGGCCGCTCTTCTGCGGCCGCTCAAACGGTCGGGCGGAAGGAACAATTCGGGCCGGATCACGAGCCGGTATCGCGGCGGCGGACACAAGAGGAGATACCGGGTCGTCGACTTCAGGCGTAACAAAGTCGGAATTGCGGCGCGGGTCGTCTCGATCGAATACGACCCCAACCGTTCCTCGCGCATTGCGCTCCTGTGTTACGCGGACGGTGAGAAGACGTACATCCTGGCGCCCGATCAACTCAAAGTCGGCGATGAGATCATCTCAAGCAGGCATGCGGACATCAGGCCCGGAAATGCTCTGCCGCTGCGTTTCATCCCGCTCGGTACGATGATCCACAACATCGAGCTCAAGCGCGGCAGAGGCGGCCAGATGGTCCGCTCGGCAGGAACAGCTGCCCAGCTGCTTGCGAAGGATGAGAATTACGCACATGTGCGTTTGCCGTCCGGCGAGGTGCGCCTCGTGAACGTGGACTGCCGCGCCACAATAGGCCAGGTCTCCAACATCGAGCACGCCCAAATCCGTTTGGGGAAAGCCGGCCGCAAGCGTTGGCTCGGGCGCAAACCCAAGGTTCGCGGCGTCGCGATGAACCCGGTCGACCATCCAATGGGTGGCGGCGAAGGCCGTTCGTCCGGCGGACGTCATCCGTGCAGCCCTTGGGGCATGCCGGCCAAAGGCTACAAGACCAGGAAGAACAGGGCCACGGACAAGTTCATCGTCAAACGTCGCGGCGGGAACAAGTAGGTAGTAGGTAGAAGGAGATCCCAATGGCCAGATCGCTGAAGAAGGGACCGTTTCTTGATATTCATCTTGCCAAGAAGATCGAGGATGCGGTCAAGAACAAGAGCAAGCGCGTCATCAAAACCTGGTCCCGGCGCTCGACTGTCGTGCCTGATGCAGTGGGGCTCACGTTTGCGGTCCACAACGGCAGGAAGTTCATCGCGGTGTTCGTGACCGAGAACATGGTCGGCCACAAATTTGGGGAGTTCGCGCCGACTCGAACGTTTCACGGGCATTCCGGCGACCGCAAGGGCAAGGTCGCGGTCAAGAAGTGAAAGGTCGGCGAAATCATTTCGTTTTTCAGGGACGATTCGCTTGACTGAGTGAAAAGGATGTGATATCAACCGGCGTTCTTTGAATGGAACCTTTTGAGGAGTTGGATTTTATCAATGATTTCGAGTAGTAACGGGCTTGTGGCAACCCCGGACCCGCATCTCGAAACAGATTCAAGGGAACCGGCGGCGCACGATACGGCGAGCAAGAGCGAGGAACGCTAGAGGACACCATGGAAGCCAAGGCGAAGACACGTTTTCTCAAGATGTCCCCACGCAAGGTACGCGTCGTGGCCGATCTGATTCGGGGCAAGGACGTCGGGGAGGCGATAAAGATGCTCTCGTTCACGAGGAGAGCAGCCGCGTCTCCGCTCAAGAAGCTCGTCGAAGCGGCCATCGCCAATGCGAAGCAGGCCTCTTCTGCGGTCGATGTCGACGCGCTCTTCATCAAGAACCTCACGGTCGACATGGGGCCGACCAGGCACATGCGGAGATGGCGGCCGCGGGCACAGGGCAGGGCCACACGTATTATCAAGGGAACGAGCCACGTCAGCGTGGTTCTCGGCATCCGGTGATCTAGGAGGACCCAGTGGGGCAGAAGGTACATCCTTACGGTTTGCGGCTCGGAATTATCCGAACTTGGACGTCGAAATGGTATCAAGACAAGACGTACGCCAAGTGGCTGCACGAGGACATCGCAATCAAGCGGTACATCAAGGACAAGCTGCACCACGCGAGCATTGCCGAGATCGAGGTTGAGCGCGCGGCTAACAAGTGCAAGATTGTCATCAAGACCTCGCGCCCCGGCATCATCATCGGCAAGCGTGGCGCCGGGGTCGAGACCCTCAAGAGCGATGTCCAGAAACTCACCGAGAACGAGGTGTTCATCGACATTCAGGAGGTGCGCAAGGCCGAGACGAACGCACAGCTCGTGGCCGAGAACATCGCCACGCAACTCGAGCGCCGGGTCGCCTTCCGCCGCGCCATGAAAAAGGCGCTTACGACTGCCATGAAATTCGGGGCCAAGGGCGTGAAGGTCGAGTGCTCCGGGCGGCTCGGGGGGGCCGAGATGTCGAGACGTGAACAGTACCGCGCTGGCCGCGTGCCGCTGCACACGCTCAGGGCCGACATCGACTACGGGTTCTCGGAGGCCAGGACGACCTACGGTGTCATCGGGGTCAAGGCTTGGATCTTCAAGGGTGAGGTGCTGAAGAAGGCACCGGCCCCCAAATAGGTATCGACATGCTCAGTCCGAAGAAGGTCAAGTACCGTAAGCAGATGAAGGGCCGCATGCGCGGCATGGCGCACCGTGGAAGCGACGTGGAATTCGGCGATTTCGGACTCCAGGCCGCCGAGTGCGGGTGGATCACAGCCCGGCAGATCGAGGCCGCTCGCATGGCGGTTACGCGCCACGTGAAACGGTCGGGCAAGCTCTGGATCCGGATCTTTCCGGACAAACCGCTCACCAAGAAGCCGGCTGAGACGCGAATGGGGAAAGGCAAGGGGAGCCCGGAGGAGTGGGTTGCGGTGGTCCGCCCGGGCCGTATTCTCTACGAGATCCTGGGTGTGTCCGAGCAGGTTGCACGCGAGGCGTTCGACCTGGCAGCTCACAAGCTTGCGGTGAAGACGAAGTTCGTGGCGCGCGGAGGTGTGCTGTGAGGGCCAAGGAATTGAGGGAACGCAGCGACGAGGAGCTCGCCAGGCTCAGGAATGAGATGACGGAGCAACTTTTCAAGGCCCGTCTGCAGAATGCGACGCACCAGCTCGACAACACGAGCAAAATCGCAAAGGCGCGTCGTGAAGTGGCGAGGATCAACACGGTACTCGCCGAGCGCGCCGGGCGGCCAGCCGCAAAAGCGGTCGGCGACGAGGAGTGAGACATGACCGAGGAACGCAAACGGACGATGCTCGGACGTGTTCGCAGCGACAAGATGGACAAGACAGTGGTGGTGGAGACCCATCGTCGCGTTCGCGACCCGCGCTACGGAAAGTTCGTGCAAACTCGCGTGCGCTACAAGGCCCACGACGAACAGAACGAATGCGGAGTAGGTGATCTCGTCGAGATCGTGGAGTCGAGGCCGTTGTCGCGCGACAAGAGGTGGGTCGTGAAGAGGATCGTGGAGAAGGCGGTGGAGGTGTAGCCATGATTCAGATGCAGACCACACTCGATGTGGCCGACAACTCCGGCGCGAAGAGGTTGACCTGCATCAAGGTGCTCGGTGGATCGAAGCGTAAGTACGCGACGGTCGGCGACATCATCGCCGTGTCAATACGCGAGGCGATGCCGAACGCCAAGGTCAAGAAGGGCGACGTAGCGAGGGCGGTCGTTGTCCGTACGGCGAAGGAGATCGCACGGCCCGACGGATCGTACATACGTTTTGACGGAAACTCGGGAGTGCTGATCAACGCGCAGAATGAACCGATCGGCACTCGCATTTTCGGCCCGGTGGCGCGGGAGCTTCGAGGGAAGAAATTCATGAAGATATTCTCGCTGGCGCCGGAAGTTCTCTGAAGGTCGAGCTAGAGAGGCGGACCATGCGTCGAATCAAGAAAAACGACACCGTGATCATCGTCACCGGCAAGGATCGCGGGAAGACCGGACGGGTCATTCGCGTACTTCCGGAGAAGAACGCGGTCATCGTGGAGCAGGCGAATATCGTCAAGAAGCACCAGCGGCCGAATCAGAAGAACCGAACTGGTGGCATCGTCGACATCGAGGCTCCAATCCAGATGTCGAACGTGATGCTTCTCGATGGCAAGACGGGCAAGGGAACCCGTTTCAAGATCGCAGCGGGCAAGGACGAGAGCAGGGTTCGTGTGGCAGTCAAGTCCGGCACGGTTTTCGACTAGGACGAAAGATCATGGGAGAGATGACGAAACCGCGTTTGCGTGAGAAGTATGAGGCCGAGGTTGTCCCGGCCATGATGAAGCGCTTCAGCTACACGAACCAGATGCAGGTTCCGAGGCTGTCGAAAATTGTCGTGAACATGGGGCTGGGCGAGGCCATCCAGAATCACAAGATCTTGGATTCCGCTGCGGGAGAGCTGGCGCAGATCACAGGCCAGAAGGCCGTGGTCACGAGAGCAAGACGCTCGATCGCCAACTTCAAGCTCCGGTCGGGAATGCCCATCGGCTGCGCTGCCACGTTGCGGCGGGACAGGATGTGGGAGTTTTTCGACAGGCTCATCACCTTCGCTCTGCCGCGCGTTCGCGACTTCAAGGGTGTCTCGCGCAAGGGGTTCGATGGGCGTGGCAACTACACACTTGGTATTAAGGAGCAACTCATTTTCCCGGAAATCAATTACGACAAGATCGATAAGGTCAAAGGGTTGAACGTGACATTCGTCACGACGGCTCACACCGACGAAGAGGGTGTTGGACTGCTCGAACTCTTGGGTGTTCCGTTCAGGAAGTAGAGGGTCAAGGAGGCTTCTGTGGCCAGAAAGTGCCAAATGGCGAAGTTGAAGAAGACGCCCAAGTTCAAGGTGCGTCATCGTAACAGGTGCTCGCTCTGCGGGCGTCCGCGGGCCTACTACAAGAAGTTCGGCATTTGCCGCATTTGCTTGCGGATGCTGGCGCTTCGCGGCGAGATCCCGGGCGTCATCAAGTCGAGTTGGTGAGGTGGGTGATGGTCGATCCTATTGCTGATTTGTTGACGAGAATCCGTAATGCGGGCATGGCACGCCACGTCTCCTTGCGGGTGCCGGTCTCGAAGGTCAAGCTGAGGCTCGTGGAGATCTTGCGGGACGAGGGTTACGTCGAATCGTTTTCGGTGGAAGATGGCATCGGTCCGAGCCGGGAGATGTTGATCCACTTGAGATACGTTGACGGGACGCAACCCGCGATCCGCGGCATGCGCCGCGTGAGCAAGCCCGGGCGGAGACAGTATTTCCCGGGCAAGAATCTCGCGAAGGTGCGTTCCGGATTGGGAATCGCCATCGTGTCGACCTCCAAAGGTGTGCTCACGGACCGCGACGCGCGGCGTCTGAACGTCGGAGGCGAGTTGCTGTGCGAGGTCTGGTGACCCAAGACGGGATGCTCGACAAGACGGGATGCTCGAGGTGAAAAGATGTCTCGTATAGGCAAAAAGCCGATCGCGATACCGAAGGAAGTGACAGTGGACCTGAAAGGCCGGAGCCTTTCGATTAAGGGACCGCGGGGAACGCTGCGCCGCGAGCTGCCGCCCGATGTGGCCGTCGAGGTCAGTGCGTCGGTCGTCCAGGTAGTGCGCCAAGGTGAGGAGCGCAGGTTCGGCGCTTTCCAGGGCATGGCGCGCGCGCTCATTCAGAACATGGTCAAGGGCGTGACCGAGGGCTTCAAGAAGGACATGTCGATCGTTGGCGTCGGTTACCGCGTATCCATGCAGGGGCGCAACCTGTTGTTTAACCTGGGATTCTCAGGCCCGGTCGAGTTCCCGCTGCCCGAGGGGGTCGACGCGGCAGTGGGCGAGAAGGGCGTGACATTCACGTTGAAGGGCATCGACTGCGAGAAGCTCGGCCAGACGGCCGCCACGGTGAGAGGGTTCAGGCCACCCGAACCATACAAGGGCAAGGGCATCCGGTACGCCAACGAGGTGGTCCGTCAGAAAGCCGGCAAGGCCGGAGCGAAGTAGGAGCAAGGGGTCTCGGCGATGAAGACAAAGGCGGAGATCAGGGACTGGCGCAAGAAGCGAATTCGCAAGAAGGTGCGCGGGACGGCCTCCCGTCCGCGGCTTTCGGTGTTCAGGAGCGCTTCGCACATTTACGCGCAGGTGATCGACGACGACCAGCAGAAGACGCTGCTGGCCGCCTCATCGCTCTCAAAAGAGCTCACCGACGGCGCCGCCGGGAATAAGACCGACGTGGCGCGCAAGGTAGGAGCGCTGCTTGCGCAGAAGTGTATCGAAAAAAACATCAAGAAGGTCGTCTTTGATCGAAACGGTTTCATCTACCACGGCCGAATTCGAGCGCTTGCTGACGCGGCGCGCGAAGCGGGCCTGGAGTTCTAGGAGCGCGCATGGCCCAGCAAGAGCACCAAGATCTTCCGCAGACCGACGCAGAAGAGCTCATCGAGAAGGTCGTCTATATCAACCGAGTCGCCAAGGTGGTCAAAGGCGGCCGCAGGTTCAACTTCTCGGCGCTTGTTGTCGTTGGGGACGGCCAGGGCAGGGTTGGCGTGGGTTATGGCAAGGCCAACGAGGTTCCGGAGGCCATTCGCAAGGGCAACGAGAAAGCGCGCCGCTCGATGTTCGCGGTGCCTGTCGATGGCGGGACGATCCCGCATGAGATCGTCGGACGTGCGGGATCGGGCTGTGTACTGCTCAAACCGGCAAGTCCAGGAACGGGTGTCATCGCCGGTGGGCCGGTACGCGCCGTGGTGGAGGCTGCGGGAATCCGCGATCTGCTTACAAAGAGCATTGGTTCCAATACGCCTCGGAACGTCATCAATGCGACCGTGGCCGCTCTCGTGTCCTTGGAAGACGTCGGGATGGTTTCGCGCCGGCGCGGGAAGAGGATCGAGGACGTTCGTTGACGGCGGGGGGTGACAGGCGCGCGAGGAGAGGTGGCGCAATGGCAAGTTTCAAATTGAAGGTCACGCAAGTGAGAAGTCTGATCGGACAGAGCGCGCGAAATCGGGCGGTCGTGAAGGGGCTCGGCCTCACGAGGGTCGGCAAATGTGTTGTCGTAGAGAACACACCCGCGTTTCGCGGGATGATCAAGAAGGTGATTCATCTCCTTCGCGTTGAGGCATTCGATGTCTGACATTCTGAGCAGGTTATCGCCGCCACCTGGTTCGAGGACGAAGCGCAAGAGGGTTGGACGAGGGCCGGGCTCCGGCCTCGGGAAGACCTCTGGCAAGGGCGGCAAGGGCCAGACGGCACGTGCGGGGCGCAAGCCGGGCCGCGGCTTCGAGGGCGGCCAGATGCCGGTGCAACGACGCCTCCCCAAGCGCGGCTTCACGAACCCTTTCCGCAAGGATATCGTATCGGTGAACGTCGGCAGGCTCGATGTGTTCGAAGCGGGCGCGGTGGTCGATCCGGAGGCGCTGATCGCCAGAGGGCTCATCCGACGTGTCGGGGACGGCGTGAAGATCCTTGGCAAGGGAGATCTAAAGAAGAAACTCAAGATCCGTGCCCATTTTATTTCGGCAGGTGCGCGCGAGAAAATCGAGAAGGCGGGCGGTTCCTACGAGGAGATCATGCAGCGTCGATAGACGACGGACGCCGGGATAGGGACAGAGGATTCAAGTGGCGAGCGGCATAGCAAATATCGGGAAGATACCGGAGCTCAGGAAAAGGATCTTCTTTACCTTGAGCTTGCTCGCGGTCTACCGCATCGGTATCTTCGTGACCACGCCAGGCGTGGACCGCGGGGTCATGCGGAAGCTGGTGGCCCAGGGTTCTGGCTCGTTCCTGGGTCTATTCAACATGTTCTCAGGCGGCGCTCTCGAGCAGCTTTCGATCATGGCGCTCGGGATCATGCCGTACGTGAGCTCGTCCATTATCTTGCAGCTCCTTTCGTCGGTCGTTCCGCGACTCGCGGAGCTCAGGAAGGAAGGCGAGGCCGGACACCGCAAGATCAATCAGTACACGCGCTACGGGACGGTCATCCTGAGCTTCATCCAGTCTCTGGGCATCGCGACGTATCTCGAGAGCCTGAACCAGACGAGCACGTTCGGTGCGGTCGTGGCCCACCCCGGATGGGGATTTAGGCTGCTGACGATGATCTCGCTGACGACCGGAACTGCGTTCATCATGTGGCTCGGGGAACAGATCACGGAGCGCGGCATCGGAAACGGGATCTCTCTCATCATCTTTGCCGGTATCGTGTCCCGGCTGCCCGACGCGATCCTGCAGACCTTCAGGCAGGCGGGCAGCGGAGACCTGACCCCCATCGACCTGATGTTCGTGACGGTCGTTCTCGTCGCGGTGGTGGCGTTCATCATCTTCTTCGAACGAGGGCAGAGACGAATCCCCATCCAGCACGCGAAGCGGATGGTGGGACGCAAGGTCTACGGCGGACATTCGACATTCCTGCCGCTGCGCGTCAACCAGTCGGGCGTGATCCCTCCGATTTTCGCGTCCACTTTGCTCATGTTTCCCAACACGGTGGCGAACTTCACGGGCTGGAACTGGTTGAACAACATTTTCGTGTACGGCAACTGGCAGTACAACGTGATCTACGCCATGTTGATCGTGTTTTTCTGCTATTTCTACACGGCGATCACGTTCCAGCCGACGGATGTGGCGGATAACCTGAAGAAGCAGGGTGCGTTCATCCCGGGGATCAGGCCCGGCAAGAGGACGGCCGAATACATCGACAAGGTTCTGAATCGTATCACCTTCGGCGGGGCCATGTACGTGGCAGCGGTCTGCGTTCTCCCATCGTTTCTCATCACCAAGTTCCACGTACCGTTCTACCTGGGCGGTACGGGGCTCATGATTGTGGTCGGCGTGGCCCTCGACACCGCGCAACAAATCGAATCACATCTCATCACGCGGCATTACGACGGGTTCACGGGACCGAAGGGCGCGAGGGTTCGCGGCCGGAGAGCGAGAGCGTAAGATGGATATCATTCTTCTAGGTCCGCCGGGAGCGGGGAAGGGCACTCAAGCCAAGAAGCTTATCGACGTGATGGGAATACCGCAGATTTCCACAGGCGATATGCTGCGGGCCGCGGTGGCCGAGGGCACTGAGCTCGGCCGCAAGGCCAAGGAATTCATGGACGCCGGGCGCCTCGTGACGGACGAGGTTGTCATCGGGCTCGTCGAAGAGCGATTCAAGAAACCGGATTGTGCAAAGGGTTTCATGCTCGACGGTTTTCCGAGAACAGTGGCTCAGGCTGAAGCCCTCGAGAAGATGCTGAAGCGTATGGGACGCCGCATCGACCACGTGGTGCTCATGGAGGTCGACGACGAGGAGCTCGTGCTCCGTATCACCGGAAGACGGACCTGTGGGGCATGCGGTGCGATCTACCACCTCTCGTTTTCCCCACCGCCGGCGTCGGGAAAGTGCAAGTGCGGCTCTACGGATCTGCGCCAGAGGGACGACGACAATGAGATCACGGTGCGTCAGCGGCTGAAGACATACCACAGCCAGACAGCGCCGCTCGTTTCGTTCTACGCGGGGCGCGGAAACCTGCGCAGGATCACGGGCACGGGCCAGACGCCCGAGGGTGTTTTTAAGAAGGTAAAGGAGGCGCTGGCGCTCTAACGGAGAGGCGGCGTGAGGCGGCGATGAAGGTCAGACCGTCGGTCAAAAAGATTTGCGACAAGTGCAAAATCGTGCGCCGTCGCGGTGTGGTGCGCGTGATTTGTGAGAACCCCCGCCACAAGCAGCGGCAAGGCTAGGAGGCGAACGTGGCACGTATAGCGGGCGTGGATCTGCCGCGCAGGAAACACATCCGGATTGCGCTGACTTACATTTTCGGCATCGGGAGATCCTCTGCGGAGAAGATCTGCAGCAAGGCCGGCGTCGATCCCGCGAAGAAAGCCGAGGATCTCACGGAAGGCGAGGTCAAATCGATTCGCGATATCATCAACGATGATTTCAAGGTCGAGGGCGATCTGCGCAGGGATGTCTCCATGAACATCAAGCGGCTCATGGATCTGGGCTGCTACAGAGGCCTTCGGCATAGGCGAGGGCTGCCGTGTAGAGGCCAGAGGACGCACACGAACGCACGAACACGCAAGGGACCGAGGCGCGGCCAGGCAATCAAGAAGAAGAAGTGATCGGACGGAGCAATGGCGAAGACGACAAAAGGTGGCAGGACGAAGAAAGTCAAGAAGAGCGTTCCGACAGGAGTTGTGCATGTCCAGTCGACGTTCAACAACACCCTTGTGACGATTACCGATCCCACGGGCAACACCGTGAGCTGGGCGACCGCCGGAACCCGGGGATTCAAGGGCTCACGGAAGAGCACGCCGTTTGCGGCCCAGCTCGCCGCGGAGGACGCTGCGAAAAAGGCGGTAGAGAACGGGATGCGCCAGGTGGTCGTGCTCGTGAAAGGGCCGGGTGCGGGGAGGGAGTCGGCGCTGCGGGCGCTCCAGACATCGGGGCTCAAGATTACGTTGATTCGCGACGTGACGCCCATTCCGCATAACGGTTGCCGGCCTTCGAAGCGGCGTAGGGTCTGACATCGGTCAGGAGGAAGAGACGTGGCACGCAACACAGGCCCAGTATGCAAGTTGTGCAGGCGCGAGAGCATGAAGCTGTTTCTCAAGGGTGATCGCTGCCTCACGGACAAATGCTCCTTCGACAGACGGCCGTACCCGCCCGGACAGCACGGGCAGCGGCGCGGCAAGGCGTCGGAATATGCCAGGCACCTTCGGGAGAAGCAGAAGGCCAGGCGCATTTACGGTGTGTTCGAGAGGCAATTCTCAAACTATTTCGAGAAGGCCGATCGGCTGAAGGGAGTGACCGGCGAGAATCTGCTCGGTATGCTCGAGCGCAGGGTCGACAATGTCGTTTTTAAGATGGGATTCGCGCTGACACGTCGGGCGGGACGCCAGATGGTTCGCCACAATCACGTTCTCGTTAATGGCCGACGTGTGAACGTCCCGTCGTATCTGCTGAAGGCAGGGGACGAGGTGAGCATCAAAGAGCCGTCTCGGAAGATCGCCTCGATCCAGTCGTCGCTCGAATCCAGGGAGCGGCTGGGCTTCGCTTCTTGGATTGAAGTGGATACCAAGAATTTCAAAGGGGTATTGAAAGCGATCCCGGCGGTGAAGGACCTCCAACTTCCCATCGAGGAGCAGCTCATCGTCGAGTTCTACTCGAGGTAGAGGAACGGAGGAGATAAGCATGTACAGACGCAACTGGCGTGAGCTCATCCGCCCTCGAGGGCTGATCGTCGACCAGGAGAGCCTCACCGGTACGTACGGCCGGTTCACTTGTGAGCCGCTCGAAAGAGGGTTCGGAATCACGTTGGGCAATTCTTTGAGGAGGGTGCTCCTGTCCTCGCTGCAAGGTGCCTCCATTACGGCCGTCAAGTTCGAGTCGGTCTCGCACGAGTTCACGTCGGTACCCGACGTCGTAGAGGACGTGACCGACATCGTGCTCAACCTGAAGGAGGTCATCCTCCGAATCCACGAGCCGAAGAGCCACAACCTGCGCATCGACGTGGCAGGACCGGCGGAGGTCAAGGCTCGAGACATTCAAGGATCGAACCTCGTGGAGATCCTGAATCCGGATCACCACATCGCCACGGTGGCCGAGGGCGGACGACTGGCCTGCGATCTCGTTGCCGGCCCAGGCCGCGGCTACCTGCCGACGGATCGTCGCGTAACGGAGGAGTCGACCGAGATCGGGTGGATACAGCTCGATGCGCTCTACTCTCCCATCCGGAAGGTGAACTATACGGTGACCAATGCGCGCGTGGGTCAGATCACGGACTACGACCGGTTGACGCTCGAGACCTGGACCAACGGCAGCGTGCGGCCCGAGGATGCGGTGGCCTACGCGGCCAAGATCCTGAAAGAGCACCTCAGCATCTTCATCAATTTCGAAGAGGAGGAGGAGACCCTGTCAGGAGCGGCGGATCAGGCAGAGCAGGCGGTCAACGAGAACCTGTTCCGTTCCGTCGACGAGCTGGAGCTCTCGGTTCGCTCGGCGAACTGCCTGCAGAACGCGGGAATCACACTCATCGGCGAGCTCGTCCAGAAGACGGAAGCCGAGATGCTCAAGACCAAGAACTTCGGTCGCAAGTCTCTTAAAGAGATCCGCGACCTGCTGGCCGAGATGGAGCTTCAGCTGGGGATGAAGATCGACAACTGGGACCAGCTCCTCGCTCGCTGGAAACAGCAGCATCAGTCGTGAGGGTAAGATGAGGCACAGGAAGAGAGGGCACAAGCTGGGCCGCAACTCGAGCCATCGCAGGGCCATGTTCCGCAACATGGCTGCCGCCCTGCTCGTGCACGAGAAGATCGAGACGACCGAGGGCAAAGCGGGCGAGCTCAGGCGTATCACGGAGCGGCTCATAACAAAGGCGGCCAAGGCGGGCGAGATGGTAGGCAAGTCGCTTGAGTCGCTGAGCGCCGAAGATCGTGCGAGGCAGCTGCACCTTAGGCGAGTGGTGGGCCGCTTCTTGCCACGTGTTTACGACGATGGGCAGGGTGAGCTCGTGGACGTGCTGCACAAGCTGTTCTTCGTGCTCGGACCCAGGTTCAAGGATCGGCCAGGCGGATACACGAGGATGGCCAAGATCGGGAACCGTGTCGGCGACAACGCGAAGATCGCACTGGTCGAGATCCTTCCCGAGGCGTAGCCTCGCACCTTCCTGCAGCAGCTATTCTTGAACCGCGATTTGACTCTACGCCTGCTGGCGAAATAGGATTCCCGGGTGATGGGAAAGGACGCGCCGCGTAACGTCCTCCTGCTGCAGGCCGAGGGGGAGCCTCTCGCCGCCGTGCTCGAGGAGAAGGGGGTTCTGGTCACGGTCGCCCACGACGAGCGTGATGCGGCGGAGCTCCTGTGCAAGATCTCGTTCGATATCTGTGTGGTGCAGGCGCGGGCGATCGATTCATCGGCCTTCGTCGCGAGCTTGCGGGCGACGGCGCGCGGCGCCGTGACCCCCGTTCTCGTCATTGGGGGGACGCAAACGACGGTTTCGGACAGGGGTGCTGCGCTGGCCGCCGGAGCGGACAGCTTCATGGACGAAACGGCCTCGCTCGAGAGCGTAGCGGATATGGTGCGGACGCTGGTCGGGATTGAAGAGGAGATCGTGGAGGACGGGAACTCCTCTTCGGAGAGTGGAGCTGTTGCGGAGGCGCTCGCCATCGCCGCCTCCATGGCTTCGCCGGCCCACGAACATCAGGTGGCATCGGGTCACGAGGAGCCCTTCGTGCCCGTCGGAACGTCGTTGCGACAATTCATCGATCAAGTGGAGCAGCGATTGCAGGCTCCCTCGGAGATGCCCGTCGAACAGGCAATTGACGCGGCAGATGACTTCGATGTTCTCGAACTTGTCGCGAATCCGGTTCGGGCCGCCCGGGTTTCCGAAGCGCCGGAGGCGGAAGCGAGGCCCGAAATGGGCGTGGAAGCACCGGTTAACGACGAGGTCGAGGTTGAGCGGCGCGAGGCCACGTCCGTGGTGGACGCGGACGACGCGATCCGCCTGACGACGGGGACGAAAAATCGCGGCTCGCTGTCCGATGATCCTGTATGGACACTGCTTGCGACGACCTATGCGGCAAAATCGACGGGAGCGGTCGTGCTCGAGCGCGAAGATCAAGAGCGTCGGATCTACGTGGATCAGGGAGAGCCCATGGTGGCCACATCCACCGTGCTCGAGGATCGCTTGGTCGAGCTGCTGCTGCGAGAGGGGCGTCTTTCGGACGCCGAATACCGGAACGCGTCGGAGAAGGTCGGCGCGAGCGGCCGAAGAGCCGGCGCGATCCTCGTTGAGCACGGGATCATAATGGCGCGGGAGCTCTTTCCCCTCGTTCGCCACCAATACGAGACGATCATCTTTGATTCGTTCGGCTGGCGCGAGGGGACGTGGTGCTGGGATCCGTCGGCGCGTCCTCTCGGTGAGAGGATCCTGCTCGATCTGCCGGCGCCCGTGCTGATCCTGGAGGGGATCCGATCGCGGACCTCTCCTGAAGATGTGGAGCGTCTGATTCCTGCGGGGTCGAGTCCCGTGGGGGGGGCCGAGGGTGTCTGCGCGCTGCGCGATGTGGACCTTCTCCCCGAGGAGTTGGAAATCATCGAGGCGTGCGACGGGCTCACGACGACAACGGAGCTCGCCGCCAGGTTCGCCATGCCGGAGCGGGATCTGTGTGCGTTGCTGGCCGGGATGTCGGTGCTCGGGCTCGTCACGCGCTCCGATGCGAGCCGCGGCGCGCGGGCGCTCCCGGTCGAGAGGAAAGCGGGACACGCGGACGATCAACAGCTCGCGCGGGCGAGGCTCGCGGACAAGCTGTCACAGGTCGAGGATGGATCGTATTTCGAGATCCTCGGGATCGCCCCCGAGGCGTCTGGCTACGAGATCCGGAAGGCCTACAGGGTCCTCCACGCGCAGTTCAGCCCCGAGCGTTTCACGCGTCTTCCTCGGATCGAGGAGGTGGAGCGCAAGCTCTCCCTGGTTCGCGCGGTCGTCGACGAGGCCTATGAAGTCCTGCGGGACCCGGCCATGCGGGAGTCTTATCGCCAAGCGCTCGCAAGGGAGCTATAAAGCGTTCGAGGAGGTGCGCACCCGCTCAAGGGACGCACGCGAATATGGCGCGCCTGACAATTTTCACCTACCCGGCCGAAGTGTTGCGAACCAAGTCCCGCATGGTCTCGGCGGTCGACAACGAGATAGGTCGTCTCATCGACGACATGGCGGAGACCATGTACGCGGCACCCGGTGTCGGCCTCGCGGCGAATCAGGTCGGTGTCCTGAAACGGGTGGTCGTCATCGACGTCTCGTACGTCGACGGCGAGCCCAACCTCATCGCCCTCGTGAACCCGGAGATCGTGGAGTGCGTGGGCGAGGCGGTGAATGAAGAAGGGTGCCTCAGCTTCCCGTCGATCAAGGAGGACATCAAGCGGGCCGCGTGCGTGGCCGTCAGGGCCCTCGATCGTGACGGACGCCCCGTCGAGATCAGGGCCGACGGGCTTCTCGCCACGGCGCTGCAGCACGAGATTGATCACCTCGACGGGGTAAGCCTCATCGATAAAGTCAGTTTTCTCAAGAGGCGGATGATCCATCGCCAGCTCTCCAAGGACAAGAGCGCGGGCTGATTCCCATGACCGAGCGCCTGAAAACGGTCTTCATGGGAACCCCATCCTTCGGCGTGCCCATCCTCGAAGCGCTCGCATCCGAAACCGACGTACGGCTCGTCGTCACCCAGCCGGATCGTCCCGCCGGCAGGGGGCGCAAGCTCGTCGCGCCGCCGGTCAAGGATGCGGCCGGCAGGCTCGGTGTCGCGGTGCTCCAGCCGGAGAGCGTCAAGGGCAGCGGGTTCGCGGAGGAGATTGGAGGCCTGTCGCCGGACCTGATCGTAACGGCCGCATTCGGAAAGCTCATGGGACGTCGCCTCCTCGCAACGCCTCGCCTGGGGTGCCTCAACGTGCACGCATCCCTCCTGCCTCGCCACCGCGGCGCGGCGCCAGTGAACTGGGCCATTCTCTCGGGCGACTCCCGCACTGGAGTCTCCATCATGCGCATGGACGAGGGGCTCGACACCGGTCCGGTGCTGCTTGAAGTCGGCGTCGACATCTTGAACGACGAGACTGCCGGCGAGCTGACCGAGCGGCTCGCGGCTCTTGGAGCAGAAACCCTGATCGCCGCCTTGCGTTCCTGGGATCGGCTCGTCGCCAGGCCCCAGGACCCCTCGAAGGCGACGGTTGCGCGCATGCTCGCGAAGGGGGACGGTCGCGTAGACTGGACGCGGACAGCCGCGGAGCTGGGATGCCATGTGCGCGGCATGCACCCGTGGCCATGCGCCTCCACGAAGATGCGTGGCGCACCGCTCCTCGTTCACGCCGCTCGGGTGATCGACGCTGATATGCGGTCCGGCGCCCCGGGTACGGTCGTAGCCGTGGGCAGGACAGGTATCGACGTGGCCTGCGGTCGAGGGATCCTGCGCCTCGTCGAGCTTCAGAGAGAGGGCAGGGCGCGCATGAGCGCGCACGCATTCGCCGTGGGTGCGAGGCTGGAGGCCGGTTCTCTTTTCGGTGATTGAGGTTTCGGGGGCGACTACTTCGAGAAGACCTGGATCGCGAACTCGCCGCTGCCCTTGGTCATGGTGACCGTGAGCCGGTAGTTCCCGGGAGCGATCGGGCAGTGGTTCGCGATGACCGGGGTCGCGTCTTCGGTGCCGTCGCTGCCTTCGATCGCACCGGTGGGGGAGGCGATGGAGAGATCGAGGTTCTCGACGCCCTTGCCGCCCACCGCGACATAGGTGTGGCAGAACGGCGGGCCCGGCAGCTGTACGTCGTAGGCCTGCTTCTTCCCCTTCTTGAGCTCCATGCGGGTCAGGGTCGTGCCGCCAGTGGGTATGCGATCCGCAGCCACTTTCTGCTGTGTCGCGTTCATCAGGTCAACGAGCTCGTCGCCCGTGGGCGCGGGCGGAGGCGCCACGGTCGGGGCAACCGGAGCCGTCGCCACCGGAACAACCGGAGCCGGAGCCGGGGCCGGAGCTGCAGCGGCGCCCGGGATCGGAGCCGGGACCGGGACCGGAGGAGTGGCCGGAACCGGAGCCGGGATCGGAAGAGGGGCCGGGATCGGCTGGGGGACCGGCGGGGCCGCAGGGGGCATAGCCGGCACCTGGGGCACGGCCGAAGGTGCGGGCAGGGCCGGAGGCAAAGGCTGGGCCGGAGCAGGCGCGGACTGGCTGAAACCTGGGATCTGGACCGGGCTGTTCTCGCAGGCGACCGCGGCCAACCCGACAAACGCGCACGCGACCAACATCGTGATGAGGTTCATTCTCATGGTCTTCGACGCTCCCTTCTTTTCTTTCATGAAACGGATTGACCAGGATTCTGCTCCATTCCCGCATTCCCCGCAAGAGGCTGGTTGCCACTCGTCGCATCGGCGTTCGCCACGCTGGATTCACGAGTTTCATTGACTCGGATCGGTCGCAGGTTATCATTGAGGGCATGCAAAGCCCGATCCTCGCGGTCCTGGCAGGCCTGTTCATCGTCCTGCTCGTCGCTCGACTGGTGCGCGGCTACTTGGTGGCCCGCCGCATTCCCGTAGGGGAGACGTGCATGCCCGGCCCCATGGATCCCGAGCTCGTCGCAATTCTCGAGGAGGCCAGGAAGACGGGCAAGACGCGGGAGGCGCTCCGGGCCGTGGAAAGGCGCGCCGCCGCCGCAGGGTCCCCGTCGCTGCGGGCCGCGCATCACTGCGCCGCGGGCAACTTGAGCCTGAACCATCTCAAAAGGCCCGCTCTGGCCGTGGGGTTTTTCCTGCGTGCCCTGCGCGAGGATCCGACGTGCGTGTGCGCCCTCGCTTCGCTCCAGGAGATCCTCACCGCGCAGAAGAGGTGGCGCCGGCTGGAGTGGACCTACTGGGAGGTGCTCGGACGACTCGCCGACGGCGAGGTCGGCTCCGAGATCTGGACCAAGTGCTGGTCCGGCCTCTCGTCCGTGTATTCGGTGTCACCGCGGACCGTGAGACGAACCGATGCCATTCGCAAGATGCTGGCAGAGACGAGCGCGGCGCCGGGGATCGACGAGGATGAAGATCCGGTCAGCGGAGCCACGCCGCCGTGATGCCGTCGCCGCCCTCGTCAGGCTCACCGGGTCGCCACTTTTCCACATACGCCGAAGAACCAAGATAGGCGCGCACGGCCTTGAGCAGAGCGCCCGTGCCGAAGCCGTGCAGCACGAAGACGGTGCCGGTTCCGTCGCGTAAGGCGCGGTCGAGAAACGCTTCGGTCGCCGCGACCGCCTCGTCCGAGGTCATGCCGCGCAGATCGAGCGTGTTGTCGGACGTCCGGATCGGGTGTTCCTCCGCGGTGTTCCGGTCGACTTTCGGTGCGGGCTTGCGGGCCACGGCCGAACGGGCGGCCGGAGCAGGCTCGCTCGGCAGGCGCAACTCGTCGACACAAACCCGCGCTCTCGCCCCGCCCACGCGCACGAAGAGCTTGCCACCCTTGGGTACGGTGTCGACGACACCCGTCCCGCGCAGTGGAATCACGTGCACCTTCACGCCGAGCGCGAGGTCCTCGGCTCGTGGCACACGGTCCCATCCCGCTTCGCCCTTGCCGCCCGCGCTCGGCCCGCGCGAGTCGATCTCCTCCGCGATCTGGTTGACGGTCTTGCGGACGTCGCGAACCACAGACGCGTCGGTCCCCCGTCTGCGTAGGCGCGTCTCCGCATCGCGGACCTTCTCGCGCGCGGCCCGGATCGAGGCCCACAGGGCTGCGGCCTCCTCCTCGATGATCCGGTCCTGCCGCGCCTTGAGCCGCGCGAGCTCTTCTTTGTGACGCTCGGCGAGCGCCGCGAGCGCCCGGCGTTCCTCGGTGAGCGCCGTCTTCTCGAACGCGGCCTTGCGCCGCTCCTGTTCGAGCGACTCGATCACGCGCGTGAGATCCCGAATGCCGTCGGGCAGGAGGGCCCGCGCCCGCTCGACCAGGACCGGGAAAATCCCGAAGCGGCCCGCGATGGCGAGCGCGCTCGAGCTGCCCGGCGTTCCCCGGCGCAGCTCGAACGTGGGACTCAAGGCCTCGACGTCGAATCCCACGGCCGCGTTGACGAAGCCCCTGCCATCCTGCGCGCGGGCCTTGAGCGCGTCGAAGTGGGTCGTGCACAGGGCGGACGCTCCGCGTGCGCACATGTCCTCGAGAATCGCCTCCGCAAGCGCGGCGCCCTCGATCGGATCGGTCCCCGCGGACAGCTCGTCGAGGAGCACGATGACGCCCGGGCCCGCGGATCCGAGGATGGCGGCGATGTTCGTCATGTGGGCCGAGAACGTGGACAGGTTCTTGACGAGGCTCTGCTCGTCGCCGATGTCGGTCAGCACGCCCGTTGGAACGCCCAGGCGCGAGGTGGGGTCGAGCGGTGCAGGCAGTCCCGCGGCGAGCATGAGCCCACACAGGCCCACGGTCTTGAGCACCACGGTCTTGCCGCCCGCGTTGGGACCGGAGACCACGAGGCACTCTCCCGGCGTCACCTCAATGCGGCTCGGCACCACGTGCACGCCCGACAGCACGAGAAGGGGATGTCGCGCGGCCACGAGATCCGCGATCCCGGAGTCGGCGCGGATCGGCAGGGCGGCGCCCAAGTCGGTGGCCAGGCGGGCCGAGGCGATGCGCACCTCGGTCTCGACGAGCGATTCGAACGCACCCGTCACCTCGGGCAGGAGATCGCGGACCGCCTCCCCGAGGGCCCGCAGGATGCGCGCCTCCTCGCGCAGAATCTCCTCGCGCGCCAGCATGAGGTCGTTGCCGAGTCCCACCATCTCCTCGGGCTCCAGGAAGACCGTGGCTCCGGAGCCCGAGGCGCCGTGGACGATGCCCGGCAGCCGCCTGTGCGCGTCGGCCCGGACCGGAAGCACGTAACGATCGCCGCGCATGGTGACGGACCTGTCCTGCAGCAGATCCTGCTCGGCCTCGGCCATCCGTTCGAGGCGCGTGAGGATGCCGCTGCGCAGGCTCGCGGCCTTGCGCCGCAACGGGCCGAGCTCCGGGCTCGCGAAGTCGGAGAGTGTGCCGTCGGGCTCGAACGAGCCCTCGATCTCGGACGCGAGCCGCGCGAGCGGAACGAGCGCCTGGGGGCCGCTTGCGGGAATGACCAGCGCCGCATTGCCGGGACAGACGTCGCGCCGCGCGTCCAGGTACCGAGCCACAGCCACGAACAGGCGCACGTCGGTGGCGATGGCGAGGAGGCCCTCGGCCGGGATGGCACCCTCGCCGCGAACGAGGGCCAACCACTGCGAGATGGAATCCGCGGGCAACGGGGGCGGTGGATCGCCCTTGCGGATGCACTCCATGAGCTCCGCGACGAGCGCGAGCCTCTTCCAGGCACGTTCCGGCGGAAGGAAGGGCAGGTGAAGGCTCGCCTGCGCCGCCGCGGAGCCGGTGCAACGCTGGGACAAGTGCTCGAGCAGCCGCGGCCACTCGAGATCGTGGAGCGTCTTTTCGGGGAAGATCATGGCCGTGATTCTATCGCTTCGCGGCGCCGGTCGTGTCAATGAAGGCGTTCGCCAAAGCAGAGCTCAACAGATCAGCAACCGTAGGGCAGGTCACATCCGTAGGTCGTGAGACAGTTGCACATCTCCGATGTGCAGTCCCCGCCGTCGAAGTCCGACTGGAGGCACTCCTGGAAGCTCAGCAGGCAGTCCTGGTAGTTCGTTTCCGGGCAGCCGTGTATCTCTTCGGTGTCCGTGTCGCCGTTTCCGCCGTCGATCTCAACCGCGAACGGGAAGCCGTCGAGGTGGAGATCGAGGCCGAGCCCAGCCGCGCCGCTCGGGGAGCCGCCGGCGTCCAAGCATGACAACGCCGAGAGCCCGAGCATCAGGAGGCTTAAGCACGTGGCCGTCCCCAAAACCCTGATGATGTGCGTCTTCATGGTCGTCCTCCTCTCACCAGTTATAGGCGGCCGAGATCATCCCGAGGAAGCCCGGGTTGTTGCCGCCGATCATCTGGGGCCCGTTGAAGTAGAGATTGTCCGAAATCGTGGCGTCGATCTGGAAGCTCTTGGGCGACACGCCGATGCCCGTCGACCACCTAAAGCGCTGGCCCATGCCGCGCTGCTGCGTGTCGCCGTCCGAGTCGTCGGCAACCGTCCAGAATACGTCGTAGTTGGCGCCGGCGCGCAGGTGAAGGATGTCGACGAGCGTGATCTCGGCCGATGCCATGACACCGGGGAAGCTCACGGCCGTCAGCGCCGGGATGTCTTTGTCGTCGAGGGTCCCCGACAGGTTCTCCAGCCCGAGACGCACGCCGACCCACAGCGTGAGGCTCTCGGGCAGCCTGAGCCGGGGCCCGATCACGAGCGCCGTCTCCCACCTGCCGACGTCGCCCGAAACGCCGCCGCTGCCCTTGGTCTCCACGGAATACGCGCGGCGCGTGAGCAGCACGTCGGCGACCCAGGCCATGTCCGCCTGGGGCAGGATGATCGAGCGGTGATGGAGCGAGAACGAGGGGAGCCAGCCCGTCTTGTACTGCGTGTCCCCGGCGTTCGCGATCTCGTAATAGGGGAGGCTGAGCCCGACGCCGAAGTCACCGTGGTACGAGCCCGTGTCGAGACTGTACCCGGGCTGCAGCTCGGTCACAACGGCCGCGCCGCCCGTGTCGTCCGGCTTGTCGACGTTGCGCGTGTCGAGCCCGGCGGACATGGAGAGCCGCAGGCCGAACCCGTTCTTCATGGCGAAGAAGAGGTCGAACAGATCATAGACCTCCGGCATGCCCTGGATGGCGAAGGTGTCGGCCGTGTCGGCGATGTCGTGCCACCGGGCATCCCGATGGACCCAGAACCCGAACGCGACGTTCTTGCCGACGATGAGGCCCGCGTCGCCGTTGACCGCGTCGATGTCCGGCATCACGTCGAGGAACACCATGTTGGTGTAGGTCGTGAGCACGCCCGGGAAGTAAACGATATCCGTGTCGTCCGTGACCATCGGGTTGTCCACCAGGGCGGCCTTGCGGGCCTCGGTGGCCAACGCCGGCACGGCGTAGGCAGTGAACAGCGTGACCGCGGCCAGGATAGGCAGCCACTTCCTTGTTGGTTTCACGCGCATGATTCCCTCCTCCTTCCTCATGTTCAATTGGTTGTTTTCGTGTTCTTGCCGTTCTTGGCAGCCGGCCGCTTCTCGACAGCCATGTCAGGCGCGGGCGGCACAGGCTCCACGACCTGGACGCACCGGCCCTTGCCGTCGCACTGCTCCTGCGCCCCGCAATCCGTGCTCCCCGTGCACTCCGACACGCACCGCCCCGAGCCGCAATGCTGCCCGGCCGGGCAATCCGCGGAGCCCTTGCACGAAGGCTCGGTGGGCGTGATCGGCGGCTTTTCGGTTGCGGTGTCCTCCCACCCGAGGATGTCCTCCAAGAGGTTCTCGGCATCGCTCTGCGAGCCGTATTCGGGGCTCCAACCGCCGAGCGTACGGTCTCGAGACAAGGCGCGCACCGTGACGACGACGGCTCCCGGCGTCTTGTCCGACGGCACAGCTTGCACCTCGTAGCGTGTCGAGCGGCGTGGCTGGTTGCTCCAATCCGTCGACAACAGCCCCTGCTGGGCGTCGACCTTGGTGCAGGAGTAACCCTTCTCGAGGAGCAGATCCTGCGCGGCCAGGACCACCCGTCCCTGCCCGATCCCGACGATGGGGCGTTGAGCGCTGTCTTGTGCCGCGCCGCCGCACGCGACGGCCATGGCGCAGAGGGCGACGGCAAGCAATCTCTTCGTCATGCTCAATGACCTCCTCCCTTCCTTCCCAGTATCTCACGATGTTTTTTCTATCGACTCACTAGGCAAGGGGGCGCGAAATGTCAAGCGCGCGCGATCGACCTGTGCGATCGACCTGTGAGAAAACTTGGTGCGACCAATCATATTGACGCAGCTCCCGGCGCGCCGCACGATGGCCTCGAGGCGGCGAGGCGCGCCACGCGGAGGAAATGATGACGGACAAGTTCGCGATCGGGACGCTGGGACCGGCGACCGTGCAGTCGCCCATCAACCTGGGCACCGAGCCGGGTGACGTGCTCGCGGACTTCACGCCCGACGACGCGCGGGCCATCGCGGACCCGTCCATGGATTCCGTACGCGCGCACCTGGCAAGCGGCAAGGAGCCGCCTTCGCTGGAGCTGGCCGGGCCGAGGCAGCGCATCTTCTTCCGGCCGGAAGGGCTCGCCGTGGGCATCGTGACCTGCGGCGGCCTGTGCCCGGGCCTCAACAACGTCATCCGCGGGTTGGTCATGACCCTGTACCACGGCTATGGCGTGCGTGCGATCCACGGGTTCCGTTACGGCTACGCCGGCCTCAACCCGAAGAACGGACACCCGATCGTCGCGCTCGAGCCCGACGCGGTCAAGGACATCCACCGGGCCGGCGGCACGCTCCTCGGCACCTCGCGCGGGCCCGAGAAGTCCGAGGTGATGGCCGACACCCTCGAGCGCCTGGGCATCGGCCTCCTGTTCGCGGTGGGCGGCGACGGCACGTTCCGGGGCCTCATGGCGCTCGCCGAGGAGGTCGGGCGGCGCCAGGTGAGCATCGGGCTCATCGGCGTCCCCAAGACCATCGACAACGACATCCCGCTCGTGGATCAGACGTTCGGTTTCGAGACCGCGGTGGGGCTCGCCGCGGACGCCATCCGGGCCGCGTACTTCGAGGCGTCCTCGGTCGAGAACGGTATCGGGCTCGTCAAGCTCATGGGGCGCGAGGCCGGGTTCATCGCGGCGAGCGCGGCCCTGGCCGTGGGCAACGCGAACCTGGTGCTCATCCCGGAGGTTCCGTTCGACCTCGAAGGGGAGCACGGCCTGTTCAGGTACCTCGAAGGCCGGTTCGCCAAGCGCAAGCCCACGGTCATCGTGGCGGCCGAGGGCGCGGGACAGGAGCACATGAAGGCCGCGGCCGGGGCCGACGCCTCGGGCAACCGGAAGTTCGGCGATATCGGCGTGTTCCTCAAAGAAATCATCGAAAGGCGCTTCGGCGGTCGCGAGCGGTTCACCCTCAAGTACATCGATCCGAGCTACATGATC
>JAQTNF010000008.1 GCA_028713995.1 Deltaproteobacteria bacterium | reverse complement strand
TCTGCTCCGTCTCGAAGAGCGTCCGTTGTCGACTTGTCGGCTTGAACATGACCGATGATCGCAAATCGGATCATGAAAAGATATCGGAATCAGTGCCCGCGAATGACTTTCTTCTCAGGAATCAAGTGGCGGGTCTTGACCCCATCGCCCCTGTACTTCGCCTATCCACAGTCATCGACCGCACAGACCGGGACCGGCACGGTGCTCACCATCGACTCGATCAACGCGTCCGGGATGATCGGGCGCTACGAGGCGACCTCCTCGAGCGGCGCGATGTCCGCGGATTTCGAGGCTCCGTGGTGCGACGGCAGCGCGCAGTGCGGGTGAGGCGACGTCCACAAATCATTGGCCATGCACCGCTCTTCACCCCTAGAATGCCTTCCCATGAGCCTTGAACCCCGCGACCTGCCAATCGGCGTGTTCGACTCGGGCCTCGGCGGCCTGACCGTGGTGCGCGCCATCCGGGAGGTCCTGCCGGGCGAGGACATCCTGTACCTGGGCGACAGCGCCCGCGTGCCTTATGGCACGAGGTCCGCGGGCACGGTCATCCGCTACGCGCGCAACTGCGCGGGCTTCCTCACGGATCAGGGCCTCAAGCTCCTGGTCGTGGCCTGCAACACGGTCTCCGCGGTGGCCCTGCCGGCCCTGAGCAAAGAGCTCTTGGTGCCTGTGCTCGGCGTGATCGCGGCGGGCGCGAGGAGCGCCGCGGCGGCCACCAAGATCGGGCGCGTCGGCGTCATCGGCACGGCCGGCACCGTGGGCTCGGGAGCGTACGTGCGCGAGATCGCGGCCGCTCGACCCGGCTGCGAGGTCCACCAGCAGGCCGCGCCGCTCCTCGTGCCCCTGGCCGAGGAGGGCTGGCTCGACGGCGAGCTGCCGTTCCTGGCCGCCCGCCGCTACCTGGAGCCCCTGGTGAGCAAGGGTGTCGACGTGCTGCTCCTCGGCTGCACGCACTACCCCATCCTGAACCGCCCCATCTGGCGCGCGCTGCACTCCCTGGGGAGCGACGCGGCCATGGTCGACTCGGCCACGGCCATGGCGACCGAGGTGCGCGAAACCCTCGAGACATCGTCCCTGCTCGCGGATCGCGAGCGCGGGCGGCTCACCTGCTTCGTCACGGATCGCCCGGCGAGCTTCCACGAGGTCGCGTCGCGCTTCCTGGGCGAGCCCGTGGGCGACGTGGAGCCGGTGGACATCTCGTAGTCATCCTTGCCGTTGGATGCGAGCCATGCGCCAGGCGGCAAATACGAAGCAGGCGGCGGCGAACCCCAGGAGGACGCCCACGTGCGGCAGGACGTCGATTGCTCCTTTTCCCCGCACCAGGATGTCGAGGTAGCCTTCGAGCGCCCAGCCGTGGGGCACGAACCAGCTCGCCCTCTGCATGGCCACCGGCATGATGAACTTGGGGACCATGATGCCGCCCATCGCGGTCATGACCACGAGCACGGACGCCGAGACCGATGCGACGAGGAAGCTCGCCGTCGACAGCGACGCCATGACGAGGCCGAAACCGATCGCCACCAGCGAGATCGCGACCGTGAGCGCCGTGAGGCCGATGGGATTGGCGATTTCGAGGCGCGGGCAGTCGAAGAGCGGCAACAGGACCACGCCGATGCCGAACATGAGCACCGCCTGGACGAGATTGACGACGAGGAACGGCACGACCTTGCCGACCATGTACACACCGAGCGACAGGGGCGCCACGAGGAGTCGTGCGAAGGCCCCGCTCGTCCGCTCGTCGATGATGCTGAGGGCCAGGATCTGCGTGATCCAGAACAGGGCGAAGATGGTCCACCCCGGGACGTTCTGCTGCACCGAATTGGGCAGCACCTTCCCTCTTCCCGGCCCGGAATTGCGAAGCTCCACGGCGAGGCCCTTGCGCGCGAGGAAGTCGGAGGCCGTCTCGCCCGTGCCGAGCACCCCCCCCCTGCGGAGCACCCCGGCCACCGTCGCCCCGTGGACGACGCTCAACACCACACCCCGGACGGCCATGGCGGTCTCCAGGGACAAGGCGGGATCGACAACCAGGTCGATGCGGGCCGCACGTCGCAGGGCGATGGCCGCGTCTGCCCCCTCGGGAACGATGACGGCCATGCGGTGCTCGCCCCTCGCCACGAGCGCTTCGGCCGTCCGGGCGTCGAGGTTCCGCCCCCCGACCTCGCGCAGAACCGTGAAACGACCGGTGGCTTCGATGCCGTCGAACACGGCGGTTCCGGCCACGCCGCGCCGCTCGTCGACCCCTAGGATGATCAGGCGGTCGGCCTCGTTTGAGGAGAAGGTGCCGCGCAGGGACACGGACAGGACCACGATGAAGAGCGCCGGGAGCGCGAAAAGAAGAAGCAGTCCGCCGGGATCCCGGACGAGCAGCTTGAGCTCCTTCACGGCGATGGCCGAGATCTGCATCCACATGTCGGTCTCAGGCCTCCCTGTCGAGCTCGTTGCCGGTGACCTCGAGAAAGAGGCTCTCCAGGTCGGGTTCCCTCACGCTGCGCAGGCAAACCGCCGCACCGGCCTCCGAAGCGAGCCGCGTCACCTCCCCCACCAGCTGCGCGACGCCGCGTCCGCCGCGCGCCATTACGACGAGCTCCCCGTCGGTGAGGAGCGCGTTTTTCACCCCCGCGATGCCGGTGATCCGGCAGGCGAATCCCGGCGGTGCCACGGGCACGGAGAACTCCAGCCGATGCGAGCCGTGCTCCTCGACCAGTTGCCGCGGCGATCCCGAAAGGACGATCCGGCCGCGATCCATGATTGAAAGCCGGTCGCACAGGCGGCTCGCCTCTTCCATGTGATGCGTCGTGAGCAGGATCGTGACCCCGGCGCGCCTGAGATCCTCTACGACCCCGTAAATGCGGTGCCTGGACTGGGGATCGATGCCCGCGGTGGGCTCGTCGAGGAAGAGGACGGCCGGTTCGTGCAGGAGGCCCGCCGCGAGGTTGAGCCGCCGCATCATGCCGGCGGAAAACGTGCCGACCGCGTCGTCCGCGCGGTCCGCGAGGCCCATCAGGCCGAGCAGCGTGTCGATCCTTCCCGCGAGGCGCCGCGCTTCGAGACGGTAGAGCCTCCCGAAGAACGTGAGGTTCTCGCGCGCCGTGAGCTTGGGGTAGAGCGCAAGATTCTGCGGAACGTATCCGACCTGCGCGCGCCGATCGCGGAGCGTCCCTCCTCCGGCGAGGACGACGACGCCGCGGTCAGCGGGCAGGAGGCCGAGGAGCAGTCGGACGGTCGTGGACTTGCCCGCGCCGTTCGGGCCGAGGATGCCGTGGATGGTCCCGCGGCGTACGGCGATGTGGACCCCATCGACGGCGTTGCGATTCGCGCCCTCGAACCGCTTGACCAGCCCTTCGCTCCGGATGATCGCGTCACGCACCTCGGGCGCGCCACCGCCGGTGCGCGCCAAGCGAAAGACCAGGCAGTCGTCGGTCTCGTACGGCTCTTCGGGAGAAATTCCGATGGAAGTGAACAGCGCGCGGGCCGCGTGCGCGTCCCGATGCGGGAGCTGTGCGGGCACGCTTGCGAACAGCTCGCGGACGGAGAGGCCGTCCTCGGCCGCGCGCGCGACGATGCGGTCGATGACAACGTTCTCCGACCGGAGCATGCCGGGCATGAACGCTCCAAGCGCGGTGAAGCCGAAAAAGACGCTCACCGGATTGCGGCCGGTCCACGAGACGATCTTCGACATGCACCGGAACGGGCTTTCCTTCACGGTCTCGTGGATATCGAAGAGCCGACCCATGTGGTAGCGCCCGTGGGCGAGCACGCCGAGGCGCTCGTGGATGCGACGAAGCGTGGGGTGGAGCCGGTAGAACGCGACAAAGAGGGAGCCCTCCGGGGCCAGAACCCGCAGACACTCCCGGACGATCGCGGCGATGGTCACCTCGTCGTCGAGATAGTCGATCACGCCGCTCGCAACCATTACGGTGCCGAAACGCCCGTCGACGAACGGCAGGTTCCGGGCGTCGGCGGCGAGACCGGCCACCCCTCGCCGTTCGCGGCCGCGCACCAGCATCCCGTGCTCGAGATCCACGCCGACGGCCTCGAGGCCGCCGCGCGCGAGGTGCTCAAGGACGAGCCCTTGTCCCGAGCCGACCACGAGGCAGGGTCCCGCAATCGCCCCGGCCAGGGCGTCGATCACATCCGGCGTCAGGTGGCGGCGTTCGAGGTGCTCCCAGTAGGGAGCCCAGACTTTCCACCATGTGCGAGCCGCGGTCATCGCATGCCCCTCACAGGCGACGTGCGGCGGCCCGCAGCTCGATGAGGAACCGCTCCTCCAGGAAGGCGAACTCGGCGAACCTGTCGCTCAGCTCGCGCAGCTCCTTCTCGAAGGAAGCGGCCTCCGACTTCCAGAACGCGTCGAAGGCTTCCTCCTTCATCGGCACTCGCTTTCCGAGCGCGATCAGCCTTCCCGAGAACCTGCGCCAGTTTTGGCCGTGTTCAATGATGCGGTCCGCCAGCCCTTCGAACGCGCGCTCGTCAAGGAGCTGCGCGAGCTCCTGCAGGAAGGCGCCGTACAGGAGCCGGAAGGCGCCGCCGCCCGTGCCCTGGTCCTCGAAGCCGACAGCGGACAGGAGGATACCCTCGCGCAGCGCCACGCCGCGATAGTCGCGCGGCCAGGTCGTCATCCTGCGCGAGTACGTCTTCATCCCCTCTATCCCAACGAAGAAGAACCCCTTGCGCACGAGGGGCGGGAGGATCATGTTGCGGCACGTGCGCCCGATCGCCTTGGCTGCGATCCTGCGCCAGTCGTGCTCGTTCGGCACGGACCTCACGTAGGCGATGAGGTTTCCCTTGGAGAACGGGGCCCGGATGTCCCATGCCAGGGCGAGATCCTCGGCCGAAAGCCGGCCGACGGGCTCGTGATAGGGATCCGACACCGCGTATGTGTCACCGTCGCGCCCCATGAGCACGACGAAATGAAAAGGGGCATGGATGTGCATGAACGCGGGGAGGTACCTCATATAGAACATGTCCACGCACGCCATGACCGGAATGCCGTCGTCGATCAATCGGTTGGCCTCCTCCATCGCCTCGCGCGTGGTGCGGTGGCACTTGACGGTGCCCTCGACGCCGAGCATGCGGAAATTGTTCCGGAGGACCTTCCCCGGCGGGTTGCGCAAGGCCACGAACGGGAAGCGCTTGGGGGTCCTCGTGAAGAAGAGATAGAAGAACGCGGGTCCGGAGCCCAAACCGAAAACCATCGGCTCCGTGATCGGGAGCCCGACGTGGTTGAGAAGATTGCGCGTGCTCCCGGTCTCGCAATGGGCGGCAACCTGGTGCCGATAGGATTCGATCATCGCCACTGGATTTTCTTCCTCACTGGGCTTGGGAAGGGCGCCGGTTGACGTCCACCCGTTCCATGAGACGGTCGGCGAGGTAGTGCACCTCGTGATCGAGATCGCCGTGCAGGAAGACGAAGGAAAAGAGGTCCGCGACCGAGATGTCGAAGACGCGCGCATAGCGCTTGAGAATCTCGATCGTGGCCTTCTCGAAGCCCCTCGGAGACATGTGCTTTCCCACGGTCGACTCGGAGAGTCCCACCATGGGCGCTATGTCCTTGGGCGACATGTTGAAGTAGGCGGCGAAGAACCCAACCGGGCTCATGACGCCCGCGCAGAGCTCCCCGTGGAGCCGCTTGAAGTCGATGTCGCGCTGCTCGTAGTAGATGTCGATCTCGGCCTCGGTCTCCGGCGGTCGCAGGCAGGGGACGCACCGGCCCGTCTCGTTGCGCTCGTACCGGATGATCCTGAGGCCGCCCTCGAAGCGCTGCCTGGTCCCGGTGATGATCATGGCCTACCCCCTTGGTTCCGCGGTGCCGCCGTCGGTCCTGCGCGCGTCCCGTCCCTTGTTGATTTCGAGGAAGCGGGCGAGATCGCGAAGCGTGCCGAAGGTCGAGCGCGTCCGCTCCGACGTGAGGATCGAGGTTCCGTAGTGCTTCTCAATCATGATCTCGAGCTCGATCGCATCGATGGAATCGAGCTCCAGCCCCTGACCGAAAAGCGCGACATCCGGAGACAGGTGGTCGACGTCGACCTCCTCCAGGCGCAGGTGCTCGACGATCCTGTACAGGAGCTCCCTCTCAAACCCCGTCATGGGGTATTCTCTCGTTGGTGCAATCATCGATGGCAAACGGTCATTCCGGTCGTGAGAATATAGCATCCCGGCGCGGTCCGGGTCTTCCCGAATGTGCCGCCGCCGCCATGGACCGGGCCCGATTTTCGTGATCGCGGCGACGGACCGTGTGATATCGTATACTTCAATCATGGCGACGCAGAAGGCCAACTCCCCGCTCCTCGGCTACAACACGAATGTCCGGCACGACGGCCACTTGTTTCACATCCAGACCGAGGACTCGGGCGTGAGCCATCCCCACGTGATTACGCACCTGTTCACCGAAGGCACGATCCTCGCCACGAGGAAGACGCCGTACGATCACCTGCTCGAGGCTCTGGACCGGGAGGACAAGATCCGGGAGCTCATGAAGGATCAGCACAAGGCCATGTTCGTGGAGCTGCGCGACGGGATCCACGATGAGACGATCCGTACAATCCTGGGCAAACCCGCGCCCGCGCCGCCGAGCACGCAGATCGACGTCGGGCCAGGGACCTCGGCGCTACAGCAGACCGCGCGGCGGCCCGGGACCGTGTCCGACTCCGCGCCGATCAAGATCGTTGCGGTCATGCCTCCGCGCGAGGACGAGACCGGTGTTCGAGTGGTCCGACCGGCCGGCATGGTGGCCAAGGAGAAGCCCGCGGCACAGGCCAAGCAGGCGGAATCGAGCCTCCCGCGCGGCCGCTCCATCTTTTCGGCGCCGGACGCCGGTGGGGACTTCGGAGAGGACCTCATCAGCGACAAATCGCTCGACGAGGTGATCCTGTCTTATCTGAAGGACGAGCTCGGAGAATGAGAACCTTGCGTTTGAGGCGGAAAACCGCTCGGGGATTCTGATAGGAGGTTGCCATGCGCGGTGCCGTACTTCCGGTCGCCTCGATCCTCGCCCTCGTCGCATGCGTGTCGGCGTGCGCGAAAATCGATATCGGTGACGATGCGGACGCGGGAGGAGGTGGCGGCACCGATCTGGACAGCGGCTCGACCGACACGGACGGGGATACCGACACTGATGGCGATTCCGATTCCGACACGGACACCGATACCGATTCAGACGGGGATGCCGACTCAGACGGGGATGCCGACTCGGACGGGGATGCCGACTCGGATGGGGATACCGACTCGGATACGGACATGGACGGAGATACCGACACGGACGGAGACTCCGATTCCGACGCGGACACCGATACCGACTCGGACAGCGACTCGGACTCCGACTCTGTTTCCGACTCCGACACCACGGTCTTCCCTTGTACGAACAACCTGCAGTGCTTCACCCACGCGCCCAAGACCTCTTGCTGCGACAACGAGTGCGTCAACCCCCTCACCGCCACCGAGCATTGCGGGAGCTGCGGGAACGACTGCGCGACGAACGGAAAGGGCAACCACTGCGTGCTCGGCGGATGCGCGTGCGGCTTGCTGCCGACCGCCTGCACCGGTCCGAACGCGGACACGGACACAACGGACACGGACGTCGTGGAATCGACGTGTTGCACGTACCAGATTCTCCTCTGGACGTGCGCCACGTGCTAGCGCCGCGCGCCGGGCAATAAAAGGAGCGGATTCATGAGGACGAGAATTCTCCGATCATGGCTGCTCGCGGCGACGTTTCTTGCGGCGGCGTGCGGATCGAGCGCGCCCGGCGCCGATGACGCGGGGTCGACGATGTGTGCGCCCGGGACCACGCAGTCGTGCCTGTGCGCGAGCGGCCTCAGCGGCATTGAGACCTGCAACGACGAGGGCAACGGCTGGGACGCGTGCCAGTGCAGGGGCTCCGACTCGGACAGCGACACGGATACGGACGGCGATACGGATACGGACGGCGATACGGATATGGACGGCGATACGGATATGGACGGCGATACGGATATGGACGGCGATTCCGACTCCGACGCTGACTCCGATGCCGACTCCGATGCCGACTCCGACACTGACTCCGATACTGACTCCGATGCCGACAGCGACTCTGACACGGACACCAATCCCATCGAGCAGAGCTGCTCGTCCTGCCCGGCGATCGGCACGAGCCTCGACAACCTGCTGTGCGCCATCGACCTGTGTGACACGGACGTGGTGCTGGGCCAGAGCTACGCGTCGCCCACGAACGCTTCCACGTCGGGCACCTACGAGGCCGTGGCGCGCTTCGGTGCCGCAACGAACGACCTCGCGCCGATCAAGAACAGCTCGTACGCCCTCTTGGCCACCGGTCCGGCAACAGGAACCAACCACACGGTCGTCAAGGGCGGTACGGGGATGATCGATCCCTTTGGAAAGACCGCCGCGGGCCTGCCCGACACCACGACCAACATCTACGACGCGATGGAGTGGAACCTCACGCTCAAGGCGCCCGCCGTCGCCCACGGGTTCAGGGTCTCCTACGTCTTCTTCTCCGAGGAGTACGACGAGTACATCGCCTCCAAGTACGAGGACCAGTTCTACATCTTCGTGGAGGCGCCGAGCACCGGCGGCGGCGCGCGGACGGTCATCAACTTCGCGGGCTGCCGCAACCCCGCCTCGCACAAGGACTTCGTGTGCGACTCGGCCACCATGGAGAACTGTGTGGATGGCGAGACCTACTGCCGCATCTCGACCCAATCGGTCTTTTCCGAGTGCTGCTGGTACGGCACCTGTCCGGGTGGCAAGTGGACCACCAAAATCTCAGGCACGGGTTACTCCTGCGCCGCCTCCCAGCTTGCGGACAGCGCCACCACGGGATCCTCCACCGGGTGGCTCGTCACCGAGTGGCCGGTCGATCCGGGCGAGACGTTCCACGTCATCTTCCACGTCCACGACACGAACGACCACGTCCTCGACTCGGAGGTCATCCTCGACCGGTTCGAGTTCGTGAAGAGCGTCACTCCCGGCACGCGCCGCCTGCTCCGTTAGGCCGGTTCGATGAGCCCTCGCCGTTCGCGCGGTCGAGCCAGTCCCCGCAGCAGCCTGCGTCGCCGCCCATGCGGCAGCTCTTCTCCACTTGCAGCGTCGCGTGGTGGATGTGGAATTCGCGCCTGAGCAGGTCGGTGAGCTCTTCCCGGATGCGCTCGCGGTCGTCGGCGCCCGAGCCCTCGCAGGCCACCACGTGCGCCGACAGGGCGTTGTAGCCCGTGGTGAGCGACCAGGCGTGCAGATCCGTGACGCTCGCCACGCCGGGCGAGCCTTGCATGGCGCGCGCAAGGGCCTCGAGATCGATCTCGCGGGGCGTGCCCTCGAGGAGAACGTGCAGGGCCTCGAAGACCACCTTGCCGCCGGACCACATGATGAACAGGGCGATGAGGCAGCTCACGATGGGGTCGACGAGCGTGAACCCGGTGAGGACGATGACGACGCCCGCGGCCACCACGCCCACGGACTGCACCGCGTCCGTGAGCGCGTGCAGGTAGGCCCCGCGCACGTTGAGGCTCTCGTGCCGCGCCCGGGCCAGCGTGAGCGCCGCGAGCGCCTGGGCCACGAGGCCCGCCACGGCCACCGCGATCATGAGCCCGCCCTTGATGACCGGCGGATCGGCGAAGCGCCGCACGGCCACCACCACGATGAGCGCGGCCATGATCCACAGGACCGAGCCGTTGGCGAGGGCCGCCACAATCTCCACGCGCCTGTATCCGTAACTGCGCCGTGGCGACGGCGCCCTGCGGGCGATCCGCTGCGCGAACAGGGCGAGGCCTACTGCGGCCACGTCCGTGAGCATGTGCGCCGCGTCCGACAGGAGCGCGAGGCTGCTCGTGAGGAGCCCGCCCGCCACCTCGACCACCATGAACACGGACAGGATGGCGAGCGCGCTCCAAAGGGCCCTGCGGCTGGCGCCGCGCTCCGCGGGGGCGGCATTGTCATGGGGCCTGTGGTGGCTGTCGTGGCTCATGGGCGTCTCGCCTGCGGCAAGGATAGCTCAATCGCGGGGCTGGTGCGAGCGCCCCGCGCCGAGTAACCTTCGCTCCGTGAAGATCGATGTGATCATCCCGGTGCTGAACGAGGAGCGCGCACTGCCCGGCGTGCTCTGCGCCATCCCGCGCGATCTCGTTCGGCGCGTGATCGTGGTCGACAACGGCTCCACCGATTGCTCGGCCGAGGTGGCCCGCGAGCGCGGCGCGACGGTCGTAAGCGAGCCGCGTCGCGGTTACGGGCGCGCCGTGTGGAGCGGCGTCGAGACCCTGCTCGCGGATCCGCCGGACGCGGTGGTCTTCCTCGACGGCGACGGCGCGGACGATCCGGCCGAGATGGGCCTCGTGCTCGCGCCGATCCTCGAAGGCCGCGCGGATCTCGTCATCGGCTCGCGCATGCGCAAGCCCCTGCCGCAAGGAGCGATGACGCAGGCCCAGCACCTCGGCAACATCATCGTCCCGTTTCTCCTGCGCCTTTTGTACGGCTCGCGCACGACCGACCTCGGACCCTTTCGCGCCGTACGCTGGGACGCGCTCCTGGACCTTCACCTCACGGATCGCGGCTTCGGCATCACGGTCGAGATGCAGGTGAAGGCCGCGCGACAAGGGCTGCGCGTCGAGGAGGTGGCCGTGAGCTACCGCCCGCGCATCGGCGAGTCCAAGATCAGCGGCACCTTTCGAGGCGCGGTCATGGCGTCGCTCAAGATCCTGTGGGTGGTGGCGCGGCACGCGGGGCCGCGGAGGCGCACCCGATGATATCCATAGTGAGTTTTCGGCAGGCATGTCGCGCCTCGCAAAAGTCGACACGAACGCGGTCAGTCGTGGGTTGCGGCGATCGCGTCGAGCTCGGCGAGGGCGAGGTGATAGTTCCAGGGCAACCAGTCCTCGGGGGATTCCTCGACATCGGCTAAGTGGCGCAGCATCGCGACGAGGGAGTCGAACGGATTGATGTCGTTGAGCTCGCAGGTTTCGAGCTCATACGCGATCGCCGCGAGCGGCGCGATGCCCGTCACGCGCACCAGAACGGACGGCGGGTGCACGTACAGTTTTCCGCGCTCGCATTCGGGACAGCGGTCGCCGGCTTTCAGAGATTCGAGCGCGACCTTTACTTTTTTCGCGCCGGTGTAGTCCTCCGAGCCGGGGCGGCCGTGGCCTTTGCGCTTCTTCTTCTCGGCGACTTCTTTCTCGTCCGCGTCGCCGGTCTCTTTCGAACGTGTCCGCCGCCACGCCTCGATCCGCGCTCCCACCGCCGCCACCGCCTCGTCCTTGTGTTTCATCCGGCCGTCCTCCTCGCGGTGCTCCCGCGATAACGGCCTCGATCCTACGCAGCTACGCCGCAAATCTCATGCACGGCTGCCGAAGCGGCACAAGCAAAGCGCTGCGTAGACAACAAGCAGAATCGGTGGCAGCGCGTGCGAATTGAATTCGAATTTCGCAGCAGTAATTTCGTGGAGCATGGCCACGACCCCAAAGACTGCGACATGATCGTATGCTGGGAACACGATTGGGCCGACTGCCCCCTCGAGGTGGTTGAGTTACGAACGGTCATCGACCGGCTGGAAGGGTAGCCAACAGATCGCTGGGATCGCCACCACCTTCCAACTGTGAAACAGCGCGCATGCAGTACCGGAGCACCCGGAGAGGGACCGGGGTATGGACGCGAGGAACGACGCGACGGTTCACCCCTCGACGGACGTGAGCTTGCGAACCTCGTCGTAGCGGGAGTCGATCTGGGCGCGGGTGAGGTTCGTGAGCGGCGTGACGCCGAAGCCCTGCACCGCGTACGAGGCGAGCGCGGTGCCGTACAGCATGCCGCGCCTGATGGAGGCCACGTCGTGCGCGCTTTCGCCGGCGAGATATCCCAGGAGCCCGCCCGCGAAGGTGTCGCCCGCTCCCGTGGGGTCCACGACCTCGGGCAGGGGCAGGCCGGGCGTGTAGAAGACGGAATCCCGCGTGAAGAGCAGGGCCCCGTGCTCGCCGCGCTTGATGATGACCGCGCTCGGCCCCATGGCCAGGATCCTGTCCGCGGCCAGCCGCACCTGGCGCTCGCCCGTGAGCAGGAACGATTCCTCGTCGTTGACCACGAGCAGGTGCACGCGCGAGACGACACGCTCGAGCTCGGGGCGCGTCACGTTGATCCACAGGTTCATTGTGTCCGCTGCGACGAACTCGGCGCGCGGCAGGGCGTCGAGCACCTTGAGCTGCAGGGCCGGGTGGATGTTGCCGAGCAGCACGTAGCGGCTGTCGAGATACGGTGCCGGGATCTTGGGATCGAACGACTCGAACACGCCGAGCTGGGTGTCGAGCGTGGTGCGCGACGAGAAATCGTCCGCGTACACGCCCGACCAGCGGAACGTGCGGCCCTTGGCGCGCTCGAGGCCGGCCACGTCCACGCCGCGCGACTTAAGCAGCGTCACGTGCTCCTGCGGGAAATCGCCCTCGCCCACAACCCCCACCAGGTTCACGCCGGCGAAGCGGCTCGCGGCCAGGGACACGTAAGTCGCCGAGCCCCCGAGCGCCTCTTCCACCTTCCCGGCCCGCGTCTGTATCGTGTCAAACGCGACCGAGCCCACCACGAGCAGCTTGGATGTCACAACACCCTCCCGAAGACAGGCTTCATGCGCTCCTTCACGTCGGCGGGAATCGCGCGCCTGTCGGTGATGATCGCGCTGTCGAGGGCCCGCGCGCAGGCGCACGGCCGCTCGTCCGAAAGGCCCTCGACCACCTTGCGGATCACGGCCCGCGCGTTGGCCGCGTTCTGCCGGACGATCCTGATGACCGCCTCGACCGTCACGTCCTCCTCGGTCTCGTGCCAGCAGTCGTAGTCCGTGGCGAGCGCGACGGTCGCGTAGCACAGCTCGGCCTCCCGGGCGAGCTTGGCCTCTGGCATGTTGGTCATGCCGATCACGGTGACGCCCATGGCGCGGTGCATGCGGGACTCGGCCCGCGTGGAAAAGGCCGGCCCCTCCATGCACATGTAGGTGCCGCCGCGGTGCGCCGTGAGCCCGAGCGAGACCGCGGCATCGAAGACGCGGCCCGCCAGATCCGCGCACACCGGATCCGCGAGCGAGACGTGCCCCACGATGCCGTTGCCGAAGAAGGTGGATGGGCGGCCCCTGGTGCGGTCGATGAACTGGTCGACCACGACGATGTCGCCCGGGTGCACGTCCTCGCGCATGCTGCCCACGGCCGAGACCGCGATGACGCGCTCGGCGCCGAGCGATTTGAGCGCGAAGATGTTGGCCCGGTAGTTCACCTCGGACGGCGTGAGCCTGTGGCCCCGGCCGTGCCGGGCGAGGAAGAGCATGCGCGTCCTCCCCAGCCGCCCGCTCACCACCGCGTCCGACGGCGGGCCAAAGGGCGTGGACACGTTCTTCTCCTCGACGTCCTCGAGGCCCGCGAGATCGTACAGCCCGGATCCCCCGATCACGGCGATGGTCGCGTTCGTCATGGCCGGCCCGACGTCACTCGCCCTCGGGCTTCTTGGCGGGCATCACGAGCCCCGGGACCTTGCTCGGATCCTCACGACCGGACATGAGGAGCTTCTGGCGCTCGGCCCGTTCCCTGGCGGTCAGGCCGCCGGGGGCGTCGGGCTCGGGCGGGCCGCTCGACAGGTCGATCACCACGTCCTTCAGGTTCTCCTCGGACACTGTGACCTTGATGCGGCCCTTGATCTCCTCGACCGCCTTCTCGACCTTGTCCTTGCGCAGGTCACGCTGCACGAGCACGGCCATCCTGGGCTTGGCCTCCTCGTAGGGGATGTCCATGCGATCGCGGTGTCCCGTGCGCATGACCACATGGTAGCCCTTGGCGCCCTTGATGAGCTCCGGCGAGACCTCGCCGTTCTCCTTGAGCTTGAACGCGGCCTCGGCCACGGCCGGATCCACCTCGGGATCGTCCTGCTTGCGCTCCGCCGTCCGCGGGAAGAACATGAGATCGCCGCCGCGCAGTCGCGTGGCCTCGTCCTCGCTGTTCTCCTGGGCCAGCCTGCGGAACTCGTGCTGGCTGGGCTTCTTCTTGAGAACGTCGGCGAGGAGCTTTTCGGCCTTGTCCTTATCGGTGATGAGGATGTGCCTGGCGCGCATCTTCTCGGGCTTCACGTAGCTGTCGATGTGGTCGTCGTAATACTTGCGCACCGCGTCCTCGGGCGGCTCCTCGTCCTTGATGCCCTCGCTGATGCGCTGGTGCATGAGCGAGGCCAGCTGGTTCTTGCGCACCTCGATCACCTCGTCGTCCTTGTCGAAACCGCGGCGCTTGGCCTCGTCGGCGAGGAGATCCATGTTGACGAGCTTGTCGAGGAACTCGGCGCGTTTTGCCCTGTCCCCGAGGTCCTTGCGCAAAAGCGGGCTCTGGTGCTCGAGGGCCGACTCGAAGTCGCCGACCGTGACGGTCTGGCCGCCCACCCGCGCGAGCGGCAGCGCCCTGCGCGCGTCCTCCTTGGCCTTCTCCTCGGGCGTGAGCACCTTCTGCGCCTCTGGTTGCGCCATCGGGAGCATGCCCGGAGGGGCTGCGGCCGGATCGGGCCCGCCCCGGGGTGCCTTGGCCGGCGCCTGGGCGAGCGCGACCCCGGCCACGAGCGCGAAGGCGCCGAGGAGGGCGAGTGTTTTCACGAGTGACGTCGTTTTCATGCACCACCTTCGTTCCGTTTCGGTCTTCAACACGGAAAGCGCCGACAATATTTCATGAAGCCGGAGATCCGGTCAAGGCGACAGGCGCACGACCACAGGCGCACGACCGATGGGAGCCGACCGCACCCGGCATGGGTTTGATTCCCCACGACGGTTGTGGAATGATTGAAAAATACAGGGAGGGTTTCGCCATGACCGCAGAACAGGGACTCGCTCCGGTCGCGCAGGGCGGCTTCGCGCAGACGCCGTTCGCGCACATCCTGGTCTATCTTCACGTCAAGCAGATGAGCGGTACGCTCGAGGTGAACGACGCGCAGCACTCGGCGACCATTTACTTCCGGGACGGCGCGCCGGCCAAGATGGTGTCGTCGTTCGAGGAGAAGAGCCTCGGCCAGGTGCTGATCGACCTCAAGCTGATCAACGAGGCCCAGCTCCGGACGTGCCGCAAGGAAATCGGGGCCGGGGGCGGGCTCGAGGAGGAGATCCTCCTGCGCCAGGGCGCCATCGACGCGCGCGCCATGGTCCGCGGCCTGCGCGAACAGCTCCTTCACAAGATCCTCGACGTGTTCACCATGCCCGAGGGCAAATACGCGTTCTACGACAAGGTGAACCTGCTCGTGGGCCGCGGCGCCGACGAGGTCTTCAGGCTCGACCCGTACCCGCTCCTGCTCGCGGCCATGCGCGTGCATGGCGAGCGGCTCAACGTCGGGGCCGTGCTCGCCGGGCTCTCGGGTCGCTGGATCTCGGTCCAGGCCATCGAACCCCTGAAGCGCTTCGGGTTGACCAAGGCCGAGCGCGAGGTGTGCGGCGATCTCATGAGCGGCCCAGCGTCCTACGACATGTACATGAAGTCGAACCGCCACGACAGGCACGTGACCGAATCCGTGCTGTACACCCTGCTCATCACCAAGGAGCTCAAGGTCGATGAGGAGCCCCCCGCCACCGACAACGAGGAGGACGGGGCCCGCGCCTCGGTCATCCTGGAGACCTTCGCACCCGTTCCCGTGGCCGCCGAGGAGAGCTTGAGCGCCGAGGCCCTGGCGTTCCGCAGGGCCGTCCAGGACAAGGCCGCGGCCATCGCCTCCCAGAACTACTTCGAGATGCTGGGGGTCTCCACGACCGCCTCTTACGAGGATGTGCGCAAGGCCTACTTCCACCTGGCCAAGGAGTTCCACCCGGATCGCGCCGTGGGCCCGGAGCGCCAGGATCTGCGCGACATCCTCGACTACATCTTCTCCAACCTGGCCGAGGCCAACGCCACGCTCGTCGACGCGGACGCGCGCGAGGGGTACGAGCGCTCGCTGGGCGAGGGCAAGAAGGGCAGCCCTGAGGGCGAGTCCGCGGACGAGGCCGAGGTGCGCACCATCCTCGAAGCCGAGAACACGTTCCAGAAGGCCCTCGTGCTCCTGCGCCGCGGCCAGATCGGGGAGGCCAAGGAGCTCGTGAACAAGGCCCGTGAGCTCGCGCCCAAGGAGGCCGAGTACCTGGCCACGCAGCTCTACATCGAGGCCCAGGAACGCCCCCTCGACGCCAAGGTCGACGACCTCATCGACCGGCTGCGCACGGCTCTCGACGACAGCCCCCGATCCGCCAGCATCCATCTCTTCATGGGCCAGCTGCTCAAGCGGTCAGGCCGCCCGGCCGAGGCCAAGTCCCATTTCCAGGCCGTCCTCGACGTGAACCCCAACAACATCGAGGCCGCGCGAGCGATCCACCTCGTCGACAGGAAGGACGGGACGCCGGCCATGGGCAGGGCCACGGTGAGCCCGACCTGGAAGCCCTCGAAGCAGACTCCCGGCTCGCGGAAGCGCAACGCGGCGATCATCGCCGTCTGCTCGGCCCTCATCATCGGGTCCGTCGCCTACTTTTTTTTCCAAACGACGATCGGCGAGCGGGTGGACACGTGCGAGACCCGCTGCTCGGCGGACGACGCGTGCATGCGCGCCATGACCGGAGCGAAGATGGCCGTCTACGGCGAGACCAGGACGAATCCTTCGCTGTGCGGCCGTATCTGTATCGATTTGAGGAACAAGCTGCGCGAGGGGGCCAAGAAGGCCAGGTCGGAGGGGCGGGATCCCTTCGCTCACCCCTGCTTCCCCCCTCAAAAGTGAAGGCCGGTCAAGGGAGGGTCTTTGCATGTCGTCGTCCGTCCAGGGGCTGAGCCCCGTCGCGCAGGGAAGCTTCTCGCAGACGCCGTTCGCGCACATCGTCGTCTATCTCAACAACAAACGGATGAGCGGGACGCTCGAGGTGCGCGGCACCCTCGATACGGTCACGATCTACTTCCGGGACGGAGCCCCGGCCAAGGTGCGCTCGTCCTTCGAGGGCAAGGGTCTCGGGCAGATCCTGTTCGACCTCAAGCTCATCAACGAACAGCAGCACAAGGAATGCCAGCGCGAGATGGTCGAACGCGGCGGGCTGCAGGGCGAGATCCTGATCCGGAGGGGCTTCATCGACGCGCGCACCTTGCTCAGGGGCCTGCGCGAGCAGCTCCTGCTCAAGATCGTCGACGTGTTCACCATGACCGACGCGCGGTACGCGTTCTACGACAAGGTGAACCTGCTCATGGGCTACGGCGCGGACGAGGTCTTCCCCCTCGACCCGTACCCGGTCCTGCTCGCGGCCACGCGCGTGCACGGTCAGCGCCAGCGCACCGCGCCGGTGCTCGCGGCGCTCGACGGCCGCTGGATCTCGACCCCATCGCTCGAATCGCTGCGGCGCTTCCGGCTGAACAAGGCCGAGCGGGAGGTGTGCGCCGAGCTGCTCGGCGGCGCCATGTCGTACGACCTGCTCGTGAAGTCGGGACGCTACGAGCGGCAGATGCTGCAGCACCTCCTGTACGTCCTGCTCATCACCAAGGAGCTCAAGGTGGAAGACGAGCCGCCGGAAGTCGAGGCGCCCGCGCGGGAGAGGAGGACGAGCGTCTTCGATTCCGTCGCGCCGGCGACGGCGGCCCCGGAGTCGTCCTTGAGCCCCGAGGCCACGGCCTACCGCAAGGCCGTGCAGCAGAAGGCGGCGGCCATCGCGTCCCAGAACTTCTTCGAAATGCTCGGGGTCAAGACCGACGCCACGGTCGAGGATCTGCGAAAGGCGTACTTCCGCCTGGCCAAGGAGTTCCACCCGGACCGCGCCGCGAGCCCGGAGCGCCAGGATCTTCGCGACATCCTGGAGTACATCTTCTCCAACCTGGCCGAGGCCAACGCCACGCTCATTGATCCCGAGTTGCGCGAGGGCTACGAGCACACGCTCGCCGAGGGCAAGAAGCGCGCATCCATCATCCCGCGGTCCAACAGCGGGGGAGGCGATCCGGTCCGCGACGCCGCGGCGGCCGAGAACGCCTTCCAGAAGGCGCTCGTGCTCATGCGCCGGGGCCAGAACGAGAAGGCCATGGAGCTCGTGCAGCAGGCGCGCGACGTGAAGCCCGAGGAGGGCGAGTACCTGACCGTCTACGTGTTCCTCGAGGCAAAGCTGCGCCCGGCCGACGCGGCGGTCGACGACCTCATCGACAGGCTGCGCCACGTCATCGAGCAGAACCCGCGGTCCGAGCGCGCCCACCTCTTCCTGGGCCAGCTGCTCAAGCGCATCGGCCACACGGCCGAGGCCAAGACCCACTTCCAGAAGGTCGTCGAGGTGAACTCCAAGAACATCGAGGCGGCCCGCGAGGTCCGCATCATGGACATGAGGAAGCGCGACGACAAGTCGGACAAGAAGGGTTTCCTCAAGAAGATCCTCGGCTAGCCAAGCCTTTTGACGAAGACCACCTTGTCGTCGCCCACCGCGTAGAAATCCTTGAGCACGGCCGCGATCTCGTACCCCGCGCGGGCGTAGAACCGCAGCGTGGGCTCGTACTTGGGCTTCGAGGAGGTCTCGACCCAGATCGCCCGCCCGCCGCGCGCGGCGATGCGCTCCTCGGTGAACGCGAGCAGCCGCCCTCCGATCCCCGAGGCCCGATGCTCCTCGCGCACCGCGATCCAGTACAGGTCGTAGCTCCCGCGCGTGCAGGCGATCTCGCCGTAGCAGGAGTAGCCCACGGTGCGCCCGTCGCGCTCGGCGAAGACGAAGAGGTACTCGCTGCGCTCCCCCTTTGCGAGCGCGTCGTCGATGAGCTCGATCGCCACGTCCACCTCGAAGTCGTGGAAGAACCCGCTCGACTCGACGATCTCGCGGACGTCGCCGCGATCCCGCGGCACGACGCTCTCGCGGTACGCAAGCTGCGAGTCAACGTGCGATGTCATCGACGATCCTCTTCACCACCCGGGTGAAGTCGAGCCCGGCCCTTTCGGCGGAGGCGTAAAAACCCGCGTCGGGCGAGAGGCAGGGGTTCACGTTGACCTCGAGGACCCACGGACGGCCGCTCCCGTCGACACGGAAATCGACCCGCGCGTACCCGCGCAGATGGAACAGGCGCCAACACCTGAGCGCCACGTCGCGCAGGCGTTCGACGATCGGCGCGTCGTCATCGGCAAGATCGAAAGAACGCGGCGTGTGCGAGTACTCGAACGAGCCCTCCTCCCACTTGGCCCGGTAGTCCACGACCTTGGGCTTGCCCTCGGGGTAGTCGACGAACCGGATCTCCGGGACCGGCAGCACCTCGCCGGCCAGGAGGGCCACGTTGAACTCGCGCCCCTCGATGTACGCCTCGGCGAAGTGCCGCCTGCCGGCCCTCGCGTCCCTTTTGAGCAGGGTCTCGCGCACCAGCGCCTCGTCGACCCCGTCCACGAACGCGCTCTCGTCCATGCCGATCGATGCGTGCTCCCACACGGGCTTGAACAGGAGAGGCCCGCGCCCGTCCCGCCCGAGGAAGCCGTCTCCGTCCTCAAGGCTCGTCCAGGGCGGCGTGTCGATGCCGTGGGCTTGGAGCGCGCGCTTCGTGAGCAGCTTGCTCGACGTGACGAAGACCGCTTCGGCCGGGCTCCCGCTGTACGGCACGCCCATGTGCTCGAGCAGCGCGGGCGCGAGGTGGATCAGCCGGCCGTCGCCCTCCACCGACTCGACCAGGTTGAACGCGAAGAGCGGCCCAAGCGCGCTCATCTCGCCCATGAAGCGCGGAAGATCGAGCGAGAACGGCACGACCTCGGGGACAAAGCCGAGCGCCTCGAGCGCCTTCGACACCACCGCGACCTGCTCGAGCACGTCGAGGGCGTCCTTGCTCGACGCCTCGGTCAGCCGGTCGTGGATGACGGCGACGCGCGCTGCCGTCATTTTCGCGCGACCCTGCGCACCGCCGAGTCCATGATCATGCGGATGAGCTCCACGTAGGGGATATCGAGGCGGTTGCAGATGATGGGGAGATCCGAGTGCTCTGGGTGCAGCCCGGCGAGCGGATTGAGCTCCATCAGGCAGGGTTGGCCCTCGGCGTCGAGGCGGAAGTCGATCCTTCCTGCGTCCCGGCATCCGAGCCCGCGCCACGCCCTGACCGAGAGCTCCATGCATTGCGCCGCGTTCCCGTCGTTCGCGAGCAGGTAGAGCACGAGGTCCTCGCACTTCTCCTTGTTGACGTACGAATAGGCGTCTGACTCGGCGTTCTCGCGCAGCACGACCTCCACTGTGCCGAGCGCCCGCGTGTCCTCTCCCGTGCCCACCACGCCCACGGTGTACTCGCGCCCCGGCAGGAACGTCTCGACCAGCACGGGCTGCCTGTAAGTGGCGAGGAGCTGCCGGCAGACCTCGTCGAGATCCTTCTTCGACGCGATCTTGGACCTGGCGCTCACGCCCTTGCCGGTGCCTTCGGCCACGGGCTTGGCAAAGAGCGGGTACGGAAGATCGACGCGCGCGACGTCGTCCTGCGTCTCCACGACATGGAAGTCGGCCGTGGGGATCCCCTGGTCGCGCAGCACGTGCTTGGTCAGGCCCTTGTGCATGGTGAGGGCCATGACAGTCGCGTCCGAGAACGTGCACGGGATGCCGTAGGCGTCGAGCAGGGCCGGGACCTGCGCCTCCCGGGCGATGCCGTGCATGCCCTCGCAGATGTTGAAGACGACGTCCCATCTCGAGCCGGCCACGAGCCTCGCGGCGAGCGCGCGCACGTTGCCGATCCGCTCGGTCCCGTAGCCCAGCTCCTTGAGCGCCCCTTCAATGGCCTCGATCGTGTCGGGGCGATCGAACTCGGCGGTCTCCTCCTCGCCGTAGCCTTCCGCGAGGTAGTCCGCCCGCAAGTCGTAGGTCAGTCCGACCTTCATAGTGCCTTCTCCCTCTCCAAAGAGTCCCGCCCATACAAAGCAAGACCCCGACGATCGTGTCAATGCTTGCAGGCCCCGGATCGTTGCACTATGCTCCTCCTGTTTTTCGATAGCAAAAGGAGAGATTACAACCTGCCATGGACCTCGCAATCCTCATCGCCGTATCGACCATCTTCGCGAGCGCGCCGGACGCCGGACCTCCGGCGCCGCCCACGATCCCCACGCCGGAGTGCGAGCGCTGCCACGGCAACCGCGAGCTTTTCGTGGATTTCGACAGGTTCAAGGCGTCGGTGCACTCCCGGCTTGCCAAAATGGGCTGCTCGGACTGCCACTCGTCGGGCTTCGGCAACTACCCGCACATGGCCGATCCCAAGCCCGGTTGCCTCGACTGCCACGACGGGCCCAAGTTCAAGGCCATCGACAAGGAGATGACCGAGAGCGTCCACTTCATCAAGAACGGGAAGCCCATGCCTTGCGGCGCGTGCCATTCGACGCACTATGTGCGGCCCGGCAGCGAAATGACCCGCGTCGAGCGCAACGCCATGTGCATCCACTGCCACGAGAAGGACAAGGCCGGCAGGACGCTCGAAGAGCGCCATGCGTGGCACCCCATGGCCGCGCTGCACATCCGCAACGCCACGTGCATCGCGTGCCACACGAAGCCCGAGAAGGGGATGCTGGAGCCGGCATTCAAGCACAAGATCCTGAGCAAAAAGGAGTCGAGCCACGCCTGCGAGGACTGCCACTCGCCCGAGGGCAAGATGGTGAGCTACCTCGCCAACATCGGCGACAAGCCCGGCCACCGGATGACCAAGGAGGACATGCTCAAGAACTTCTACATGAGCGGCGCCACCCGTGACCCCCTGCTCGACCGCGGCGGGCTCGCGCTCGTGGCGGTCACGCTCCTCGGCGCGCTCGGCCACGCGCTCCTTAGGGTCGTGAACGCGAAGAGGAGAAGGAAGCCATGACGACCGAACGCATCTATGTGGCCACGCTCGTGGACCGCATCTGGCACTGGATCCACGTCGTCGGCATCCTGATCTTGATCCTGTCCGGGCTCAACATCCATTTCACGCGCGAGTTCAACGTGCTCGGCTCGGTGGAGCACGCGGTCAAGATCCACAATGTCACGGGCGTGCTCGTGTCCATCGACTGGGCCGTCTTCCTCCTCTACAACCTCTTCACCCGCCGCATCCGCTACTACCTGCCGAACAGGGACGACCTGCTTTCGGGCATCCTGCGCCAGGCGCGCTTCTACCTGTTCGGGATCTTCCGCGGCGAAGAGCCCCCGTTCGAGGTGAGCGTGGACCGCAAGTTCAACCCGCTCCAGAAGTGGACCTACCTCGGCATCATGGGGCTCGTGGTGCCCTTCCAGATCGCGAGCGGCCTGTACATGCTGCACGTGCTGACCACGGTCACGGTCCAGGCCGGGCATGAGCGCTACCTCATCTTCATGCTGCACACCGTGGCCACGTTCCTCTCGGCCGTGTTCGTCATCATCCACGTGTACCTCGCCACCACGGGCGAGAAGCCCTCGAGCCACTTCGAGCTCATGATCACCGGCTACCACGAGCGCCGTCACGCGCCCCCCCCCGAAGAGGACGGGAAGGGCGCGTAGACACTCTCGCCACGCTCTTGTTGTCTATAACCGCTTAAACGGTTATAGATGCGCCATGCGGGATCTGGCACAGACCTTCAAGGCCCTGGCGGACGAGACGCGTCTTGCCATGCTGGCGCTCATCCTGGCCCGCGGGGAGCTGTGCGTGTGCGATCTCACCGAGGTCCTCTCGATCACGCAGTCCAAGGCATCGCGGCATCTGCGCTACCTCAAGAACACCGGGCTCCTCGACGACCGCCGGGACGGCCTGTGGGTCCACTACCGGGTCGCAAAGGGCCTCACCCGCGAGCAGCGCGCCATCGTCACGGCCGCGCGTCGCACCTTCGACCGACCCCGGCTCGGCGGGCTCGAGCGCAAGCTCGACGCCTGGCTCAAGCGCAAATCGCGCGAGGGATGCAAACCATGACCGAAGAGCATGCCGGCGTCGCGAGGCGCCTCTCCTTCCTCGACCGCTACCTCACGCTGTGGATCTTCCTCGCCATGGGAGTGGGCGTCGGCGGGGGGTACCTGTTCCCGGGCGTCGTCCCGTTCTTGAACCAGTTCAACGTGGGGACCACGTCGGTCCCCATCGCCATCGGCCTCATCCTGATGATGTACCCGCCGCTCGCCAAGGTGCGCTACGAGGAGATGGGCCCGGTCTTCCGCAACACCAAGGTCCTCGGGTTGTCGCTGGTCCAGAACTGGGTCGTGGGGCCGATCCTCATGTTCGGCCTGGCCGTGCTGTTCCTCTCGGACAAGCCCGAGTACATGGTCGGGCTCATCATGATCGGGCTCGCCCGCTGCATCGCCATGGTCATCGTGTGGAACGACCTCGCCAAGGGCGACGCCGAGTACTGCGCGGGCCTCGTGGCGTTCAACTCGGTCTTCCAGGTGCTGTTCTTCTCGGTCTACGCCTACGTGTTCATCACGGTGTTGCCGACCTGGTTCGGACTCAAGGGCGTGGCGGTCGACATCACCATGGGCGAGATCGCGAAGAGCGTCTTCATCTATTTGGGCATCCCGTTCCTGGCCGGGGTCATCACGCGCTTCACGCTCATCAGGCTCAAGAGCAAGGAGTGGTACCACACCAGGTTCATTCCGAAGGTGAGCCCGATCACGCTCGTCGCGCTGCTCTTCACCATCGTGGTGATGTTCTCGCTCAAGGGCGAGGTCATCGTGCAGCTCCCGCTGGACGTGGTGCGGATCGCGATCCCCCTGCTCGTGTACTTCGTGGTGATGTTCTTCGTCTCTTTCTACATGAGCAGGAAGGTCGGCGCGACCTACGGCCAGTCGGCCACGCTCTCGTTCACGGCCGCGTCCAACAACTTCGAGCTGGCCATCGCGGTGGCCATCGCGACGTTCGGCATCAACCACGGCGCCGCCTTCGCCGCGGTGATCGGCCCGCTCGTCGAGGTGCCGGCGCTCATCGCGCTCGTCAACGTGGCGCTGTGGCTGCGGCGCAGGTGGTGGCCGGGCGAGGTGCGATGAGCGCAACACGACGCCCGCGCCGGACGTGGCTGGTCGTCCTTCTCGTCGCTCTCGGGGCGTGCGCGTGGTGGCTCATCTACGACCACCTGGAGTCGTTCGCGAAGTGGCTCACTTACGGCCTGCTCGGGATGGCTGCCGGCAACCGCTTGGCGAAGACAGTCGCGTTCTTCGTCTTCGAGGCGCCCAAGGTGATGATGCTGCTCACCGTGATCGTCTTCGGCGTGGGCATCGTGCGCTCGTTCTTCACTCCGGAACGGACGCGCCGCATTCTGGCCGGCAAGCGCGAGACGTTGGGGAATGTGCTGGCTTCGCTGCTCGGCGTGGTGACGCCGTTCTGCTCCTGCTCGGCCGTGCCGCTCTTCATCGGCTTCGTGACCACGGGCGTGCCGCTCGGGGTGACGTTCTCGTTCCTCATCGCGGCGCCCATGATCAACGAGGTCGCGCTCGTGCTGCTGTTCGGCCTGTTCGGCTGGAAGGTGGCCGCGCTGTACGCGGGAACGGGCCTCGTCATCGCCATGGTCGCGGGCTGGGTCATCGGCAGGCTGCGGCTCGAACGGTGGGTCGAGGGTTGGGTCTATGAGACGGCGTCCGGGGTGGGGCTCGCCGGCGACGAGGCGCCGCTCTCCTGGAACGACCGGGTGCGCTTCGGCGGGGACGCGGTGAAGGACATCGTCGGCAAGGTGTGGCCCTACGTGCTGGCCGGTATCGCGGTCGGCGCCACAATCCACGGCTACGTGCCGCAGGACTTCATGGCCTCGATCATGGGCAAGGGCGCGTGGTGGTCCGTCCCCCTCGCCGTGGTGATCGGCATTCCGATGTACTCGAACGCGGCCGGCATCATCCCCGTCGTGCAGGCGCTGCTCGGCAAGGGCGCGGCGCTGGGCACCGTGCTGGCGTTCATGATGTCGGTGATCGGGCTGTCGCTGCCCGAGATGATCATCCTGCGCAAGGTGCTCAAGGTCCCGCTCATCGCGACGTTCGCGGGCGTGGTGGGCCTCGGGATTCTGGTGGTCGGGTACGTGTTCAACATTGTTCTTTGAGGAGGCAGCAATGAAGGTGCTCGTGCTCGGAACCGGTTGCGCGAAGTGCAAGAAGCTCTTTGCCGAGGCCGAGAAGGCGGTCGCCGCCTCGGGCGTGCCGGCGGAACTCGAGAAGGTCGAGAAGATGGATGAGATCATTGCGTACGGGGTGATGATGACGCCGGCGCTCGTCGTGGACGGCGAGGTGAAGTGCTCGGGGCGCATCCCCAAGCTCGCGGAGATCGCCTCGTGGCTCACGACCGCTGCGGCAAAGAACGGCTGATCCATGTTCGACGGCTTCCTCGCCAACATGCAGACCTACGTCCACACGAACCCATGGCTCGCCATCGTCGCGGTGTTCGTGGGCGGCATTCTCACCGCGTCGAACCCGTGCGTGCTGGCCATGATCCCGCTCATGATGGGCTACGTCGCGGGGCGCAAGGATGAGAAGACCGGCGTGCTGCGGGCGCTCTCGTTCTCGTTCGTGTTCGTCCTCGGCCTGGCCATCACGTTCACGGCGCTCGGGATGATCGCCGCGCTCGCCGGCAGGTTGTACGGCGACGTCTCGGGCGCATGGAACTGGATAGTGGCTGCCGTGTGCGCCGTGATGGGCCTGCACCTGATGGGCGTGCTCACGGTCCCGATCCCGTCGCTCGGGGGACGGCTGCAGCCCAAGACCCGCGGCTTCGTGGGCGCGTTCGTGCTCGGCCTGCTGTTCGGAGTCGTGTCCGCGCCGTGCGCCGGGCCGATCCTGGTCGTGCTGCTCACGTACCTCGCAGGCTCGGGCGCCTCGGTCGCGTGGGGCGGGCTCCTGCTGCTCGTCTACGCCCTCGGCCACAGCGTGCTGATCCTCGTCGCAGGCACGTCCATGGGCGCTGCGAAGAAGCTCATCGAGAACAGGCGTGCGAACCGCGTGCTCGACGTCCTGCGCCGCAGCGCCGGGGTGGCCATCGTGCTCGTGGGAGCGTATTTCGCCTACAGGGGCTTCAAATGAAAGGCATCGAGATGAGAAAGATCGTCTTGCCCGTCGCGTTCGTGTTCGCGCTCCTTGCCGGCTGCGCCCAGAAGACCGAGCCTCCCCCTGCGACGCAGCCCAAGGCCGCGGCCGCCTTGCCCAAGGCCTCGGCCGTTGCCCCCAAGGTGGAGCGCATCGTGTTCGTGGGCCAGAAAAATGCGTGCGATTGCACGCGCGCCCGCATCGATAAGATGTGGGCCAGGCTCGAGTCGGTGCTGGCGTCCGGCCCGCGGGTGCCGGTAGAGCGCATCGATCTCGACGTGGACGAGAAGCGCTACAACGACCTGGATGCCCTGCGTTCGTTGGTCGTGCCGCCCGGGATCTACTTCCTCGACGGGCTGGGCGCGGTCGTCGAGCTGCTACAAGGCGAGGTGGAGGAGTCCCGGATTGCGGGGTCACTGCGATGAGGAGGGCCGCGTCAATCCCCGTCCCCAGCTAACACAGCTCGTCCACGAGCGCCTCTAGAACCTCGGGCTGCAAAGCCGGCTGGCGCACGAGAGGCCCGCCGCGCAGCACCGGGACGAGATCCTCGAAGCAGGGCCGCTCCTCGCGGTAGAGCACGCCGATCGGAATGCGGTCGCCCCACTCGAGCGCCTTTGCGAAGGCCGCGCTGCGGTCGGCGGGATCGGTGCCCGGCGCGGCCGTCACGTCATAGACGCGCTCCTTGTACCAGGCAAACGTGTTGACGTGGTTCATGCTCACGCACGGCTGCAAGACCTCGATCACGGAGAACCCGCGGTGCTCGATGGCCTTACGGATGAGGCCGGAAAGGTGCTCCTCGTTCCCCGTGAACCCGCGGGCCACGAACGTGCCCGACGCCGCGAGCGCGAGCGTGAGCGCGTTGGCCCGCGCCGAGATGACGCCGTGGGGCTGCGTCCTCGTCACGAAGCCCGGATCGCTCGTGGGCGCGGCCTGGCCCTGGGTGAGGCCGTAGACCTGGTTCATGTGGATGATGCAGGTGAGGTCCACGTTTCGCCGGACGGCATGCAGGAAGTGGTTGCCGCCCTCGGCCAGGCAGTCGCCGTCGCCCGTGTGCACGAGCACCGTGAGCGCGTGGTTGGCGAGCTTCGCGCCGGTCGCGTTGGCGAGCGCCCGCCCGTGCAGCCCGCACAGGCCGTTCGCGGCCACGTAGTGCGGCGTCTTGGCCGCCTGGCCGATGCCGGAGACGAGGAGCACGTCGCGCGCCTTAAGCCCGAGCCCGTCGAGCGCAGCCTTCTCGGCCCGCAGGATCCCGAAGTTGCCGCACCCCGGACACCAGGACGTGTGGCTCGCGATCCCGATCCCGTCGCCGCTCATGACCGCACCTCCGTTTTCGCGAGCCGGGCCGCCAGGTCCTCCACCAGGAACGGCCCGCCGTCATGCTTGAGGACGCGCCGCGGATCGCGGCGGCTCGTGTGCGCGCAGACGAGGCCCGCGAGCTGCCCGGTCGCGTTGTTCTCGACCACCACGATCTCGTCCGCGCCGCGCAGGGCGGCCTCGACCGTCGCGGCCGGGAAGGGCCACACGTCGCACAGGTGCACGACGCGCGCGGGCCTTCCGGCTGCGGTCAGCGCCCCTGCGGCCTCGACGAGCACGCCCAGCGTGGAGCCGAACCCCACGAGCGCGGTGCGCGCGTCCCTGGGCCCGATCTCCGACACCTCGCCCATGCGCGCCGCGAGCCCCCGTCCCTTGCGCAGGCGCTTGTCGTTCATCCTCGTGCGCGTCGCCGGATCCTCGGCGATGTGGCCGTGCTCGTCGTGCTCGTGGCTGTCGGTCATGACCAGGCGGTCGCCCTGGCCCGGGAAGGCGCGCGGCGACACGCCCGAATCAGTGACCGCGTAGCGCCGGTAGTCCGGGAGCGCGGCGAGCTCCGGCTCGGACAGCAGCGACGTCTCGAACGGCACGCCCGAGAGGTCGAACGGCTCGCAGGTGAAGTAGGAGTCGGCCAGGAACTGGTCGCCGAGCACGACGGCCGGCACCTGGTACCTGTCGGCGAGGTTGAAGGCGCGCACCGTGGCCTCGAACGCCTGGCGCGCGTCGCCCGGGGCGAGCACGGCGCGCGGGAACTCCCCGTGGCCCGCGTGGATCACGAACATGAGGTCGGCCTGCTCGGTCTTGGTCGGCAGGCCCGTGGCCGGTCCGGGACGCTGGCAGTCCACGATCACGAGCGGCACCTCGCTCACGCCCAGCATCGAGAGCGTCTCGACCATCAGGGCGAAGCCGCCGCCGGACGTCGCGGTCATTGCGCGCACGCCGCCCATCGACGCGCCGAGCGCCAGGTTGATGGCCGCGATCTCGTCCTCGGCCTGCTCGGTGACGAGGCCGACCCGGTCGCCGCTGCCCGCGAGATACGTGAGGATCGAGGTGGAGGGCGACATGGGGTAGGCGCTCATGAAGCGGCACCCGGCCGCGATGGCGCCCAGGCAGATGGCGTCGTTGGCCGTGAGCAGCATGCGTCGCGGGCCCGTCGCCGGCCTGATCGGGTGCGCGAAGCGCGAGGCGAGATCCTTTCGGGCCAGGTCGTGGCCGGCCCGCACGGCGCGCACGTTGCCCTGCGCGAGCTCGGGCGTGCCGAAGCCGTCGGCGACGAGCTTCTCCATGTGCTGCGTGCCGAAGTCGAGGAGCCCCAGGACGACGCCGGTGGACACGACGTTGGCGGCCACCTTCTTGCCCGTCTCGGCCACGGCCAGCTTCTCGAGCGGCGCGTCGAGCACTCGCGGATCGTTGCCCTCGACCTTGAGCGCCGCCCTGTCGCAGATCGCGATCCCGCCGGGCTTCAGATCCTTCATGTCGACCTCGAGGCTCTCGCGATCGAGGGCCACGAGCAGGTCGACCCCGCGGCACATGGCGCGCACGGGCCCGTCCTTCACGCGGATCTGGAACGTGTTGTGGCCGCCCCGGATGCGCGACATCGTGTCCTGCACCGCGAGCACCTGGTACCCGCCGCGCACGAACGCCTTACCGAGGAGCGCGCCCACGGTCTGCAAGCCCTGCCCGGCCGCGCCCCCGATCTTGATGGAAAGGTCGATCATTCCGCCTCCTCGCCAATCGATGTTGCAGGAAGCATAGGGTCGAAACTCCGGGTTTTCAACCTGGGCCCTGGCAGAGGCTGTCGGCCTTCCCTATGTCTTCAGATCCGCAGTCCGAGAAAACCACTGACGATCGGAACTGGGTATTCCGTTTCCACACCCAACGGTGTCGAGATGTGGGTTTCGACGCCAACCTGTACCGCATGAATGAGTCTCGGTTCGGGGCCAGCTATGCGACATAGAAACACTACGCCCCGCTCATTCCGAAGACCACATCGTGCCCACGATCCACCGCGGCTAGGAGCTGCGCCAGCTTCTCGACCGTCGGGACCGACTTGCCCTGCTCGTAGCGTGCGTACGCGTTGTGCGAGCGCGCCCCGAGCCGCTCGGCGACCTCGGCCAGCGTCAGCCCGCTGGCCTGCCGCCTGCGCCGCAGGAACAGCGCCGTGAGCGCGGCCGCGTCCTTCGAGCCCACCTCGACGTCTCCGTTCGCCCCCTGGAACACGTCGACCTTGAATCCCCGCCGGTCGACATAGCCTTCGATCGCGTCCGCGACCATCTCGACGGCTTCGCGCTTCGTTCGCCCCTGGGTCATCACGTCGAGCGCGGGCACCTCGACGAGCCAGAAGCCGCCGTCCTTCCACAACCTGCCCTTGAATCGCATGTCCTACTTCCTCCTCGGTTCCGCGGCCCTGAGAATCTTCCTCGCCAGGTTCTCGTTGATCTCGTTGTGTCGCGGAACCGCCTCCTCGTCCGACCCGTTGGTCCAGTAATCGTGCCTGCCTCCGTGGCGCTTCAACCACCATCCGAAATCAGTGAGCTTCTTTTCGAGGTCGCGCCGCTTCATTGAGCCAGTTTACACATATATGTGTATTCCGTCAAGGGGTGGCCCCGCACGTTTCCGCCCGATTGGTTGGTTTGGGCATGACCGCCCGACCTTCGCGCGTTGCACGCACCGAGGGCCGCGGCGCTCGATCCGCCGCACCCCAATAATTTGAGTCGCGTAGAAGCGCTCGATAGAGTCCGGATCATGAAACGTATCGTTTTGAAGAGAGTTTGGCTCGTCTGCGCGCTCGCGCTGCTCTGGGCGGGCTGCGGCGGGAACAAGGACGAGGGGCAAAACGGCCGGCAGCGCGTGGCCAAGCCCGTCGTCAAATCGGACGCGGGCGTGGATCACGACGCCGAGCCCCCTCCGCCGCCGCCCGGCGGCCGCAAGCTCACGATCTACAAGGACGGCGTCGCCACGCCCTCCACCGAGAACGAGGCCAGGGCGCAGGGCCTCACGGTCATCGACCTGTCCAACTTCTGGGTCCCCTACATCTTCTCGGAGCAGGACGCGCCGGACGCGCCCAGGCTCAAGAACGACTTCCGCCCCATCTTCCGCAAGCTCGCCAACGCCTGGCACTACGAGTCGCGCACCATGGCCGCGGCGCGCGAGATCGTGGAGAAGGGCGTCGAGAGGGCGCGCAACGCCAGGATCTTCGAGCTCAAGCAGCAGGGACTCTCGGACGAGGACATCAAGAAGGCCATGGGCGAGCTGAAGGCCGACGGCGGCCCCGTGGACACCGCGCAGGCCGAGGCCAAGCCGGTCGAGACCGACGGCGGCGTGCCCGCGGGCGGCCCGGGCGACGCGGAGCGCTTCCTGGAGGTCTACGGCATCCCGCCGTCGCTCTCGGTGCTCAAGCGCCGCGCGCAGGAGGAGCTCACGCGGCCGTGCCTCGCGGACGTGGACATGGACGCCATCCGCCGCTTCGACGGGTTCGTCACCTACACCAACATCCCGGCCGCCGAGGAGATGGCCGAGCGCGGCCGCACCATGGACCGCAAGATGCGCGCGACCATGGAGAAGCTGGGGGTCACCGATCCGCTGCAGCTTCCGAAGATGCCCGAGGCCAAGATGGCCGAGAGCCTCGTCAACATCGCCGTGCGCCACGAGGCGATCGCCGCGGCCCAGAAGATGCTCGTGTGCGAGGGGCTCTTCGCGCCGGGATCGGAAAAGAACTACCACGCGGGGGGGCTCGACTGGAAAACGCACCAGGCCATCTCGGAGTTCGAGCGCAAGAACCGTGTGTTCGGCTGGGGCTTCTTCGGCAAGGAGACGCTCGACGCGCTCAAGCGCACGCCGGCCGAGCGCTTCTACGACGCCTTCCTGCGCGTGCTGAACGAGCGCGTGGCCGACGCGGCCGGGATCATCGAGGACGGCACGGCCGAGGGGCTCGAGGGCGAGAAGGCCGTCTACAAGGACGAGAAAGGCGTGGTGCACGCGGTGCCGAACCTGGTGGCAGAGGATACGGCGCTCGTCCTCAAGCACATGGGCCTCACCACGCCGGACAAGGTCGCGGCGTTCCTCAAGGGCAGGTCCGACGCGGAGCTCGACCAGCTGTTCGTGGCCGTGCCCCTGCCCGGCAAGCCGCCGTACTATTCCGAAAAGATGGACCTCCATGCGGTCATCGACCGCGGCGACATCTGGTACGACTACCCGTTCGCGCCGGACGGCCGCGAGAAGGTCTTCCCCCGCAAGCGCATGCCCATGCTGACCCTGTTCGTGCGCTGGAACGGGCAGGATATCCCGCTTGCGAAGATGAACACCACGGTCGGCGGCTGGCGCTCGGAGCTCGCACCGGACGGCTACGAGTACTACAAGTACAAGAACTCGGACGTGGGCTCGCGGGTGTGGAAGGACGTCATCGCCGGGCCGGTGTGGCTGCCGCCCGAGACCACGCCGCTCGGCGACATGGTCAAATCCGTGATCTACAAAGGCCGCGAGGTGAAGGTGCCCAACTACGACGAGTTCGGGCCGTGGTACGCCTCGGCCTACGGGCTCGTGGCCGGGTTCCACATGCGCCCGGTGCCGCGCAGGAACGGAGAGACCGACTACTGGGACAACGGCATCCGCACCCACGGCTCGGTCGATTATATGTCCATTCTGCGGCGCCACTCCCACGGGTGCCACAGGCTTTACAACCACCTGGCCATCCGGCTGTTCGACTACGTGCTGCGCCACCGGCCGTTCAAGCGAGTGGGCGAGGTGCCGGCCGGCTACTCCACCAAGTTCGAGAAGGATGGTGAGACCTACACGATCTCGCTCGAGTCCAAGGGCTACAAGTACGAGCTCGTCGAGCCCCTGCCCGTGGACGTGCTGACCGGGCGCATCCGGGGCGCGCAGCACACGCCCATCGAGACGTACATGCCCAAGCCGGACGAGGAGTACGGGCCGGACGCCAAGTTCCTCCCGCCGGGCTGGAAGACGGGCGGCGCCGACGCCGGACCCGAGGACACGGACACGGCCGCGCCCAAGGACACCAAGGCGCAGGTCGCGCCGGCCAAGCCCGCCGAGGCCAAGAAACCTGCCGAGATCAAGAAGGCGGACAAGTCCGACAGGTCCGACAAGTCCGATAAGCCCAAGAAGTAGGCCCCTATGGCGCGGACCGCGTTTCCGGGCTATAGGGTCGCGCTCGGAGCACCCGGCCGGGAGGCACACGAAGCATGACGCGACGTCTCGGATTCCACCGCGCTCCCGTCGCGGCGCTCTTCTTGCCGCTGCTCGGGGCGCTCGCCGGGTGCGGCGGAGCGGGGAAGGGCGGGGTCGACAGCGCAATCCCCGACGGCGCAACCCCGGACAGCGGTGCGGACGACGGCGGCCTTGCGGACGGCGGCCCGGACGGCGGCCCGGACAGCGGCGACCTCGCGTTCCCGGAGGGCTTCCTGTGGGGCACGGCCGTGGCCGGGTTCCAGGTCGATCCCGGCTGCCCGACGCTCGCGTCCGAGCTGTGCGAGGATCGCGGCTCCGACTGGTACCAGTGGGTCACCGATCCCAAGCTCGTGGCCGAGAAGGGCAACCACCTGAGCGGCGAGCCCATCGCACACGGGCCCGGGCACTACGAGGTCTTCGCCGAGGACTTCGCGCTCGCCCGCGACACGCTCGAGAACAACGCCTTGCGGTTCTCGCTCGAGTGGAGCCGTCTGTTCCCGACGTCGACCGCGGCGGCGACCACGGACGAGGAGGTCGCGGCCCTCACCGATCCCGCTTACGTCGCCCATGTCCACGAGGTGCTCGCGGCCCTCGCCGCGCACGGCCTCAAGCCCCTCGTGACGCTGCACCACTACACCCTTCCCCTGTGGCTCCACGACGGGAAGGCCTGTCACGCCAAGCCCGCCACGTGCTCGCCCGCGGGATGGCTCGACGCGCAAGCCCTCATCCGCGAAATGGCAAAGTATGCACGCTTCGTCGCGCGCGAGTTCGGCGCCGAGGTGGACCTGTGGGCCACGCTCAACGAGCCGCTCGCCGTGGTCATCGCGGGGTTCCTCTTCCCGTCCGCGGACCGCACCAACCCGCCGGGCCTGTCCCTGGACGCGGACCGGGCGGTCGCGGCCCTGCTCGCCATGATCGAGGCCCACGCGTGGATCTACGACGCGATCCACGAGGCAGACACCGTGGACGCTGACGGGGACGGCGCAGCGGCGCTGGTGGGGCTCGTGCACGCGGTGAGCGTGTTCTCCCCGAAGAACCCGGCCAATTCCGCGGACGTGACCGGCGCCAAGCACGCGTTCAGGCTCTACAATCGCGTCATCCTCGACGGGACGATCCTCGGCGATCTCGACACGAACCTGGACGGCGTCATCGAGGAGCACCGCGACGACCTCGCCGGGCGCATGGACTTCCTGGGCGTCAACTACTACTTCCGCACGACCGTGAAGGGCACGGTCATCCCGGTGTTCCTCAAGTACGCGCTGCTCGACTTCGTCCCTGTGTCCTTCGCGACCGATCCCGGCGGCATGCGCGAGGCGGTGCTCTTCGCCGCGGGATACGGCCTGCCCGTCTACATCACCGAGTGCGGCGTGGACGATCCGAAGGGGGACGGGACGGGCCCGCGCTTCCTCGTGCGGCACCTCGCGGCGCTCCATGAGGCCATGGAGGAGGGCGCGGACGTGCGCGGGTACTTCCACTGGTCGCTCATGGACAACTACGAGTGGAACCACGGCACGAGCCTGCGCTTCGGTCTCTTCGCGGTCGACCCGCTCGATCCGTCGAAGGCCCGCGCGCCGAAGCTCTCCGCGTCCGTGTACGGCCGGATCGCGGGCGCGGACGCCATCCCGGCAGCGCTCCTCGACGCGTATGGAGCCAGGTGACGGCCCCTCCCGTGTGGACCACTCCCGGAGGCTCTGGTAGTGTCTGTCGGCATGGACGCCAAGCGCCGCATCCTCGTCATCGAGGACGAGGAAGACATCGTGCTCGGCCTCAAGGAGGCGTTCTCGTTCGAGGGCTTCGAGGTCGTGGCCGCCCCGACGGGAGAGAAGGGCATCTCGATGGCCGCGGATCTGCACCCGGATCTCATCATCCTCGATCTCATGCTGCCCGACACCAACGGCTACAAGATCTGCGAGCAGGTCCGCAGGCGCGACAAGGTCGTGCCCATCCTCATCCTCTCCGCGAGGTCCCTCGAGGCGGACATCATCCGGGGGCTCGAGGCGGGCGCGGACGACTACGTGACCAAGCCGTTCTCCCTGGGCGAGCTCCTCGCCCGCGTGCGCACCATCTTCCGCCGGTCGGCCGCGGCGATCGCGCGTCCGTCTTCCGAGATCGCGGTCGGCGAGGCCGTCGTGAACGTGGAGGCGCGCACGGCGAGCATCAAGGGCCGCGTGGTCCAGCTCGGGTTCTACGAGGCCTCGATCCTGCAGCTCCTCGACGAGCACCGCGGCGAGGTGGTCTCGCGCGACCAGATCCTGGACACGGTCTGGGGCATCGACGAGAGCCCCACCAACCGCACCGTGGACAACTTCATCCTCAAGCTGCGGCGCAAGCTCGAGCCCGATCCGCAGACCCCGCGCCACATCGTCACGGTCTACGGCCACGGCTACAAGCTCGTGTGAGGAGCCGGCCGGACCGCCGCCGGACCGCCGCGGTTGTCAAGGGTGAGGATTGCCGGTAAGATCCGAGCTGTCCCTCGTCGAGGCGGCGTCGTGGCGAGCCTCGGGCCCGCTGCGGTGCGACGGGGTTCCAGCGTTTCCCGCATGCAGCGGGATGCTTGTTTAGGCTTGGATTCGGAGAAGGAGTCATGGACGACAAATTCGACAGTGCCGAGCGCCCCGACGAGGCGACAGGGGCGCGATCGGCGAGGGATCTCGATCCGGACGAGACGGACTGGCGCAGCGAGATGGAAGACGAAGGCAAGGAGCGGCCGGACGCGCCCCCGCCCGTCGACGGCCCCATGGTGCACGTGTCGGTGGATTGGGTGGAGCTCGAGGGCGCGCTCGAGAACAACTCGCCCGAGCTCCACAGCTTCCTGAACAAGATCACCGGAGACGTGATCCGGGTCTTCCAGGGCAGCGACAACGCGGACACGCGCATGAAGGAGATCGAGGCCAGCGCCGACTTCGTCTACATCGAGCCCATCTCGTCGCGCGAGCAATATAGGTGGATGGAGGAGTTCATCGAGATCGTGGAGGACGCGGGGCTCAAGGAGAAGCTCAACATCGCCATCGACGGCAAGGGCGCGTTCCGCAGGTTCAAGGACGTGCTCGTCGGCTATCCGGTCGAGCGCGAGCGGTGGTTCGTCAAGCGCTCCACCAAGCTGCGCGCCCACATGACCGAATGGCTCGCGGCCAAGCGCATCGGGCCCACCAACACGCCGCCGTGGGAGTCCGGCGGACAGGAAGCCGAGGGCGAGAAGCCGGGCCGGGAGGACGAAAGCCCGAGGCCGCGGTACGACGGCGCGGATCTGCGCGCTGCGGCGCACGAGCTCGTGGATCTCGTCCCGTCCCGCGAGCTCTCCACGGTCGTGACCTTCCTCGAGTTCCTGCGCAGCCGCAGGGGCTTTCGGCGCCAGAGGTAAAGGCGGCGAGGCTCGCCATGGACCCGGCAATCGAACCGGAAGACTTCCAAGCCTCCGCGCCCGGGAAGGTGCGGGCCGTGTCGGTCAGGCGCGGGAGCCTGCACGACCTCGACGGGATCTGCGAGATCGAGCACGCCTGCTTCGCCGCGCCCTGGCCGCGGGAGGTGCTGGCCGAGGAGATCGCCGAGCGCAGCTGGTCGCGCGTGGTGGTGGCCTCGTCCCAGAACAGGCCGGTCGCGTTCATGGTCTACTGGGTCGTGTCGACCGAGCTGCACCTGCTCAACCTCGCCGTGCACCCGAGGTGGCGGCGCAGGGGCCTCGGGCGCATGCTGGTCGACCACCTCCTGGCCGAGGCGCGCATGGAGGGCCGGATCGAGGTGCTGCTCGAGGTTCGGGTGTCCAACAACGCGGCGCAGGATCTCTACCGCCGCGTGGGGTTCCACGAGATCATGGTCAGGCGCCGCTACTACTCGGACAACGGCGAGGACGCCCTCGTCATGATGCTGCGTTTGTAATAGAGCTTGGGATAAGGGAGGAAACAAGGGATGAAACCCATGATCGGATGCAGGCTCCTCGTCGCGATCGCGGCCCTCGCGGTCGCGTGCTCGGGCGCCAAGAACGAGCCGCCCAAGACCGGCCAGGCCGAGGGCGCCGACGCAAGCAAGAAGGCCGAGAAGAAAACCGTCGTCACGGCCGAGGACCGGATCAAGGCGTGGCTGGGCGACGAGCTCTCCGCCAAGGTCAAGACGCTCGGCTCGGAGCTGGGCGCGCAGGTCGGCGGGAACCTGGCCGGAAGCGAAAAGATCACCGACGGCGCGCGCAAGCTGGGCAAGGCCGTGTTCAAGGACAAGGACGTGGCCGCGCGGCTCGACAAGGTGGCCGGGAAGGCCACCGAGGGCCTGGGCGCCAAGCTCAAGCTCGGCTGGCTCGCGCTGCAGGCGGGCGGCATCGACGAGTACAAGAAGCAGGTCGGCGACAGGACCCAGGAGATCGCTTCCGACGTGCTCGCCAAGTACCTGCGCGACAAGGTTTTGAAGGACAAGCGCATGACCGATCTCATCCAGCGCTTCGTGCCGCTCCTCAAGCTGCAGGCCAAGGTGGCGGCGGTGTCCGTGGAGCAGAATCTTTCGCCGCGCGCGGCAAAGAAGATCCTGGGCATCGCGATCCGCGTGGCCGCCGCCGGGAGCTCCGATGAGGCCGCGGCCGCCGTCGAGGGCTGGATCACGCAGTGCGATCCCAAGGTCAGTGGCGAGGTGGAAGCCCTGCTGCGCGGGATCGCGGGCCTCAAGTCGGTGGACGACGCGATCTCGGGGCTCGCCGTGGAGATCCTCGGGCACGAGACGACCAAGCGCGAGCTGGCCGTGATGGTGAGGAACATCATCGACGACAAGGACGCCTACAAGGCCATGATCAAGGCCTACGAGGCGGCCGCGTTCGACAAGGGCGAGGACGAGGTCCGCAAGCGCGTGAACGCCATCGTGGAGCTGAAGGTGGTGGACCGCGAGCTGTTCGCCGCGCTCGATCGGCTGGCATCGGCGCCTGGCGCGCAGGCCCTGATGGCGAAGCACGTCTCCAAGGTCGGCGAGGATCCGGAGCTCGCGGCGCTGCTCGAGACCTTCATCGTGAACCTCCTCGATGCGTGCGGCGATCCTACGGCGCCGCCCGCCGCCAAGCCCGCGGCAAGCGCAAAATGAATCCCGTCGTGCCGCCGCCGGCGACGCGGGGCAGCAGGATCCGCCTCGTCGCCCCGGCCGGCCCGATCGATCCCGCGGCCTTCGAGGAAGGGAAACGAGCTCTCACGGCGCATTACGAGGTCGTGGCAGGCGATGTTCTCCTCTCCCGGGACGGCTACCACGCCGGGAACGATGCGCTGCGCCTCGCAGATCTTCAGGCCGCACTCGACGATCCGCTGGCCCGCGCGGTCGTGGCGGCGCGCGGCGGCTACGGGACCACGCGCATCCTCGATCGGCTCGACCTGCGCGCTCTCGCCGCAAATCCCAAGTGGATCGTGGGCTGCTCGGACGTGACCGCGCTCCTCGTGCGCGTGTGGACCGAGATCGGGCTCCAAAGCATCCACGGTCCCATGGCCGCCTCGCTCGGCAGGGCCCACACGGACGACGCGCGCGCCTTGTTCGACCTGCTCGAAGGGCACAGGCCCGCCGCAGTGCGGAACCTCGAGCCGTTGTGCGAGGGCGAGGTGGTGGGACCGATGGTGGGCGGCAACGTGACGGTCCTCGCGCACCTTGTGGGGTCCCTGCCCGGATCGTTCGCACGCGACGCGATCGTGTTCCTCGAGGACGTGAACGAGGCGCCCTATCGGCTCGATCGCTGCCTCGTGCAGCTTTTGCGCGCGGGCGCGCTCGACGGCGTAGCGGGGTTCGTGCTCGGCGGCTTCGAGGGCTGCCCCCCAGGCCCGGACGGCGTCACGGCCATGCAGGCGGTCATGCGCAACCTCGAGCCCCTCGGGGTTCCCGTCGCAGGGGCGTACCCCGCGGCCCATGGCGAGAGGAACCTGCCGTGGCTTCACGGCGCGCGCGTCTCGCTCTTTGCGGGAGCCGAAGCGGCTTCGCTGACCACCTTGTAGGGGGAAAACCGGCTATTCCGGTTTCGGGGCGCCGGCCTGCTTGGCGCCGTCTCCGGGCTGCGCGAGGGAGCCCTTGGGACCGAAGTAGATCTGCTGGAGCGCCTTGCCCGGGGTGAGCCCGTCCTTGGGTGGTTGGTCGCCCTTGCAGAACATCCCGATCACGGCCTTGTCCGGACACTCGCCCGTGAACCCGGAGTCCTTGCACGCGCGGTCCCTGGCCTTGGCGCGCAGCACGTCCTTGGTCTCCGCCGGGCTCTCCGCCAGCGCGCGTTGGCACGACGCGAAGCCTTTCGGGCCCATGACGCACGCCCGGCACCAGTCCGCGTTGGGATCGTCATCACCAACCCTGCCCAGGTTGCGGCGCTCGATCCTCGCCTTCTTGCCCGCCGCGCCCTTGGCCGGGTCCGGGCACTCCTCGGCCGGCTTATGGCACGCAAGGCCCCACGCGCCCGCCAGCACGCCCGCGAGCAGCGCGGCCCGCGCCGCCTTGAGCTTGTTCTTGTGCCTCATGATCTCGGCTCCTTTGCCTCTTTCTCTTTCTTCTTCAACACGGGCTCCTGCCCTTCTCTTCCCGGCGCCGGCTCCAAAAAGATGCGAACCCTCGTACCCTTGCCCGGGACCGAGTCGATCTCCACCCGACCGCCGTGATCCTCGGCGATGCGCCGCACCACCGGCAGGCCGAGGCCGATCCCGGACGGCTTCGAGGAGAAGAACGGATCAAAAACCCTGTCCATGAAATCCCGCGGGATGCCGGCACCGTCGTCCTCGACCTCCACGATCACCTTCTGCGGCGGACCTTCGTGCGCGAGGACCCGTGCGCGCACGCGCCTCGGACCCGGCCCCGGCGCATGCACCGCGTTGTCGAGCAGGTGCTGGAGCGCGCGCTGGATGTGATCCGCGTCGAGCCACGCGAGGAGCTGCTCGCCGCCCCCTTCGACCGCGAGATCGAGATCCTCCGGCAGGCACTCCTGGCGCCGGAAGGCGTTCACCGCGTCGCTCACGGCCTCGAGCGGCCTCCCACCGCGCAGCTTGGGCGGACGCGGCCTCGCGAACTCGAGCAGGCCCGCCACCATGCGGTTCAGGCGCAGCGCCTCCTCCTCGGCGATGTTGAGCAGCGTGGCCGAGTCGCCCACGACCTGGCCGTGCTTGCGGACCTGCGACAGGGCCGAGAAGATGGTCGCGAGCGGATTGCGGATCTCGTGGGCCATGGTGGCCGCGAACTTGGACAGGAGCTCGACCGCCTCCACGGACTCCCTCTTCGGCGGTCCCGGGCGCCCCCCGGCGACCTTCGTGGTCTTGGCCTTCTTTGCCATGCCCTGCGCGCTCCTCCCCGCGGGCCTTTGGTCAGAAGTCGCCGAAGAGCCGCGTGATCCGCGTGTCGAGCGCCAGGGCGATCTTGTAGAGGGAGGAGATCGATGCCGAGCTCTCGGCGCGCTCGATCTGTGAGAGCAGCGAGACGGACAGCGACGTGCGGCGCGCCATCTGCTTCAAGGTGAGCATGCGCTCCTTGCGCAGGGCCCGGATGGTGGCACCGATGACCTTGTGGAGCTGCTCCTCGGGGTTGCGCGCCAGTCCCTTGCGCTTGAGCACGCGGTCGAGCACCTCGCGGAACTCCTCCGGGTTGAAGGGCTTCTTCACGTAATCGACCACGTCGAGCTTCATGGAGGCCACCGCCGTCTCGAGCGACGGGTAGCCGGTGAAGATGATCACGGCCAGGTCGGAATCGATCTTGCGAATTTGGCCGAGGAGCTCGATGCCGTCCATCTTGGGCATCATGAGGTCGAGGATGACGAGGTGGTACTGCCCGGTCTGGACCTCTTCGAGGGCGTCTTCCGGAACGTTGACGGCTTTGACCATGTACCCGTCACGGGTGAGAAACGTCTCCATGTACTCGCAGATTTCCCTGTCGTCATCGACGATGAGGATTCCGATCTGCGACGTCAGGTTGGTCATATCCGACTCCTTTCCCTCAGCTTTCGGCGAAATTGACGTCCCCTGCATGCGGTCGGGGCGAGAGGATTTGAACCTCCGACTCCCTGGTCCCGAACCAGGTGCGCTACCAGGCTGCGCTACGCCCCGGATCCAGCAACGGTTCACACCGCTGCTCTGCGGCGGAATTACACCAGTGTCAAAAACGGGTCAACTTATTCCGCGCACATTTGAAAAGTCCATTTCCACAAGCCTGGAACTTGGAAATTGTGCCCCCCGTGATAAAACCGGCGCATGGTGGGACGCGCAGCAGGTTCCATTGTGGCTGGAGCCGCGGCCGCACTGCTCGTGGCCCTGGCAGAGGCGGCACTGGGCGCGTGGCGCGGCGCCGCAGGTCTCACAAACGCAGCATGCGCAGCACTCGTGGCCGCGGGGCTCCTCCTGCCGCTCGGGATCGCCGTAGGCCTCCTGCTTGCAGCAACCTGGGCCGCTCTCCCGGCCCGGCTGAGACCTGAAAGCGTGCTTGCGACGCTCCGGACGCGCAACGACGTGCGCGCTTCGGGGCTCATCCTCGGTGTGGGCCTGGTCGCGCTCCTTGCGCTCCCTCTCGTGTATCGCGTGGCCAGGCATTTCCTCACCTCGTATCACCATCACGGTCTCGCGTCCGTGACCCTGGCCCTCGTCCTCGCAGGGCTGACGACCGCGTCGGCGCTGGTCGGCGCGCGTGTCGCGGATCTCTCGGCGACCATCGTGGCCTGGCGGCCGCTCGCCTTGCTCAGGCGTCCGGCCCTGGCCCTCGCCCTGGTCGCCCTCGCCTTTGCCGCGGCATCCGCGCCGCCGTTTTTCGAGGGCCCGGACGCGCGCGGCCCGTTCGGGTTCGTCGGGCTCCTGCGCAGTGACGGGTTGCACGCGCTTCCGGTCGCGTCGCTCGCCGCGCTCGTGGCGCTCGCCGCGCTCGCGTCCGTCCCTTTCGTGAGAAACGGGAGGCGCGCTGTCGCGACCATGGCCTTCGCGCTCCTGCCGATCGCGCTGTGCGGGCCGCCCGGCGCGGACGCGGTGGCTCGACGCAACCCGGCCGCGCTGCGCGTGCTCGAGGCCGCCGGGGGGCTCTCGGCCCGGCTCCTCGCCGCGGCGCGCGCGCTCGGGGATCGGGACGGTGACGGCTACTCGCGATGGCTCGGCGGCCGCGACTGCCTCGACCGCGACCCGGGCATCCACCCGGGCGCCTGGGACGCGCCCGGGAACGGAGTCGACGAGGACTGCTCCGGCGCCGACGCGAGAACCCCACCGCGCAAGGCCTTTCCCGTGCCCGCATCGCAAGGAGCGGCTCCTTTTGCGCGGCCGGCGTTCCCGGCGGATCTTTCGCTGCTCCTCATTACAATAGACAGCCTCCGCTGGGACGAGCCCGGCTTCATGGGCCGTTCGCGCAACACCACGCCGGCCCTCGACGCGCTCGCCGCGCGCGGAACCGTCTACGAGCGCGCCTATGCCCTCGGTTCGTACACGGCCCAGGCCGTTCCTCCCATGCTGACCGGAAAGTACGCCTCGGAGCTCCTGCGCACCGCGGCCCACGAGACCACCTACACGCAGGAGAACGTCTTCGCGGCCGAGCTCGTGTGCGGCGCGAGCCTCCTGTGCGCGGCGTTCAACTCCCACCCCCTGTTCTCGCCGTATTTCGGCTGGGGGCAAGGCTTCCAGGTGTGGCGCGACGCGGGCGCGGATCCGCCGGGCCCGGGCCGCCCGGATCTCAAGGTCAGCTCGCACAACGTCGCCGCGGACGCCGTCCGGTGGCTCAAGAAGGATGGGAACACGCGCGGCCGGTTCTGGCTGTGGACGCACTTCATGGATCCGCACAAGGAGTACGTCGAGCACCCGGGCTTCCCGCGCTTCGGCGACGACCGGCGCGCCATGTACGACGGCGAGGTGGCCTACACGGATCGCTACGTCGGCCGGTTGCTCGCCGCGCTCGCCGCCTCCCCGGCCGCGGACCGCACGCTCGTCGTCGTGACCGCGGACCACGGCGAGGCCTTTTCGGAGCACGGCGAATGGACCCACGGGGCCGAGCTGTGGGAGGAGATCATCCGCGTCCCGCTGGTGGTGGCCGGCCCGGGCGTGGCGACCAAGCGCATCGCGAGGGCAACGAGCCTCATCGACCTGTTCCCCACCATCCTCGACCTGTTCGGGGCCGCCGTCCCCGCGGGCACGCACGGCCGCAGCCTGGTCCCGGACTGGGTGGCTGGGCAGGAGCTCGCCGGACGGGCCGTGATCGCGGACCAGCCCAGGAACCCGTACTACGAAGCGCGCCGCGTGTTCATCGAGGACGGCGACAAGCTCCACCACCTGATCGACTCCGGCACGTACCGGTTCTACAAGCTGGGCCCGGGCGTGGAGCGCGGGCGGTCGCTCGAAGGGACCGAGCCCGAACGCTTCGCCAGGATCAAGGCGGACTACGAGGCGTTCCTGGCCGGGGAGCTGCGTCCCGTCGACCCGGTCATCGCGGACGAAGCCGACCACCCGGGGCCATGAGCGCGACCCGCGTCGCGCGGGAGCCTCACTGCCAGACCGAGGGATCCTCCTCGACCACGTCCTCATCCGGCGCAGCGGGCGCGTCGCTCAAGGGACGCGTCACGGGCGGCCGCGCCTCGGGCAGGGGCTCGCCCTCGCGGTGGAAGACGATGGTCTCCTTCCTGGCCTCGGCGAGCTCCTCGGGCGTGAGGCGCTTTCGTGCGGCCATTGTGTCGAGCACCTTGTGCAGGGCCGCCATCTGGCGCTCGGACACCTCGCCGCGCACGTAGGCCAGGTGACGCTCCACCGGGCTCGGCAGGAGCTTGACGAGGAACACGGACTCGATCGCATCGAGCTCGGCCGGCTCGCGGCCGAAGTAGTGCATGGCCGCGTCGCGGATGCCGTACAGCGATGGCCCGAACTCGACCACGTTGAGGTACAGCTCGAGGATCTCCTCCTTGGAGAAGTGGGTCTCCAGGTACCACACCAGCACGAGCTCCTGCAGCTTGCGCGCGAGAGAGCGCTCGCGGGTCAGGAACAGGTTCTTGGCGAGCTGCATGGTGAGCGTGCTCGCGCCGTGGGCCAGCTCTCCCTTCTTGAGGTCCAGGGCGATGGCCTTGCGGACTTCGGGCAGCGTCACGCCCGCGTGGCGCCAGAACTTCCCGTCCTCGAGCGTGAGCAGCGCCTCGATCACGAACGGCGACACGGCCGAAAGCGGCGTCCAGCGATCCGTGCCCGGACCGGTCACGAGCCGAAGCTCCTCGCCGCCCGCCGAGTACGCGTTGTAGGCGAATGGTGCGCGCAGCGAGTCCGGCGCCGGGATGTCGCCCAGCTGCGCGAGCTCACAGCGGTTGTCGAGCTGCACGTCGAGCACCGTGGCGTCCGGCTTCTCGCGATCCACCGCCAGGTGCGCGTCGAGCGAGAGCGTGCCCTCGAAGTCCGCGGCTCCGAGCCTTCGCCTGAGCTCCGGCGGCACGGACGTGAAGACCTGGCGGCACGCGGTCGGCGGCATGTTCGCGGACAGGTCGAACGCGAGCCTGTCGGTGCGCACGTCGCCCCGGAAGGTCATGCGCAGCCGGCCCACGTTGACGAGGAAGCGCTCCAGGTGCCAGACCGCCTCCTGCCTGTCGTAGGCCACCTTGAAGTCGGCCTGCCCGCCCAGGCCCGCGAGCGGCTCGCCGGCAACGCGCTCGTTGCGCAAGGCGAGGCCCACGACCGACACCTGCCCCGAGACCACGACCTCCCGCCTGTTTTCGGCCAGCTCCACGTTGACCACGCCGTCGGCCGAGGCCTTGTCCCAGATGAAGGAGCCCTCGGGAAGGACGAGGCTCCCCACCGGCGCGAGCGGCATGTCCGGCACCTCGAGCCGCAGAACGGGCCGACCTGCTATCGGGACGGTGAGCCCGGCGGTCCAGGCCGCGTCCGTGCCAGGCAGCCCGCCCTTGGCGCGCACCGTGAGCGCGCCCGTGAGCGTCCGCACGACCTCGGCCGACACCTTGTCCAAGGAAACGGACCGGTCCTTTTTGTCCGGATCCACGATGGTCCCGGCGGCCTCGGCAATGGCGATCTTGATGGCCGGACCGCCTGGGGCGCTCCCGGCGGATGGACCGGACCCTGCATCGACCCCGATGGCGGGCTTGGGCGCGGCGCTCGCGAGCAGCGACGCATCCTTCTTGATAATATCAACGATTTCGGTCAGTTGGCCGCTGTCATAGGGAATCGCGAAGCCGGGCTTGTCGAGCTTCATGAAGACCCACCGGCTCTCGGGCACCCAGTCGATCTGCGCTCCTTCACCATGGAGCAGGCGCGTATCCTTGGTCCGCACGTCGTATTCCTGGGCCGTCAGCACGGCGCGTCCGCTTCCGGCCATGCGACCCGCGAGGCCCCGCACCGCAACCTGGAGCCTCCCGTCGTCCGCGTCGATGCGGCCCGACACGATCTGGATTTCCGGCACCCGGATCTTTGCCTCTGAGCCGCCCTTGTCCTTGCGGCTTGCACCCACGACCCGGGCGAGGAGCTTGGCCCAATCCCGGAGCTCGGCCCCGCCGCTCGCCTCCCCGAAGATCAGGTGGACCCCGTCCAGGCGGATGCCGCTCAGGTCCAGGTCGCCCACGAGCAGCGGCCCGACCCTCACGCCGATGCCGACAGCCTCGATGCGGGCGAACGGACGGGTCCCGGTCGTGGGCCGGATCTCGACCGCTTCGAAGCGGACCGTGGTCAGGGACACATCCACATCGCGATACGCAACTTTGACGCCGAAACGGCCCTCGAGAGCGGGCAGGACCGACTCCACGATCCGTTGATCCGCCCCGCTCTGGAAGAACAGGCCCGCAAGCAACCCGGCGACCAGGAGCAGGATGACGACGGTGAGGAACCAGCGCTTCAAGCCCATGACCCGCGGATTCTCCCATGGCTCGCCACGAATATCAACGCGCGCCGCGAGCCCGCTCAACGCTGTCGCTTTCACGAATATTTCTGTATGGATGGGCCATGGCCTTCCCGAGACCAATCGTTGACGAGGGCACGACGCGGGCCCTGGCCCGAAGCCTCGCGCCCAAGGTTGCCGCTTTCGCCCCGACCGTGGTCGTGTCCTTGGGTCGAGGAGGCGCGGCGGCAGGCGAGGCATTGGCGTCTGCCCTCCGCGTACCGGCGCTATCGCTCGACCTACGCTACCCCATGAGCCGGATCCTTTCCCGCCGCGGCTCCCTGGCGCGCGCGCTCATGTGGCCTGTCAAGGAAACCGCCTACCGCCTGACGCGCCCGTCTTTCGAAGGCCGCGCGCCGGATCTGGCGCCGGACGTCCGCGTGGCGCTCATCGATGACTCGGCCAGCTCGGGCCGCACCCTGCGCATCGCTCTGGAGGTCCTGTCCGGGCTCGGCATCCCACGCGACCGGGTGTATGTCGCCGTGCTGCGCTGCGGTCCGCGCGCCCGCGCCCTGGTCGATGCCTTTGTGCTAGAAAGGCCAGTTATTTTCGAATGTTAGCGAACCAGGCCAGCCAAGAAGATTAGCCAACGAGGTTCCTCACCGGGCACGCGAGGACGCGCGCGATGCGCCGCAGCGTGGCAAGCGTGAGGTTCGCATCTTCGCGCTCCCACCGGCTCATGGTCGACGGCTCCACGCCAAGCCTCGAGGCGAGTTCCTTCTGGGTCAGCCCGAGGCGATTGCGTTCCGACGCGATGCGGTTCGACACCACGTCTCCTCCGACGTCGTCCCAATCGAGGATCGGATCGGATTCATCGGCGAGGATGCTGCGCGCGGCGCGAGCGTCGAGCGCATCCGTCAGGAGCTCGAAGTCCTCCATCTTGAGGATGACCAGACGCCCCTTGGGCCCGGCTTCCACGAACCTGGGCGCGATTTTCCTGCTCGCCATGCGACCTCCTACCGGTAGACCTCACGCCGATGCGCGATCCGGACCACGAGAACGATCAGGACGGCATCGAGCACCTGATAGACCACGCGATAGTTGCCGATCCGGATTCGCCAGAGATCCTCCTCTCCTGCGAGCTTCCTGCAGCCGCGCGGTCGAGGGTCGTCGGCCAGATCGGAGATCGCCTCCCAGGCGCGCACATGAATCGGTCGAGGCAACCTCTTCAGCGCCTTGAGCGCGGACTCCTTGATCTGCACCCGGTACGCCACGCGAGCCTACCGATCCTCAGAATGTTCATTATAATGCAATATGTCAACCTTGATTTGCGTCTATGCGCAACTTTGGGCCTCGGCCATGCACCCCACATCGGCCGGGAGAGGGGAAGAGTTGCGAAAAAAACGGCAGGACGGTCGCGGGACGAGGGGGCGCTACCCTCCACGTGCCAGATATAAGATTGAAGATCTCCGAGGAACAGGACGATAGCCCCACCGGATCATCGCTACAGGTTAGCGAACCAGACCGAGCATGTCCTCGCCCACGGCGCGCAGGAGGGCCACGAGCGACATCTGGGCCAGGAGCCGCTGGGCCACAAGGTTGGTCTCGGCCGCGTTCGCGGTGCGGCGCGCGTCGGTCACGTCCAGGGACGTTCCGGTGCCGGCCTCGTACGACGCCTCGGTCAGGGTCAGGGCCTCCTTGGCCAGCTGCGCCTGGCGGTCGGCGATGTCCACGGACGCGAGCGCGGTGAGGTAGTCGCGGCGCGCCTTGCGCACCTCCAGGGCCAGGTTGCGATCCGCGTCGTCCACCTGGATCATGGCCTGCCGCAGGGAGGCGCGCTTCAAATCGAGGTCGGCGTAGCGGAACTGGTTGTAGAGGGGGACCGTGAGCGTGAACAGCGCGACCCAACGCGCTCGGTCCGGGGAGCCCAGGTCGCCGGGCTTGGTGAACTGGTAGGTGAGCTGCCAGGCCGCGTCCAGGGTGGGCAAAAACTGCATCCACGACGCATCGAGGCTCTTCTCGGCCGCCTCCACCATGGCCTTCTTGGACACCAGATCCGCGCGGGAGCGGCCCGCCTTCGCGACCAGCTCGGCTTCATCGCCGGTCGGCACGGCGAGCGCCGGTTCGTCCATGGGCATGGGCAGCCCCTGGGTCCCGGTCAGGGTGGCGAGCGCGTCGCGGGCGTTGTCGAGGGCGAGGTTGGCCGTGAGGAGCTCCTGTCTGGCGGTCTCGAGGTCGGTCTGCGCGCGGATGACGTCGATGCGCAGCCCGGTCCCGGCGTCGTACCTGGCCTTGGCCACGTCCAGGTGGTGCGCCGCGGAAGAGGCCTGCTCCACCTTGAGATCGATGAACGAGCGGTTCATGAGCGCGGCGTAGTACGCCTGCACCACGCCCAGGAGGAGCTGCTGGCGCACGTTGTTCACGGTCAGCTCCACCGCCCGGACCATGGAGCGCGCGGCGCCGATGGTCATCCAGGCCTGCGCGTTGACGAGGGGCAGGGACACGCCCACCGTTCCCTTGAGATCCTCCTGCGGGCTGATGACGGTCTTGCCCGAGGGCATGCCGGCGGCTAGGCTCGGAGGCAGGCTGCTCGCGAAGCTGAAGCTGTCCTCCTTGTCCTTGTGCATGTAGACCATCGTGCCTTGGGCCGCGGGGTAGAGCTGGGCCCAGGCCATGTCGAGCTGCGCCTGCGCCTTCTCGATCTCCACCTTGGCCGAGGCCAGGCTCAGGTTGCGCTTGTCGGCCGCGGCGAGCGCCTCGGCCAGTGTCAGGTTCGGACCGGGCGTCATGGCCGGGAGTTCCGGCTTCTTCTCCTCCGCGACGAGGGCCGGCTTGGTCGGCGGCAAGCTTTCGCCCTGCGCCGCGGCGCGGCCGGGCACGACCGGGACAAGCCCGGTTGTGAGAAGGACCGTGAACCACGCGAGTCGGCCGCCGTTCATGTTCGTCTTTGCTCCTCGCCCCGCCCGGCCTAATATCGACGACGCGCATCCCGAGCGCAATGGCCACTTCCGGGAAGTGACCTTATGAACACGGCGGTCATTTATTCACCACGAACCGCACGATGTCAACTGCCCGGCCCGGAAAACCTTGACATTGGAAAACCGACCGGAATAATTGCTTCTCCCTTTTTGAAAGCTGGTGGAGGGATCGTGCCGAAGCAAAAGGAAACAGAGAAGAAGCAGAAGGATCTGGACAAGTTCGAGAAGATCCTGCTCGACAAGCGGGAGAAGCTCCTCTTGAACGCGAAGCAGACCCTCGAGACCGACATGACCCTCGACAAGGCGGATCTGCCGGACGAGATGGATCTCGCGTCGAGCGAGTACCTCCAGTCCTTCCAGTTCCGGTTGCGCGGCCGCGAGAAGACGTTCCTCGCGAAAATCGACAAGGCGCTCGCCAAGCTCAAGGACGGCACCTTCGGCGTGTGCGAGGAGTGCGGCGACGTGATCGCCCCCAAGCGCCTCGAGGCGCGCCCCGAGACCACCTTGTGCATCAAGTGCAAGGAGGAGCAGGAGCGCGAGGAGCAGCAGTTCGGCGAGTGAGCCCTCCTTCCGTTCCTACGCAGCCCGTTTCCTTTCGTCCGCAACCGCAGGGGTGAGACCCAGCCGCGCGAGCGCCGCTTTCACCGCCAGCTCGGGTGTCTGGCCCGTGCCCCGCGACCGCACGCGCGAAATGCGGCCCGACCAGTGCACGAGCCCCTCGTAGTCCTCACCCAGCTTCTTCACCCGGATTCGGATCACCGTTTCGCCCACGTCGACCATGTGTTCCTCCTCGGGAGCCCGCCCTGTTCGAGGCTCCGCAAGGAGGGCTTTTGCAAGCCCCGGGCCAGGGCAGGACACGCGCCGCGCCCCGCGAAATCGGGCCGAAAAACGGGCCTCCCCGCGCCTTCCGTGTCCAGGACGGCACGCTCAGCGGCTCGCGCGTGACATTCCGTCAACGGCGCGAGCTTGGGGCGGCACGGGGACCGCCTCTTACTTGATCGCCGCGTTGAGGGTGGCCACCACCGCGCACACGCACAGCTGCCACATGGGGATGAACAGGCACGTGAACCCGTTCACGTCGAAGAGCAGGATGAGCCCGAAGGCGGCCGTGATGCCCGCGCCCCATTGCGAGATGCGCATCTGGGTTGCGCCGAGCCTGCTGCGCACCGCGGCGAAGTAGAGGAGCAGGGCGACGTACGGCGCGAGGACCCACGCCGCGTAGCCCGCGGCCCCATGCCACGAGCCGGGAACCCTGCCGGGCGCGGCGCCGAACACGACGATCGCGGTCGCCACGGCGATGCCGGTAGTCGCGATGGTCTGGGCTGCGGTCGTCTGGTTCATGGATCCTCGAAAGGGGTGGCACGGGGGCCGCCCCCTACATCGATATCCTCGGCACGGCGGCCGTGGCCGCGTCGATGAGAGGTCTCGCGGAGATGGGCGCGCCCACGGCTCCGCGCATCCACTCGTCCGGCGTGATCCTGCCCTGCGCGCACATGCGCTCCATCTCGGCCCCCAGCTTCCTGCCCTCCACGTAGCGTTCGAGCTGTGTCTCAATGAGGTGCCCGATGGGATAGTCGGGCATGTACAAGCCGGCCGACACGAGGTGGCTGTAGACGGCCAGGATCGGGCTGTCCTTCACGCCGAGCACCGGCGCGTAGTAGCGGTTCCAGATCTCGATCGCCTTGGTGACCACCGCCTCGCGCAGCTCGGCCGGCGTGGCCTCGGGGTGATCGTACATGAAGCGCCAGGACGCCATGTCGAGGAGCGCGACGCCCGCGATCTCGAAGGTCATCCAGTACGTGTCCACGGCAGCGAGCGCCTTCTCTCGCTCGCCGCGCGTGCCGATGCCGAGCACGTCGAGGTCGCGGTCCTGGAACATGAATGCGAACGCCTCGGTGAAGGCCGTGTTGGGCACGCCGGCGAGCAGCGTGTGGTCCACCTTGTCGAGCGAGAAGGTCTGCTCCACGCAGTGGCCGAGCTCGTGCATGGCGATGTTGTAGCCCTTGTAGTTCATGCCCTCGCGCGGCGCGCGCGTGCGCAGGTGCGCCTGGTCCGAGCGCATGCCCGCGCCCATCGCGTGGCCCGCCCCGCGCGCCGGGTCGACCAGGATACGTCCCGAGAGGTACGAGGCCGCCTCCTCGGTGAAGGCCAGGGTCTTGAGGATGTCCGGGATGCTCGCCTCAAAGGACTTGACGTCCTTGTAGCGCTCGCCCACCTTGCGGTCGAGCTCGTCGCCGCCCACCTCGCTGCGCGCCTTGAACCCGTCGTACCAGATGTCGAACGGCTCGAGGGGCCGGCCGAGCCTCTTCGCGATGAGCGCGGCCACGTCCTTGGCCACGGGCGCGGACAGCACGTCGACGAGCAGCCCCTCGACCGTCTTCTCCGGGATCTCGCGCTCGAGGTCGAACTTGCGCGAGATGAGCGTGTGGTAGACCGGCGACCACGCGTCGATGCCGCGCTCGGCCTTGAAGACGCCCTGCCACACGGCGTAGCGGCGATCGTCCTCGCGGGCCGCGGACGGCGCGGGCTTGCCGCTGCCCTGCCGCGCCGCCACGGTGTTCCTCTCCGGGTCCCAGTCCACGTCCGGGTTGTCGATCACCGCGGCGGGAATCTCCTGCCGGATGATGCGCTCCATGACGCGCGCGATGAGCCGCTGGCGGGCCAGGTTCCCCTCGGGATCGGAGTACATGGCCTTGATGTGATCGCGCAGGCCCCAATGGCTGATGAGCACGAGATCGTCGGGGAACGGCCGCTCGCCCGAGGCGGCCACGAGGCGGCCCATATGGATGTTGTAGTTGGCGATGTAGTCGTCGGCCACGGTGTACGCGCGCGTGGCGACCTGCCGGGCCTCGCCCGGGATGCGCAGGCTGTAGCCCTGCGTGAGCCGCGCCTGCGCCCACTGCGCGCGCGTGAGGCCCTTCAAGTCCTGGGGCTCAAAGGCGCGAAAGTTGAGCAGGGCGGCAAAAGCCACGCGCGTGCGGAAGGCGTCCTCGGACGCGTGGTCGAACGGGTTGAACGCGGCGAACAGGATATCGACCGGGAGGGGCTCGCCGGTGTCGAGATCCGTGGGCTCGCGCAGGAAGCGCCCGAGGGCCACCGCGTGGCCGGAGATCGCCTCGATGTTGCGCTCGTACCTCGCGAGCTCGCCGTCGAGCCGCGCCGTATCCGAAACGAACTGGTCGAGGCAGAACGCCTCGAAGTCGTCGGGCGTGCCGTCCACCTCGCGCCAGAACAGGGCCACCTGGGCGAGGCCGCGACGGACGCGCTCCTCCTGTGTCCGCCCGTGCTTCGCCACGAGCTTTCCCGCCACCGCGTCGATCCTCGCGCCGTCGATGATGCTCCGCATGTTGTCCCTCGCCGCGGTGCTTGCCGTCTCGCCCTGGCCCGCGGCCGGCCCGCGCGCCGGGGTGGCGCAGGCGCAACCGATCGCCGCGAAGAGCCACACAAGACCGTGTCGTCGTCCGCACATGTCCTTGATCCTCCGAGCCGAGCCGCGTCACGAGGGGCCCGGCAAAAAGACCAGATCGTAGTCCTCGGGGCCGAAGAAGACCGGCTCCCCGCACGCGCCCGCCTGCCGGCAGCGCAGCCAATCCTCGGCGATCTGGAGCACGTCGAAGCGGCTCGTGAGCGCGTAGAACTCATTTTCGGGCAGCGGCGGAGCGAGGCTCAGGCGCTCCGCGAGCAACGGCGTCTCCTCGGGCGACGTGGCGAGCGAGCCCCCCCACGTCTCGACAGGCTTCTCCACGAGCGCCTCGGCCGCGGCCCCGAGCGGGTTGAAGCGCAGGAAGATCTCGTCGAACTCAAGGGCCCACTCGGCCGGATCTTCGCCGTCCATGCGCCAGCGGCACGGGTAGGCGCGGCGCACCACCTCGCCGAAGTAGGCCCCGAACGTGGGCGCGAGCAGGTGCACGAGGTGCGCCCGGCGCTGGTGCCCGGGCGGAGGGACCGTGCCGCCGCCCTCGTCGGCCACCACGAGCCTTACGAAGTGGTCGAGCACCCCCAGGGTCTCGTAGGTGTAGTCGAGCTCGAAGGCGAGCCTGTGCCTCACGTGCGCCACGCACCGCTCGGCCAAGCTCCCGATATCCTGTGGAACCGTTTCGTCGAACGCGTTCATCGAATGCGAGTCTATCCCCCCCGCGTCGTGCGTCAACCACGCCGTCCGATCCGGGTTGGCTGTACGCCCCGGTGTCCGGGCGGAGCGTGAGGATGCACGGCTCACCCCGATATGTGGTATTCGTACGGGCCGGCGGCGATGATATTCGAAGATCCCAAACAGCGCCGCTGGCGCTACGTCCTGTTGCTGTTCTCGGCCCTGGTGCTGACCGGGCTCGTGATCGCCGGCCTCGTGGTCTCGGGGCTGCTCGTGCCTCCGCCGATTCCGGAAACCTTCTCGCGCCACAAGCTCATCTCGGCGGCCGAGGTCCGCAAGGACATGGAGCGCAACATCAGTCCGCGCTTTACCGAAGAGCAGTTCGCGCGGCTGGCCCGCATGCGCGCCCGGAACCGCTGGCGAAGGGACAGGCTGGTGAAGGATGCGCGGGAGGGCGCCATGCCTTTTGCGGAGGGCACGCTGGTGGCCTTCGTCCTGGAGGACGACCCGCTCTCGGTGGCCTCCCTGGAGCGGCACCTGGGGCAGCTCGACGTGGTGGTGCCGGACTGGTTCGAGATGTCCGGCCGAGGTTGCGAGCTCATCGAGCGCAGCGGCGAAAGGCTTCGCCGGCTCCTGTCGCGCGCCGATCTGATCGTGCTGCCGCGACTCGCCAACCTCTTCAAGGGCCAGTGGCAGGGCAAGCAGACCGGGGAGTTCCTGCGCAACGACGAGAACCGCGCCTGCATCGTGAAGAAGCTCGGCCAGCGGCTCGGGGAGCTTCGGGCCGAGGGCGTGAACGTGGATCTGGAGGATCTGGCGCCGGAGGACTCCGAGCCCTTTCTCGAGTTCCTGGTCGAGTTGCGCAAGGAGCTCCACCAGCACGGGATGCGCCTGACCGTGGACGTTCCGTTCCAGGACCCTGCGTTCGACTACGAGTACATCGGCAAGGTCTCGGACGCGGTGATGGTCATGGCCTACGACGAGCACTTCCCCTCGTCGGTGCCGGGCCCGATCGCCTCCCGGAAATGGCTGGAGGCCTCCCTGGACGAAATCCTGCCGCGCATCCCCGCCGACAGGCTGGTGATGATCCTCGGGGCCTACGGCTACGGCTGGAACACGAACCGGCCGCAGCAACTGGCCGACGGCGTCTCGTTCCTCACCGCGGTGAACCTGGCCCGCGCGGCCGGCAGCCAGCCCGACTTCGTCGAGGACGTGGGAAACAGCCACTTCGCCTACAAGGACGCGGACGGCGACACCCACGAGGTCTGGTTCCAAGACGCCCTCGCGATCTGGAACCAGCTCAAGCTCGCGGGCGAGGACAAGATCAGCCGCTTCGGCCTGTGGCGGCTGGGCACGGAGGACGAGACCATCTGGAGCTTCCTGGGCCAGGACCACCCGCCTTCGCGGCCGGACGAGCTCGCCAGGCTGTCCGCCGGGCGGGCCGCGGAGTTCTACGGGCAAGGAGAGGTGCTCACCGTCCGCTCCCGCCCGCAGCCCGGCCGCCGCGACATCCAGATCGCGCCGGACGGACGAATCGTGAACGGCGTCTACTCCCAGGTCCCCACCGGGTTCCTCGTGGAGCGCCGTGGCGGGCGGCCGAAGCAGGTGGTGCTCACCTTCGACGACGGCCCGGACGAGAAATGGACGCCGCTCATCCTGGACGTCCTCGAGAAGACGAAAACGCCGGCCGTCTTCTTCGTGGTGGGAGAGCAGGTGCTGCGCTTCCCCGAGCTGGTGGAGGACGCCTTCGACGCCGGGCACTTCATCGGCAACCACACCTTCTCGCATCCGCACCTGGAGGACATCACCCCGCGCGAGGCCGCGGCGGAGCTGACGTCCACCCAGCGCCTCATCGAGGGCCTCACCGCGAGGCGCACGCCCCTGTTCCGCGCCCCATACACCGCCGACGTCATCATCGACGACGAGCAGGGCCTCGCTCCCATGCGCGGAGCCCTGGACGACGGCTACCTGGTGGTGGGGGCCAACGTGGACAGCCAGGACTGGAAGCTGCTCGACGCGAAGGCCATCGAACGGCGGGTCGTCTCGGAGCTCGGGCGCGGCGCGGGGCAGATCGTCCTCTTCCACGACGGCGGCGGGGATCGCGGCGCGACCGTGGAGGCGGTCCGCATGCTGGTGCCCGAGCTGCGGCATCGGGGATACGATATCGTTCCGCTCGACCGGCTGCTCTCCGTGCCGCGCAGCGAGCTGGAGCCTCCCATGGCGCTGGGCGAGCGGTTCATCTCGTGGGGCCACACCACCCTGGCCTGGCTGCGTTCCTGGGCCTTCGCCATCATCGCCGTGCTCTTCTTCGCCTGCACGGCCATGGCCGCCCTGCGCATCCTCTTCCTGGGAAGCGTCGCGCTCCTCGAACAATGGCTGCTGCGGCGGCACAAGCCCAAGGCCGCAGAGGAGTCCCTGCCGCTCGTATCGGTCCTTGTCCCGGCCTACAACGAGGAGAAGGTCATCGCCACCACGCTGGCCTCGCTTCAGGCCACTGAGTATTCCAACGCGGAGTTCATCGTCATCGACGACGGCTCGAAAGATCGCACGGCCGAGATCGTCGAGGAGATCGCACGGCGGGATCCGCGCGTGCGCCTGCTGCGCCAGCCGAACTCCGGCAAGGCCACGGCGGCCAACAACGGATTGCGCGCGGCCCGCGGCGAGGTCGTGGTGGGGGTGGACGCCGACACGATGGTGGCGCCGGGCGCCATCCCGCGGCTGGTGCGCCATTTCGTCGATCCGCGTGTGACCGCCGTGTGCGGCAACGTGGAGGTGGGCAACGTGAACTCCTGGCTCACGGCCTTCCAGGCCATCGAGTACGTCACCAGCCAGAACTTCGACCGGCGGGCCTTTTCCGCGTTGAACTGCATCTCGGTGGTGCCCGGTGCGCTGGGCGCCTGGCGGCGAGAGGCGGTGCTGGCCGCGGGCGGGTACAGCCGGGACACCTTGACCGAGGACGCGGATCTCACCCTCACCATCCTCCGGGCGGGCGGACGCGTGGTGTACGAGTCCGAGGCCATCGGACGCACGGAAGCCCCCGAATCCTTGGGCGCGTTTCTCAAACAACGCTTCCGCTGGACCTACGGCACCTACCAGTGCCTGTGGAAGCACCGGCGGGCGTTCTTCCGCGGCCCGCTCGGCTTCATCGGGCTGCCGAACATCGTGCTGTTCCAGATCCTGTTCCCGACCTTGAGCCCGATCGGGGACGCCGTGATGGTGTTCTCCATCATCCGGGGGGACTGGCACGCGTTCCTGGCCGGGTACATCGCGTTCCTGGCCATGGACATGTGCGCGTCGCTGCTCGCCTTCTGGCTGGACAGGAAGCCCAAGTGGTGGCTGCCGCTCCTGCTCATCCAGCGCTTCAGCTACCGCCAGATCATGTACTACGTCTCACTCAAGGCCATGCTGGCCGCAGTGCGCGGGATGCACCACGGCTGGCGCAAGCTCGATCGCCTGGGCTCGGTGCCCGCCATGCCGTCGCCGCCGTCGCCGGAGAGGAGCGGCGAGCTCGGGGGAGCCGTATGAAGCGGCCCGGCGCTTTCCGTTTCTACCTGACGGCCGGAGCCTGCCTGCTCCTGCTTCCGCTGAAGATGATTGAGGGATGGAACACGGAGCCGGCGTTCCCCCTCTTCTCCTCCTGGGTGGCGGACGGCTGCCTGCTCTTCTGGGTGTGCTGGCTCGGCGTCGCGGCAGGCGGCAGCCGACCGACAAGGAAGCTGCTGGCCGGAGGGCTCGTGTTTCTCGCCCTCGAGCTGCCGGTTCTCTTCACCATCACCGCGCATTCCTACTTCCTGGAAGAGGCCACCGCACGGCAGTTTTCCCTGCTGGACATCTCGCCCGGCGCCGTGGGCTTCTTCCTGCGGGAGGTCGTGCCGCCCGCGGTGTTGTGGTCTGGCGCCGCGATCTTCCTGGGGCTCGCCGCGGCCGCGTTTCTCCTGGGGCGCAGGCTTCCCGCCCCGCCGCGCAAGCCCGCGGTCCTTGCGATCTCGGCCTTGAGCGTCCTGGTGCTGGTCCACCAGGGCTTCTGCCGGTTCTATCCCTCGGTGCTGTGGGAGGTCGGACGGGATGTGGCCGAGGCCTGTTCCCACCCGGCGGTGCAGGGCCCGCGCTTCTCCGCCGAGCTCTCCGATGCCGGCGTGGGACGCCCCGCGGACTGGTCCGGGACGGACGCCTTCGACAAGGTGATGGTCTTCGTGATGGAGAGCGTTCCCTGGCGCGAGCTTCAGGAGCGCATGCACGAGCTGCCGCCCGATCACTTCTTCCGCCGCCACATGGGGCACGCCCACGTCTACCTGAACTACTTCGCCACCAACCAGGACAGCCGGACCGGGCTGCTGGCCATGCTCTTCGGGAGGCTGATTCCCTTCGAGGCCTACACCGAGCGCGACGCCCGCCGCTACCTGTTCCTCAAGAACGAGCGCTCGCTCGTCAACATCATGTCCGGGCGGGGCTACTCGACGGCGGTCGCGGCGGCCGAGACCGACGAGGAGCTGGTCGTGTTCGAGCTTCCGTGGGGCAAGAAGCTGCTGCTGTCGCAGGCGGAGTTCGAGAACCACGGCCCGTTCCTGTGCTTCAATCCGTACAAGTTCGAGCACGACTGCGAGGACAAGATCCTGCTGCCGCGGATTCTCGGCGAGCTCGCCGCCCACAAGCGCGCCTTCGTCTTCCAGGAAGGCGTGTTCGGGCACATCGGCGACTATTCCGACGCCACCGGCAAGAGTTCGACGGAATACTACGGGGAGCACCTGCAGGCCGTGATGGACGGCCTCGAGGCCCGCGGGGAGCTTGATCGGACGCTGCTGGTGGTGACGAGCGACCACGGAATCCGGGACTGGGAATACCGCCAGCGAAGGTGGGTCTACCGGTTGCCGCTCATCTTCATCAATCCCGGCTTCTCCCACCGGGAGGAAACCGGTCTTTACAACCAGGGCGATTTCCCCGCCCTGCTGGCCGCGCAGCTGTCGGGCCATCCGCCGCCCGCCCCGCGCCGTTTGAGTCTCTTCGTCGGCTGCACGAACTCCTCGATCATCGGCGGCGTCACCGCGGAAAACGATCTGCTGGTGGTCAAGAACCGCAAATGGCGCAAGTACGTCCTCGCCGACGGGAACTGCTCCGGCGACGACCTCCCCGACTCCCCTGCCCGACATCGGGTGAGCGGAGCGGCGATAGTCGATTTTTTCGAGCGGCTCCAGTATGGATTCACGGTGGAGAATTTTTCAAGGGGCTCCGGCGGCAAATGACACTCCTTTTGCGAGCGGTTCCGTGGACGGGATGGGCCCTTGGGGCGATCCTCGTGCTCGCGGCCGCGGGGTGCGCCCCCACGCACGCGGGCCGCACCGTGGGACGCGGCGTGTTGCAGGCCGAGGGGAGCCTCGGCGGGCCGCTCGTCAGGAACCTGGGGCCGCCGATCCCGGTGCCCAACGTTCCCGTGGGCGCGCGCTACGGGCTCACCGATCGGCTCGACGTCTCCGGGCACGTGAACCTCCTGCCGCTCGTGGCGGGCGGCTTCCTCGCCATGGACGGCGGGCTGACGCTCGGGCTCGTCCGGCACAAGGGCCGCATCGGGCCGAACCTGGCCACGAGCGCAGGCTTCGTGCTCCTCACCGACTTCGACACGGCCGCGCGCGTGGGACCGCTCGTCGACATGGCCGCGAGCTACACCTTCGACTGGCTCACGCCGTTCGTGGGGCTCGAGATCATTCCCGATCCGCGAGGCGGGCGCGTCGTCACCGACGTGTTCGCGGGCCTCGAGGCCGACTTCGGGCGCACGAGCGTGTCGCTCGCGGGCGTGTGGTTCCACCCGTCGTTCGACGTCTCGGCCTCGCCGGTCGAATACGTGTCCCTGGACAACCGCGGCGCGCTCGGCGTGCTCCTCGGCGTCAAGGTGCGCTGGAACATGCTCGACCTGCGATGCAAGGAGGGCCGCGATGGGAGGTAGGCGCCTCGCCGCAATCGCGTTCGCCCTGTTCGCGGGCTGCGTCAAGCTCGACGGCTTCCTGTTCGACTCGCAGGGCGCGTCGCTCGACGACTACGACTTCACCTCGGACGCGCTCGACGGCATCGCGCCCGATCGCATCACGAGCGAGCTCGTGCCCTCGGGCGAGGGCGGCGACCTCATGCACGTCATCTACGTGGAGAGGGACGTGGCGAAGCTCGATCCGCGCCTCGATCCGGCCGACGACATCACGGTCGTCTTCAGCCACGGCAACACCGGCAACATGCTGCGCTACTGGTACCGGGTGGGCTACTTCGAGGACATGGGTTTCAACGTGCTCATGTACGACTACCGGGGTTACGGCGCGAGCGGGGGCACCACCACCGAGGGCCACATCTACGTGGACGTGGAGACCGCCTACGACTACGTCAAGGAGAAGCACGACGCGGGCGCCGTCTTTTCCGTCGGCTACTCGCTCGGCGGCGCGCCGGCCATCCACCTGTGCTCGCCCGAGAGCGGCCGCGAGGTGGCGGCGTGCTTCACGGAGTCGGCCTTCGCCAGCGTGGACGAGCTCGTGAAGAGCGGCACCGACTACGATCTGCCCGGCTCGTGGCTCGCGGACGCGAGGTTCGACAACGCCTCGCACATCGCCGACGTGACGGTGCCCTTCATGATCATGCACGGCACGGCCGACGCGACCGTGGACTACCGTCAGTCGCGCATCCTGTGGAGGGCGGTGTCCGGCAACAACCCCCTGAACCGCTTCTTCCGGGTGGAGGGCGCGACGCACCACAACGTGCCCGTCCCGTCGTACGAGGGCGACGAGGAGCCGCGCGAGTTCTCGCACCCGGACGAGATGCCGGCCGCCCTGCACCGCGAGTTCGAGGTCTACAAGAAACGGATCGTGGACTTCGTGGTTGACGCCATGGGGCGGTGAGGAGAGCCATGGCAAGCCCGAGGATCCTGGTTGTGGACGACGAGGAGGACCTCCTCACGCTCGTCCGCTACAACCTCGTGAAGGAGCTCTTCCGCGTGACGACCGCGGCCACGGGCGAGGAAGCCCTCGCGCGGGCGAGAGCCGACGCGCCCGATCTCGTGATCCTCGACCTCATGCTGCCCGGGATGGACGGGCTCGACGTGTGCCGCGCCATGAAGGCCGATCCGGCCACGGCGCGCATCCCGATCGTGATGCTCACGGCCCGCGGCGAGGACGCGGACGTGGTGGCCGGCCTCACGCTCGGCGCCGACGACTACGTCACGAAGCCCTTCTCGCCCCGGGTCCTCGTGGCCCGCGTGCGCGCGGTCCTGCGCAGGCGCGAGGCGGCCGCGATCCCCGAGGGCGAGCTCATCGAGGTGGGCGAGCTCACGGTGTCGCCCGGCAGGCGCGAGGCGAGCGTGCAGGGACGCAAGGTGGAGCTGACGGCCACGGAGTTCAAGCTGCTCCTGCTCCTCGCGCGGCGGCGCGGCTGGGTGTTCACGCGCGCCCAGATCATCGGCGCGGTCAAGGGCGACGACGCCGCGGTGACCGAGCGCGCCGTGGACGTGCAGGTCGTGGGTTTGCGCCGCAAGCTCGGCGGCGCCGGCAAGTTGGTCGAGACCGTGCGCGGCATCGGCTACCGGATGAGGGACTGACGCCATGGACCGGCGAAGGTCCCTCATCCGGCTCCTGTACCCCTCGTACCTCGTCATCGTGGTCCTCACGCTCGCCGCCGCGGCGTGGGTGGTTTTCGGCTTCGTCGAGCGCGGCGCCCTGCGCCAGACCCGGGCCTCGCTCGAGGCCCAGGCGTGGCTGTTCGCGGCCGCGGCCGAGCCCCTGCTCGATCCGGCGCACGCCGCGGATCTCGAGCGCCTGTGCAAGGAGCGCGGGAGGCGAACGGGCACGCGCCTCACCGTCATCTGGCCGGACGGGGCGATCGAGGCGGACTCCGAGATGGATCCCTCGCGCATGGGGAGCCACGCGGACCGGCCCGAGTTCCGCGAGGCGAGGAGCGGCAGGGTCGGCTCGACGATCCGCGAGAGCTCGACCCTCGGCCAGCGGATGGTTTACGTGGCCGTGCCCGTGGGCGCGGCGGGCCGCGTGCGCGCCGTGGTGCGGACCGCGCTGCCGCTCACGCTCGTGGCCCACAACACCAAGGCCGATCTGCGCAACCTGGCCGTGAGCGGCGCGACCGTGGCGGCGGCCGCGGCCCTTCTGGCGTGGCTCGTGGCGCTGTGGCTCAGCCGGCCGCTGCGGCGCCTGCGCGCGGAGCTCGAGCGCCTCGGCAAGGGTGATCTGTCCCACCGGCTCTTCGTCCCCGACGTGGAGGAGTACGGCGCTCTGGCGAAGACCATCAACGAGATGGCCGCGCAGCTCGAGGAGCGCCTGCGCGTGACCACGGCCCAGCGCAACGAGCTCGAGGCCATGCTGGCCGGCATGGTGGAGGCCGTGCTCGTGGTGGACGCCGACGATCGCGTCGTGCGCATGAACCGCGCCGCGGGCCTCCTCTTCGGCCTCGATCCCGAGGCCGCGCGCGGCAAGACCCTTTTCCGCGTCGTCCGCAACCCGGACCTCGCCAACCTGGTGGGCAGGACGCTGTCCAGTCCGGGCGTGGTGGAGACCGAGATCGCGCTGCGCACCGACGTGGACAGGACCCTGCAGGCGCACGGCACCACACTGCCCGACGAGCGCGGCCGGCCGGCCGGGGCCCTGGTCGTGCTCAACGACGTGACGCGCCTGAAGCACCTCGAGACCATGCGGCGCGACTTCGTGGCCAATGTGTCGCACGAGCTGCGCACGCCCATCACCAGCATCAAGGGCTTCGTGGAGACGCTGCGCGACGGCGCGCTCGGCGATCCCGAGAACGCCCGGGGCTTCCTCGACATCGTGGCGAGCCACGCGGATCGGCTCAACGCCATCATAGAGGATCTCCTCGCCTTGAGCCGCCTCGAGGAGGACACCGAACAGGATCGCGTGGTCCGCGAGATCGCGCGCCTGCGGCCCGTTCTCAAGGCGGCCATCGCCCTGTGCGCCCCGCGGGCTTCCGAGCGCCGCGTCCGCATGGACCTCGATTGCGATGAGGCCCTTGAGGCCCGTGTCAACGGGCCCCTGCTCGAGCAGGCGGTCGTCAACCTGCTCGACAACGCCATCAAGTTCGCGGAGCCCGGCACGGCGGTCTTTGTCGCGGCGCGGCGCGATTCCGGCACGGGCGAGGTCTTGGTCTTTGTGCGCGACGAGGGTCCGGGCATCGGAACAGAGCACCTGCCGCGCCTGTTCGAGCGCTTCTACCGGGTCGACAAGGCGCGCAGCCGCAAGCAGGGCGGCACCGGGCTCGGCCTCTCCATCGTCAAGCACATCGCCCAGGCCCACGGCGGAAGGGTCGAGGTCGCAAGCGAGATGGGCCGCGGCAGCACGTTCACGATCCGCCTGCCCGCGGAGTGAGCCTGCTCGGCCGGCGCCGTCACGCCTCGATCACGGTGACCGCGTACTTCTTGATGCGCTCGTCCCGCGTCACGATCGCGAGGCGCTCCACCTTGGCCTGGGCCACCAGCATGCGGTCGAAGGGATCTCGGTGATGGTCGGGCAGCTCGTGGACCGCGTGCGCGTGCTCCCAGGTGACGGGCAGAGCGCGGAACGGCTGGCTGTCGAGCACTTCGCGGAAGTTCCTCGGCAGTCGCAGCTTGCGAAGAGCCTGTTTGATGCGGATCTCCCAGATCGACGCTGCGCTGACGAAGACCATGTTGCGCCCCTCGGCCACGGCGTCCCTGGCCTTGGGCGACAGGGTCGGGTTGTCTTCCAGCCACCAGAGCAGAACGTGCGTGTCGAGGAGCAGGTTCATCGGGCCGCCATGCCGAAGGACTCGGCGACGTCCGCGGGCAGATCGTCGAAGTCGACGGCGATCGTGATCTTCCCGCGCAGGGCGCCCGGGCGCCGGGGCTCCTCGCTCGAATTGTAGCGCACGATTTTCGCGACCGGCCTGCCGGCCTTGCCGATGATGACCTCTTCGCCGGCCGTGACCTTGTCGATCAGCGCGGACAGCCGCGCCTTCGCCTCGGAAATGTTCGTCACCTCCATCGGAGGCCTCCTTAATAGATAGTCTAGTCTGGTCTGGTCCGATCGGCAAGCCTGGGGTCAGCCGATGTGCAGCAGGACGCGCAGGGTCTTGATGGCGAGCACCACGAGCGCGCCCATGATCGCGGTCACGGGGATGGTGATGACCCACGCCCACACGATGTTCCACGCCAGCATCCAGCGCACGGCCGACAGGCGCTTGGAAGCACCCACGCCCATGATCGACGAGGACACCACGTGCGTGGTGCTGACCGGCGCGCCTATGATCGAGGCCGCGACGATCACCGCGGCGCCCGTGGTCTGGGCCGCGAAGCCGTTGATGGGCTGCAGCTTGATCATGGAGCAGCCCATGGTCTTGATGATGCGCCACCCGCCCGTGGCCGTGCCGAGCGCCATGGCGAGCGCGCATGCCAGCATGACCCACACCGGCACGTTGGCGCCGAGCGGCAGGATGTTCGCACCTATCATGGCGAAGGTGATGATGCCCATGGACTTCTGCGCGTCGTTCATGCCGTGCGAGTAAGCCATGAACGCGGCGCTCACGATCTGCAGCTTGGAAAACCAGCGGTTGACGAACTGCGGGCTGGCCCACGCGAGCGCGGCCGCGAGGAGCTTCATGAATACGTAGCCCAGGAGGAAGCCCACAACCGGAGAGGTGACGAGCGGGATGAGCACCTTCTCCACCACCCCGTCCCACTTCACGATGTCGAGACCCGCCGAGAATGCGATTGCCGAGCCCACGAGCCCCCCGATGAGCGCGTGCGACGAGCTCGACGGGATGCCGTAGTACCAGGTGACGAGGTTCCAGGTGATGGCCGCGATCAAGGTGGCGATCACCACGTACTCGGGCACGAGCTGGGTGTGGACGAGGCCGCTCGAGATGGTCTTGGCCACGCTGTGGCTGATGAGCGCGCCCACGAAGTTCAGCACCGCGGCCATCAGGATCGCCTGGCGCGGCGTGAGCACGCGCGTGGACACGGACGTGGCGATGGAAATGGCCGTGTCGTGGAAGCCGTTGATGAAGTCGAAGGCCAGCGCCAGGACCACGACCGCTCCAAGCACGGCCAGGGTCGACGCATCAGGCATGCTTGACCACCACGCCCAGGATGACGTTGGCCACGTGCTCGCAGGCGTCGAGGGAGCTCTCGAGGTACTCGTAGACCTCCTTCCACTTCATGACCTCCAGCGGATCCTTCTCCTGCGTGAACAGGGCCCGCACCGCGCGCCGGTACAGCCGGTCGCCCTCGTTCTCGAGGCGGTTGATCTCGATCACCTTGGGCTTGAGCTCCTTGCTCTTCTTGAAGTTCTTCATCTCCTTGGTCACCGCGTGCACCTCGCCCGTGGCCGCCACGATGAGCCGCACGAGCTCCTTGGCCTCGTCCTTGACCGAGGTCACGTCGAACATGGTGAACAGGTGCGCCGTGGACTCGACGAGGTCGGTGATGGTGTCGAGGTCCTTGGAGATGAGGAACAGGTCCTCGCGATCGATGGGCGTGATGAACGACTTGTTGAGCCGGTCCATCATGACGTGCACGAGCTTGTCTCCCTCGTGCTCCTTCTCCTCGAGCGCCTTGATCTTGGCGTCCGGGTCCTGGTAGTGCAGCACCAGATCCTGCAGGATCACCGCGGACTGGTACGATATCTCGGAGGCCTCCTCGAACACGTCGAAGAAGGTCATCTCCCTCTGGGTCATGCGGAACATGCGTGCCCTCCTCCTCGCCCCGGCTTTGGCGCTGCCGGGGGCGCTGAACGGCGCACATACTATGACGGCTTCGCAAAAATTGCGTCACGAATTTGTGAAGTCCGGCGACATCCGAAATCAGGCCTCCCATGCGCCGCCGGCTTCGCGGCGCGCAGCCGCAGGAGGTTGTAGCCAGCACCTTCAGCAGGATGGCGGACTTCACCGTCTCGGGTAGCGGCGCTTCGCGGGCGGTGTCCGCGGAGCGTGGTCCAGGGTCAGGGGCTCTACCCATGTGCTTCTGTCCGGCCTCGGTTCTCGTCGATGTTGCCCACGGCCCCCCTGCCGCTTTAAGGTGAGTTCGTGCGAGGCAGCAGCAAAACACCTCTTTTCTCCGCACCGCGCTCCCCGTCCCCGCGGCGTCCGGGGTGGATCCGGTCGAGGTGGATGTTATCCGCCGTGCTTGCCTTGGGGCTCCATTTGCTCCTCGTGCTTGTAACGGTGCGATCGGACCTCCCTCCGGACGGTTCGGTTCCTTCCCCCGTCGAGTTGCGCATTGATATCGCTCCCGCCCGACAGGTTGCGTCCGGGGTTCCCCAGACAGCCGGGGTCGGCTCCTTGACGCCCGCAACGCCACCCTCACTGCCGCAGCAGGCCAGGAAGCCTGCGCACCGAGCGGATCGTCCGGGCTTCAAACCGGAGGGCGTCCCTCCGTTTCCGGGTGAGCTCGGTCAGCCGGGCGCGTCGACGACCCCTGGACACGAGGCGACCGGATTCCCGCAAGACGGACCCTTGCGGTTCGATCCGAGTTGGGGAGTTCTGCAGCAGGCGGTCGAGGACGATCCCCGCATGCGGCGGCTGCGCGAACCGCGCTTCCAGCGGCGCGGGCCGTTCGATCCGGAACGCCGGCCGCGGCTGTTCGACCTGCCTCGAGAGCTGGATTACACAAGGATCCGCAATCTCATCGAGACCTCGTGGACCCCGAGCTGGAGCCACATCAAGGACGAGTCCATCTCCGAGATCTCGGCGGCTTGGCTTGCCCGCTCGTTTCTCGAAGGCGCCGAGCGCTGGCAGGACGAGGCCGAGCGGTACGCCAACCCCGCGCCCGCCGCTCCCTCGAAGCAGGAGAAGGAAGGCAAGGCGCGACAGGGAATCGTCGCGGTCACGCTCGAGCTCGAGCCGCTCCGCGAAGGCGATTGGGCCGTTTCCATCGCGCATCCCTCGTCCCAGCCGTTGTTCGATCAGGGTGCGCTCGCCGACACGCGGGCGGTCGCCTCGCTCTTCCCGGCCTGGGTCGCGGGATACGGCAGCGCGCTGTGGTACCGTCTGGAAGCCACGCTCACGATCTTGCCGCCCTTGCCGCAGATCGGCCTTTCGTGCCTCTTCTGTACGCCGGATGAGCTGAAGAAGATCGAGGTGCTCTACCCGTTCAAGAAGTTGATGCGCAAGGACGTCGTGTTCGTGGGGCTGCGGGATCCGCTCCCCGCGACCGAGGCCGCTCCGTGACCCACGTCGTGTTCGGCGACCTGTTCCTGTCGACAACGACCCGCACGATCGGTAATATTTGTCATTCTCGATTCGGCCCATGCGGCCCAAAGAAGGGAGGAGCGAACATGAGGTTCTCGTTTGTGTGGATCGTGCTGTGCGGGATTGTTATCTGCGTGTCGTGCAAAGTGGAAGACAACGCCGCGGGTGGGGACGCCGGTGAGGACGCGGCCGCCGACGCCGCGCAGGACGCGAGCGAAGACGCGGGAGGCGACACGGACGCCGACACCGATGCCGACAGTGACACCGACAGCGACACGGACGGTGACACGGACACCGACATGGACGGCGACACCGACATCGACGCGGGCAACGATGCGAGCGTGGACGCCGGAGGCGACGCGGGCGACGGCGGGACCGGCGGCCTCATCGCCCACTGGCCGCTCGACGGCGACGCGAACGACGTGGCGAACGGCGACTACGATGGCACGGTCACGGGCGCGGTGCCGACCGAAGGCCACGACGGCGCCCCGAACAGCGCGTACCTGTTCAACGGCACGACCGACGTGATCGACTGCGAGGCGCCCATCGACGTCTCGAGCAACGCGCTCACGGTGTCGGCGTGGATCAAGTTCGGCGTGGATCCGGCGGCCATCACCCAGGCGCGCTCGTACTTCGTGGACAGCGTGGGCAGCTTCCGGTTCTGGTACGCCGCCACCGCGGACAACACCGCGGTCGCGGATCAGATCTTCTGGGATCTGTGGGACTGGAACGGCATCTCCACGACCGGCGTCACGTGGACGATGGGCACCTGGTACCATCTGGTCGGGACCTTCGACGGGACCACGGCCAGGGTGTACGTGGACGGAACGCTCAACAACTCGGCCGCGGCCACGAAGACCCTGCACTCCGCCACCGCGAGCTTCCTCATCGGCGCGGGCCTGCCCTGGACCGGTTACCCGCCCAAGGAGGGCTTCTTCAACGGCGCCATCGACGACGTGCGCATCTACGACCGCGCCCTCTCGGACACCGAGGTCCTCGCGCTCTACAACGAATAACGGAACCGGAGGGCGGCGCGCCCTCACCCCTCGGGCCGGCGCAGGTCCCGGTGCACGGCGACCACGCTCTGGCCCGCCGTGCGGAAGGTCTCGGCCAGGCGGCGCGCGAAGGCCACGCTCCTGTGCCTGCCGCCCGTGCACCCCACGGCCACGTTCGCCGCGAACTTGCCGACCTTGACGAACTCCGGGAGCGCGAGGCGCAGCATGTCCACGATGTGGCCGAAGTAGGCCTCGGCCAGGGGGCCGTCCATGACGAACCTGTAGACCTCGTCGTCCTCGCCGCTCAGGCGCTCGAGGCCCGGCACGTAGAACGGGTTCGGCAGGAAGCGCACATCGAAGACGAAGTCCGCGTCGAGCGGGATGCCGTACTTGAAGCCGAAGCTCGTGAACTCGAGGCGCACGGCGCTCGTCGTTTCGCCCACGAGGATGCGCACGAGGGCCTCGCGCAGGGTTCCGGCGGTCAGGCTGCCGGTGTCGATGATGCGCGTGGCGACGGCGCGGTTGGGCTCGAGGCGTCGGCGCTCCTCCTCGATGGCCTCCTCGATCGAGCGCCCCTCCTGGAGCGGGTGCGAGCGCCGCACCTCCATGAAGCGGTTGATGAGCGCGTCCGTATCGCAGTCGAGGTACAGGATCTCGAAGGCCACGCCGAACCCGCGCAGGGCGTCGACCATGGTGGTGAAGTCGTCGAACAGGCTGCCCGAGCGCACGTCGCTCGCGATGGCCACGCCCGGCCCGGCCGGGTAGCTCTGGCGATACAGGCTGTAGAACGTGGGCACGAGCGCGGGCGGCAGGTTGTCCACGCAGTAGCGGCCGAGATCCTCGAGGCAGCGCATGGCCGTGGACTTCCCTGCGCCCGAAAGCCCGGTGATGATGACGAGCGGCGTCCCGGCCGCGTTCACGGGCTTGGCGTTGCTCTCGGACATGGATTGTTTATGCCACACGCCCGCGACCGACCGCAAATCGCTGCGTGCTCCACGAGGAACATCGCGAGGAACATCGCGACCTTGCGTCGCCCCCGACCTTGAGGGTATGAAATGGCATGTCTTATCTCTGGGCCCTTTCCACGAACAACAATTCCCGGGTGCCCTGCGCCGTGCGGCCGTACTCCCGGCATCTTTCCGTGCCGCTCGGCGGCGGCGGCGGATGGGGTCTCGGCCACTACCATTCCGGCGAGCTGCTCCTGCGCATCGAGCCGCGGGACGAGAACGGGCCGATCCCCACCGACGACATCATCGACGGGCTCGCCGCGGACCTGGTGGTGATGCACGCCCGTGAGGCGACCGTGGGGCCGCCCCGGCGCGAGAACACGCATCCCTTCCGCTTCAAGGAGTGGCTCTTCGCGCACGTGGGCACCTTGAGCGGGTTCTCGTCGTTCAAGGATCGCATCCGGAACTCCATCCCGCCCTTCATCGAGCGGAACATCCGCGGCGATACCGACTCCGAGCACCTCTTCCACCTGTTCCTGTCGTTCCTCTTCGACGCCGGCCAGCTCGGCCGCCCGGACCTGGGGCCCGCGCCCATCCGCGAGGCCATGCACCGCGCCCTGCGCACGGCGGACGAGTTCGCCAAGGAGGCCGGGTTCCCGCCGTCCGCGTCGTCCGCGGTCGTATCCGACGGCTATACTCTCGTGGCCGCGAGCCGCGGCATCCCCGTGGACTACGTGCTCATCGAGGGGGTGCGGGACTGCGAGCTGTGCCGCCCGTCCCAGGCGCCCGGCCGCATCACGGACCCGGTCGACCATGAGGACCTGCGCGCCGTGCTCCTGTTCTCGGCAAACACGCCCGCGCCGCCTCCCGGTTTCCAGCGCCTCCCGGCGGATTCCTCCCTGGCCGTGAACCGCGCCCACAACGTCGAGTTCGCGGCCTTGGGTTAGCGGTCATCACGACGCGCCGTGCGCGGACGTCACACCGTGAGGATCCGCTCCAGATAGTCGACGAGGCGTGCGCCCTGCCCGTCCGCGGCGAACGGCGTCTCCCCGGCGGCCGGGCGCAGAAAGCGCATCTCCTTGAACGAGTCGAAGGCGTTCTGCAGGTTCTGACGCGTGTTGCCCTCGGGCCTCACGAACCGTCCCTCGGCCAGGAAGCCGTCGGCCAGGCTCCTTGCGCGCCGCATCGGATCCGCGCCCCCCCCGCTCGCGGCCCGCTCGCGAACCGCGAGAAGCGCCGCGTAGTAGATCTCGTGGAAGTTGCGAAGCACGCCCGCAACCAGCGCCGCCCGATCCGCGTCCGCGACCCGCAGCCGGCTTCCCTCATCGGTCAGGATCCCGGCCTCGACGAGCTCGCGCACGGTCTTTGCGGCGAGCTGCGAGACCTCCGCGAGGAACGCCGCGTCGTCTCCGCCCGGCTCGGGCAGGAAGAACTCCATGCCATACAGCCGGCACGCGAGCTCGAGATCGGAGGTGACGTCGGCAGCGCCTTCGGAGCCGGCCGCGAGGCACGCGGCGCAGGCGATCGCGTGCGGCACGAGGAAGTGGATGGTGTTGTTCTTGTAGTAGTCGAGCAGCAGGCGCTCGCCCTCGCGCACCTCGTACTCCTGTGCGGCCGCGGTTCCCACGGCCCTGAGACGGCCGGCCTTCACGAACGCCACGATGGTGCGGTCCAGGTGGTCGGGACCGTCGCCGTTTTCCGCGCTCCAGGTGCGCACGAACGGGCTCACGTCCGCCCCATTGGCCACGAGCAGCTGCGCGAACGAAGCGGCGAGCCTGCGCACGTCCCCGTGGGCGAAACGCCGCGCGCGGGTCGAGAGCAGGACCGTGGCCAGGACCGCGCTCGGCGTGACCACGCTCAGGCGGTTCACCTCGATGAGGTTGCGCGTGGCGATGTGGTTCGCGACGGCGTGGCGGCCCGCGGTGCGCGCAAGATCGCCGCGTCCGAGCTTCATCTCGGCGAGGACCTCGTCCACCGAGAACGGCCGGCCGATGCGCACGTGCAGCCGCCCGTAGCGCGAGAAGAGCACCCTGGTGGTCTTGATGAGGCCCTTGATGCTCTCGACCTCCTTGGCCGCGCCTTGCGACTCGCGGGCGTAAGCTCGCTCCTCGATGACCTTCTCGTAGCCGATGAACACGGGCAGCATGCGCAGATCGGCGCCGGGCGTGGCCGACACGGCCCGCAGGGCCATCTCGAGCAGGCCGAGGCGCGGGCGCAGGAGCTTGCCCGTGCGCGAGCGCCCGCCCTCCACGAAGATCTCGATGGCGTAGCCCTCCTGGATGAGGCGGCGCACGTAGGCGTTGACCACGGCGCCGTAGAAGCGGTCGTTGACGAACTTGCGGCGGATGAAAAACGCCCCGGATGATCGAAAGATCCATCCGAGCGGCCAGAACGACAGGTTTTGCCCGGCCGCGATGTGGGGCAGCATGATGTTGGCGTCCTGCATGACCTGCGAGATGACGAGGTAGTCGATGTGGCTCTTGTGGCTCGGCAGGACGAGGAGCGCCCCGTTGGCCACGGCGTCCCGCAGGTGCTCTACGTCCTCGCGCCGCACGTCGATGCCCGTATAGATGCGCTTCCAGACAAAGGCCATGACAAGCGCGAACAAGGAAAGGACCCGCGGCCGGTAGTTGGCGGCCATCTTCTTGATGATGGCGCGCGCCCGCGGCTCGATGTCCTCCTTGGGGATGCCGCCCTCGGCCGCGATGGTCGCGAGCTCGGCCCGAAGGCGCGGGCTGCGCAGCACCTCGTCCTGGAGCCTGGCCGACGGCTTGGTGAGCGAGCCGAGCTTGGCCCTGCGCACCTTCTCGATCTGCCTCCCCACGCCCGCGCGCACGACCCCGGCCAGCTCCGCGTCCCCGATGCGCCGTTCGGCACGGACGGCGAGGAGGTCGATCGGCTCCCCGACCCACGCGCCGTGCACCGATCGGCCCTTGAACATGAGCCACACCGAGCGCAGGAGGCGCGGATAGTCGTTGGAGCCGAAGATGAAGTCCATGGTGGACGGCATGCGGCGGTTGGCGTGCTCGCCCCACAGGAACACGGTGGGCAGGGCCAGCACCTTTCGCCCGAGCCTCCCTTGCGCCTCGGCCATGAGACGGACGCCGTCCTCTGCCACAGGGCGCGAGTCGAGGGCGCCCAGCGCCGCGGGCCTGCGCAGGAACACCACGGCCGAGCCGCCCGCGTCGAGCGCGGCCGAGAGCTCCGCGAGCGAGCGCGCCTTGCCCTTGCCGCGGGCGAGGTGCACGAGCCACAGGACGAACGGCATGAGGAAGAACCGCGAGATGCCGCACACGAACCCGATGGGCGGAAGGTCGTGGCGACGCGCGAGTGCCTTCAGGCACAGGAGGTCGATCAGGCTGCGGTTGCGCAGGACGTAGACCAGGGGCCCGCGCGCAGCCGCGCCCCGCACCGCCTCCACCCATGCCTCGTCCACCTTGACGTAGGCGAGCACGATGCGCTCGAGCACGAGCAGCCACAGGGGAAGCAATAAACGGGGTTGGCTTTTCTTCTGCATCGCCTCTTCAATGGGCGCCGGCCCGTGCCGCCGGCACGCCCGAACTTATCCGAATGCGCGGCCCGGATCAAAGAGCACGACTGCGTCGACGCGCCCTCGCCGGTGTCGCCTACCGGACGGCTTGCCCCGCGGCCCTGGCGTTCTCGTAGCGAACCTTCTCTTCGAGCGCGCGGCGCTTGATCCCGTCCGGAACAGAGGCCGCGAGCGAGATGAGCCAAGTCCGCTCGCGCAGCTCGAGCGCCACGCCCAGCTTCCCGGCCTGGACCACGGCCCGCTTGCCCTGCACCGTCACGCGCAGGTCGCCCTGGTTGCGCGCGAGCGCACCGACCAGAAAGCCCACGTAGAGATCGGCCAGGAACGGATCCGTGGTGGCGTAGTCGGAAAAGAGCGCCGTGAGGGCCTTGCGGTCCACGGGCCTCTTCCTGTCGGCTTCGCTCCTGTCCTCGGGCTGCCTGCCCACGAGCCCATGCAGCGCGAGCAACTCGCGGGCCGTGTCCGCGGGCGAAGGGGCTAAGGCCTTGCGGCTGCAAGCGGAGAAGAGAACCATCGCGGCGAGCGGGATGGCGGCGAGCGCGGCGATCCTCGTCATGCGCCGGCCTCCGGCAGGATGCGCACATGGTCGCCATCGCGCACGAGCCTGCCCTCGGCGAAGAGCCGGATGGCCTCTGGGTAGATGCGGCGCTCCACGGCCTGCACCCGGGTCGCGAGCGTGTCGGGCGTGTCACCCGCGAGCACGGGCACGATCTCCTGCAAGATGATCGGCCCGGTGTCGTAGGCCAGATCCGAGAAGTGAACCGTGGCGCCGGTGACTTTATCACCGGCCGCGAGGACCGCCTCGTGCACGCGGTGGCCGTAGAAGCCGTTGCCGCCGAAGCGGGGCAGGAGCGCGGGGTGCACGTTGATCACCTGGAAGCGCGAGAGCACGGCGCGCCCGAGCCTCGTCATGAAACCGGCCAGCACCACGAGATCGGGTCGCGCGAGCGCGAGCAGATCCGCGAGGGCCCGGGCGTACGCATCCTCGTCGAACGCGCCGTCGCGCGTGAACGGCTTGCGCGAGAGCACGGCGGTCTCGAGGCCGAGGGTGCGCGCCTTTTCGACCCCTGCCGCGCTCGCTCGGCTCGACACCACGAGCGCGATCTCGGCCGGCACCTCGCCCCCACGGATGCGCTCGGCCAGGTTCACCATGGTGGAACCCGCACCTGAGATGAGCACGGCGAGGCGGCAGGTGGTGACGGTCATGGGGCGGGCGTCAGGAAACCGGGCTCAACTCGACCTTGGCCTCGATGGTCTCACCGGGCAGGACCTCGAACGGGTTCTCGGAGTAGTCGCCGGTCCAGGTGATGTTGCCGCCCTCGTCGAGCCCGTCGATCGTGAGCCGGTAGTCGACGCCCATGTCCACGTCCTCGATGAGGTACTTGCCCGTGTTGCACTCCACCGGGTCCTGGTCGCCGATGGAGAGATCCACGCTGACCACGCCGTTCGGATCGCACATCTCGTCGTTGTTGAAGTGCCATGAGGCCTGGATTTTGCCCTTGCCCAGCACGAGCGTGAACTCGTAGCCCGAGTCCTGCTCGGCCGGCGCCGAGATGGGCCCCTTGGCCTGATAGAACGGCAGGGTGCGGTTGCTGTAGGTCGCCATGGCGCCGAGCGTCACGAAGTAGTCGCCGCGGCTGAGCCTCGGAATGGTGGTCGTGAAGTCGTCGCAGGGCACCTCGATAGGTGTTTGGATGGGGTCGGTGTCGCCCTCCTTTTCATAGACGTTGATCACGACGTTGTCGAAATCGATTTGATCCCCGCCGGTGATGAAGGTCTTGCACACCTGGGCTCCGGCCACGTTCCAGGAAACCGGCACGTCGTAGGTGCTCGAGCTCTCGGAGTCGCAACCAACGGCGAGGGCGCACAACGCGAGCAGGCCCACGGCCACGAAAATGACGGCGAAACGCTTCATGGACATTCCCTCCTCGGCCGGCATGGGGTCGGCCACGATGGCGACATTATAGTGATAGACTCCGAAATTGGCGCAAGAATTCTGTCCCGATCGGCATTGTGGCTGGAATCCGACCCGTGTAACGTGTCGGTCGGCGTTGGAGGGACGCGTGATCGATATCCGACAGTTCCGTTACGGGGCCGACAACCTGGGATATCTCTTGTCCGCCGGGACCGAGGCCATGGCCGTCGACGGCGGTGATCCCGAGGGCATCGCGCGCCACGCCGCGTCCGCGGGTCTCACCGTGACCCTCGTCACCAACACGCACTCCCACGGCGATCACACGTCCGGAAACCGCAGGCTCCTCGCGCTCACGGGCGCGCGTCACGTCGATCACCGGGACTTCGCGCGCGGCGGTCGCATCGCGCTCGGCAACGAGGAGATCGAGGTGATCCCCGCGCCCGGGCACACGCTCGACTCGGTGGTCTTCCGCGCGGGCGGCTCGATCGTCACGGGCGACACCCTGTTCAACGGCACCATCGGCAACTGCTTCTCGGGCGACCTGCCCGCTTTTTACGCCACGGTCAGGCGCCTGCGCGCCCTGCCCGACGCCACGCGCGTGTGGGCGGGCCACGACTACGTGCGCGACTCCATGGCGTTCGCGCGCAGGCTGGAGCCCGCAAACCCGCACATCGACGCGTTCCTCGCGGCGCACGATCCCGGGCGCGTGGTCTCGACCCTCGGCGACGAGAAGCGCGTGAACCCCTATCTGAGGTACGACGAGCCGCCGATCCTCGATCTGCTCGCGCGCGCGGGCCTGCCTGTTGCAACCGATGAGGAAAGATGGCTTTCTCTCATGTCGATCGAGTGACGCGAGCCGGGAGGAGGCTTCGAGATCATGACCCACCAGTTCATCTTCACCATGCAGCGCGTGCGCAAGGTGTACCCGCCCAACAAGGAGGTCATCAAGGGCATGACGCTCGCCTTCCTGCCGGGCGCCAAGATCGGCGTCATCGGCGGCAACGGCTCGGGCAAGAGCACGCTGCTGCGCATCATGGCCGGCGTCGAGACCGAGTACCAGGGCGAGACGTGGCGGCCCGACGACATCCGCATCGGCTACCTGCCGCAGGAGCCGCGGCTCGATCCGTCGCTCGACGTGCGCGGCAACGTGGAGCTGGCCGTGGCCGGCACGCGCGGGCTGCTCAACCGCTTCGAGGAGCTCTCCGCGAGGATGGGCGAGGACCTGCCCGAGGACGAGATGGCCGACGTGATGGAGGAGTACGGCAAGGTGCAGGACTCCATCGAGGCCGTGGGCGGCTGGGACCTCGACACGATCATCGACATGGCCATGGAGGCTCTGCGCCTGCCGCCGCCGGACGCGGACGTGGGGAGGCTCTCGGGCGGCGAGGTGCGGCGCGTGGCCCTGTGCCGTGTGCTGCTCGAGAAGCCCGACCTCCTGCTCCTCGACGAGCCCACGAACCACCTGGACGCCGAGTCCGTGGCGTGGCTCGAGCGCCATTTGCACGACTTCCCCGGCACGGTCGTGTCCATCACGCACGATCGCTACTTCCTCGACAACGTGGCGGGCTGGATCCTGGAGATGGACCGCGGCGAGGGCTACCCGTTCAAGGGCAACTACTCCTCGTGGCTCGAGCAGAAGCAGGCGCGCCTCGCGAACGAGGAGAAGCAGGTCTCGGCTCGCCGCCGCACGCTCGAGCGCGAGCTGGCGTGGGTGCGCATGAACCCCAAGGCGCGGCAGGCCAAGAGCAAGGCGCGTCTCGGCGCGTACGAGCAGCTGCTCTCCGAGGATGCGAGCTTCGAGGCGCGAGAGGGGGCCGTGGAGCTGCACATCCCGGCAGGCCCCAGGCTCGGCGACGACGTGGTGGTGGCCGAGGGGCTCGTCAAGGGTTACGGCGAGCGGCTGCTCGTCGACGGGCTCGAGTTCCGGCTGCCGCGCGGCGGCATCGTGGGCGTGATCGGCGCCAACGGCACGGGCAAGACCACGCTCTTCCGCATGATCACGGGCGAGGAGAAGCCCGACGCGGGGACGCTCAAGGTGGGCGAGACGGTGGAGCTCGCGTACGTGGATCAGAGCCGCGACAGCCTGAACGGCGAGAACAGCGTGTGGCAGGAGATCTCGGGCGGACAGGAGACGCTGCTCGTGGGCAAGCGCGAGATGAGCTCGCGGGCGTACGTGTCGAGCTTCAACTTCCGCGGCTCGGACCAGCAGAAGAAGGTGGGCGATCTCTCGGGCGGCGAGCGCAACCGCGTGCACCTGGCCAAGCTCCTGCGCCGCGGCGGCAACGTGCTGCTCCTCGACGAGCCCACCAACGACCTGGATGTCGACACGTTGCGCGCGCTCGAGGACGGGCTCAACGAGTTCGCGGGCTGCGCCGTGGTCATCAGCCACGATCGCTGGTTCCTCGACCGCATCGCCACGCACATGCTGGCGTTCGAGGGCATGAGCAAGGTCACGTGGTTCGAGGGCAACTACGCGGACTACGAGGCCGACCGCAAGCGCCGGCTCGGCAAGGACGCCGACCAGCCGCACCGCGTCAAGTACCGGAAGCTGACCAGGAACTGATCCGTTTGGGCACTCGGGCCTCTGGCTAGAGCGCTGCTCAATTCGACAGATCTCGTCGTTCCTCATCCTCCGCGGGGACGAGCCCCGCGGCCAGGATTCCTCCTTCGCCCTCACGGGTTTCGGAGGAGAAGCCCTTCGGGCTCCCGTCCATTCGACAGCCCGCGAGGGCTTCGCGGCGCATCGCCGCATCCTTGCCGCGGCCCCAGGCCGGGCTCGACCCAATTGAGCAGCGCCCTAGTCGTCGAACTCCATGGTGCCGAAACCGAGTTCACCTCCACGGCGCGGGCGCTGCGCAGCACGCTGGACAACATGGCCACGCCCTGCTCCGTGAACGCATAGGGAAGGTACTTCACGTTGGAGCCCCTGCCTTGGGAAAAGGCCCCGATGTTCAAGATCACAGATTGATTCCTGAGAAGAAAGTCATTCGCGGGCACTGATTCCGATATCTTTTCATGATCCGATTTGCGATCATCGGTCATGTTCAAGCCGACAAGTCGACAACGGACGCTCTTCGAGACGGAGCAGAGG
>JAQTNF010000007.1 GCA_028713995.1 Deltaproteobacteria bacterium | reverse complement strand
CCGTCTTCTGGGGCGCCGTCGACTATCCCACTATGACGCTCGGGATCCCCGGGCAAGAAACAGGACTACGCGCTACCCCGCGCTCGCGACGATCGCATTCCCGCGCTTTTCGACGATCGCTCCCACCTCGACGGGGGGATTGACTCCGGTGATTCGGGCGCGGATGCAGGCGACCTGCCGTGCGATGACGCAGACGACTGCCCGAAGTCCACCACGCTGTGCAGCATTTGGTCATGCGTTGGCAACGTCTGCAAGCTAAACGCCAAGAGCGGTATCCTGTGCGAGGACGATGGCAACGAGTGCACCTGGGACATTTGCGACAAGGGCCAGTGCGGCAAGCCGCTCACCGGAACACTCTGCTCCTATGACGACAACCCATGCACCCGTGACGCCTGTGACGCCGGCACGTGCACGGCTACGCCGCTCAAGGATCACACGTTCTGCGACGACGGGAGTTGGTGCAACGGCACCAACGAATGCCTCGACGAGGTGTGCACGCTGATAGCGGGCACCGAGCCGTGCGCCACGGGCAATCCCTGCATCCTGGGCACGTGCGAGGAGCCCGGCGTGGGCTACATCGAGGGCACCTGTGGCACGGTGGTGCTCGACGCGGGATGCGACGCGGACGGAGGCACTGACGCTGGCGCGGATGGAGACGGGGACGGCGACTCGGACTCGGATTCGGACAGCGACAGCGATGCGGATTCCGACTCTGACAGCGACGCCGATTCGGACGCTGACGCTGACACCGATGCCGACACGGACGCCGACACCGACAGCGATGCCGACGGCGACACGGACGCCGATTCGGACGCGGACAGCGACTCGGACACGGGGACCGGGCCGGACCCCTGCGCTGGCGTCCCGGTCGATCCCGCCATCTGGTGCGACCCGGAGACCGGGCTCGTGTGGGAGAAGGACAGCCAAGCGGGCCTTGACTCTGGATCGTACATCAAGGCGCAGAGCCGGTGTTCCGCTCTCGTCCTCGGGGGTAGTAGCAACTGGCGCCTCCCGACGCTCCCGGAACTGGAGACGCTCCTCGCTTCGGCCGGTCCGTCCGGCTGTCTGTGGGACGAGATCCTGTTCGGGACCTTCTGCTATTGGGACCCGTTCTGGGCCATTCCGAACGGCACGACCGAGTGTGCCGGAGGATATGCTCCGGCGGTCGACTTCAAGGACGGAACCCAAGAATGCTTTGCCTTGTCGAGCAGCCTCCTGGGGCGCTGCGTCGCGCTCGCGGCCTACTATTGATGAGAGGCGGATCGCGCGAACCGCCCGCCGCTCCGTTTCTTCTCCCTGCCCCAAGTGTTACATTGGAATCGTCGACTGAGGAGAGAACGGGTGCAAGACGAACGCAGACCGTCAGGCTCTATCGAGATCCGGACGCCCGGCCCGGAGTGGCACCTCGTCGCACGGGCGCTGTGGTTCGGCGATCCGTGGACGGGCACATGGGAGTGGCAGATCCGGCCGGAGGATCCCGCCCTCCGCCGTCGCCTTGATGAATGCTTCGAGGCGAACCTCGACGCCTATCGCACGGTCAACTTCGGCGGCGTGTCCGGTCGACGCTCTCCGGGCTGGACATCGTTCGAGGGGCTCGTTGGCGCGCTCGACAACTCCCTTCCGAGCGTCGGGCTGCGGTGCGGCAAGACGGAATATCCCGCCGCTATGCCTTCCGGGGGCGGCGTGACGTTCGGGTTCTACGACGAAGAGGCGGCCCGGGCCGCGGCGGACGAGGAGCAGATGGTCCGCGCCGCGCGCCTCCGCGGTTGGGCGGCCGCCGGCAAGGTGCCGCCGAAGATGGGTTGTTGAACAAAGACACACTCTCGATCTCCAGCAAGGATCGCAGTACCCTCCTCTCATGATCGAGCGCATCTTCGTCAGCAGCGCGCAGAAGGAGTTCGCTGCCGAACGGCGGGCCATCCGCGACTTCGTGCACGGCGACGCGCTGCTGCGCCGGTTCTTCGAGGTCTTCCTGTTCGAGGATCTCCCGGCCACGGACCGCCGAGCCGACGAGGTCTACCTCGACGAGGTGGGGCGCTGCTGCGTGTACGTCGGGTTGTTCGGCAACGACTACCGCAACGAGGACGCGGCTGGCCTGTCGCCCACCGAACGCGAGTTCGACGAGGCGACCCGCACGGGCAAGGTCCGCTTGATCTTCGTGAAGGGCGCGGACGACGGCGGCAAGCACGAGAAAATGCGGGCGCTGATCGAAAAGGCCGGAGCGCAACTCATCCGCCGAAGGTTCATCGACATACCGGAACTGCGGACCGGGCTGTACGCGGCCCTTGTGCAGCTTCTGGAGGACCGAGAGCAGGTCTGCACCGGCCCGTTCGACGCCGCCGCATGTCGGGACGCGACCCTGGCCGACCTATCCGAAGAAGAGATCCGACGGTTCGTGGGCATCGCGCGTCGGGTGCGGGCCTTCCCGCTGGCCGAGGCCACCGATCCAGGGACGGTGCTGGAGCACCTCCACCTCGTCCGCGACGGGCGCCCCACCAATGCGGCGGTCCTTCTGTTCGGAAAGGATCCACAGCGGTTCCTCATCTCGTCCGAGATCAAGTGCGCCCACTTCCACGGAACGACGGTAGCCAAGCCGATCCCCTTCTACCGGACTTACAAGGGCACGGTCTTCGAGACGACGGACCAAGCCGTCGATTTCGTGCTCTCGAAGATCAACTTGGCCGTGGGGACGAGGGAGCACAGCGCCCAGGCCCCCGTGGCGTACGAGATGCCGCCCGAGGTCGTGCGCGAGGCCGTCGTGAACGCGGTGGCCCACAGGGACTACACGAGCAACGCCAGCGTCCAGGTGATGCTGTTCTCCGACCGGCTGGAGGTGTGGAACCCCGGCACGCTCCCGCCATCGTTGACCCTGGAGAAGCTTCGACAGCCCCACGGCTCCGTACCGGGCAACCCGCTCCTTGCGGTGCCGATGTACCTATCTGGATACATCGAGCGGATGGGCACGGGAACCGGCGACATGATCGCCCGCTGCCGGGATGCGGGCCTCGCTGAACCCGAGTTCGCCCTGACGGACGGTTTCGTGGTCACGATCCGCCGCAGGCCCGAGCGCGCGTTCGAGGCGGTGGGGGGAGTTACCGGGGAAGTCACCGGGGTAGTCGCCGGGGTAGTCGCCGGGGAAGTCACCGGGGAAGTCGCCCGGCTGATCTTGGTGATGAACGGCACGATGAAACGCCAGGAGATCCAGGCCATCCTGGGACTGAAACACGAAGACCACTTCCGAGGTGCCTACCTCGTTCCCGCACTGGACGCAGGCTTCATCGAGATGACCATCCCTGAGAAGCCCACCAGCCGTCTCCAGAGGTACCGGCTCACGCCCAAGGGCCGAGCTTGGCTGGACGCCGAGAAGACCCGTAAGAAGTGACCGGCCCATCGCGCCGAACACGGGGGCAACACTGGGGGCATCTGTCTGTTTTTTGTTATGCTATCTATTCGTTTTTGCAGGCTTTTTTGGCAATATTTCAGTGGTCGGCGCGTCCACCCTACTTCGCTCGCTCTCGCGAGCTACGTAGGGCGAGCCCAAAAAGCAAGCAGCGTTGCGAAGTAGGGTGCCCTCCGTAGCTCCCGAAGGGAGCGAAGGACGGACTCAACTCCCACTCCGATCGACGAATTCCCGCAACTCCCGCGCCCGTCCGGCCGACATGGCCTCCATGTACGTCTACCTGATCGAAAGCATCACCCAAGCGCGGCTCGGGGCACGCGTTCGCGAGGAGGCACCTGTGGTGAGGATCACCCCCCGAAACTCCCGCGGGGAACGAAGTCCGTCTATTCTTCTACTTTCCGCGCTCCAGGACATCGCACAGTAATAAGCAACAGGCAGTGCCCCTGACAGACAGGATCGACCTCTCACTTCGCATCGCAAAGGCGAAACGTTTTTACTGACTTTTTTGGCAATGTTTCAGTGGTCGGCGCGCCTTCGCGCGCAGGCACTTGTTGTGAGGAATCAGAAGGCTCCGAGCTGACACGCCGAGATCTTGAGGCCCAGGGAATCGGCGGCGTTGCCCGCCTCCGCGCGCATGATTCCGCATTCGGCGGCCAAGTCCCAGAGCGCGCGGCAGGTGATGGTCTTGTCCGGCGCGGCCCTGGCCATGATGCGGTCGAGGATCTCGCGATCGAGGCCGACCTTGCGGCCGAGGATCTTGTAGTCCGACGCGCCTTTCCTTCCGTAGCCGAAGAGCCCGAGCTGGCAGGCCGCCAGCTTCAGTTTCCGCTGATTCGCGGCCTCGCCGACATCGCGCGGATCAACGGCGAGGGAGGCCGCTATGTAATGCGCGACGGCACAGGCAAGCGTCTCATCGGGGTTGGCCGCGATCATGGTTGTGATTCTGTCTGTATCCATGTTCCGTCTCCTTGCAGCAAGCGCATTGTGTGTCTGAACAGGCTTCTCGAGACGGATCGTACGGCCGTTCCCTGGCGGCCTCAAGCACTTTGCCCCTTTCCCATTGAAACTCAACGGAATCGTGATTGAATAACCGTTGTTCGCAACCTGACGGAAACGAACGGAGGTGGCTGATGCGAAGGACAACGTCTTGGATAGGGTTTGCGATGCTCGCGGCGGCCCTGGGGCCCATGGCATGCGGAGGCGACGGCTCTTCGTCCAAAGCCGACTCCGGAGCGGACACCGATACGGATGGCGACACCGACGCCGATGCGGACACGGATTCGGATTCGGATTCGGACACGGACGCCGACTCGGATTCCGATTCTGACTCGGATTCGGACACGGATTCGGATTCGGATTCAGACACGAGCTCGGAAACCGGCACTGTGAGCGACACGGATCTCGGCTGCGCGTGGATCGATGGAACCACTCTTCTGACCTGGGAGAACCCGGCGAGCACGGACTACCGCAACGTGGCCGAATCCACGTCCTATTGCGAGAGCCTGGTTGCGTGCGGCTTCGACGATTGGCGCCTGCCCACCATCGATGAGCTGCGGACCCTGGTGCGAGGCTGCCCCGCCACCGCGACGGGAGGCACGTGCGGCGTGACCTCGAGCTGCCTCGCCTCGACGTGCCTGACCGACGATTGCGGCGACGCCTCGTGCACATACGGCAGCGGTCCGGACGATGAGGGCAACTACTGGCCCACCGCTCTCGAGGGACCATACGTCGCGTACGAGCAGTACTGGTCGTCGTCGTCCACCACGGACCTGAGCGGCGGCGCCTGGTACGTACTCTTCAAGAACGCCGACATCGGGCACGCAACGGCGTCTTTCGACGGGCTCACCCGGTGCGTGCGCTCCGCCCCGGACACCGATTCCGATTCCGGCACGGACTCCGATACAGGGGTCTCGGATCCGTGCGCCTCGGAGCAGTGCTTCCCGGTCCCGCCCACGGGCCAGACATTTTGCGCCCACTGGGACACCTCGGGCGATCTCTACGGCACGTGCCCCGGCATTGTGGGGCAGGCGAGCTGCGGCACCACCGACGACTGCGGCCAGGACGCCCAGTATCCGGACCCGGCGCGGACGTTCACGGTGCAGACGTTGGCCGGCGACGAGGTGGTGGCGGATTCGCTGACGGGCCTCACCTGGCAACGAAACCTGCCCGCGACCTATCCCGGGTGCTCCAACGCCGCCTCGACCAACGGGCCCTGCACCTGGCAACAGGCCGGGGCCTACTGCGCAGGGCTCGACCTCGCCGGTTTCACGGACTGGCGCCTGCCGGGCCCCCACGAGCTTTCGAGCATCATCGACGCCGACCGCGCCAACCCGGCCCTGGATCCCACGCCCTTCCCGGGCTCGCCGGCCGATGGTTGGTTCTGGACCGCGCTCGCCACCGCGGCCGACAAGGCCCAGACGTGGCACGTCTACGGCGGGCTGGGCAACGTCTTCGCAACTTACGCCACGTCCTACGACACCGGCTACGCGCGCTGCGTCCGTTCGAGCCATGTGCCGCCCGCGACGCGCTTTTCCGACTCGGGCGGGGCGGAGCCGGTGGTCACGGACTCCCTCACCGGCCTCATCTGGCAGCAGGGACACGGCACCGGCCTCACCGGGCGCCAGGCGCTCGCCCACTGCGAGTCGCTCTCGTGGGCCGGCAAGGACGACTGGCGTTTGCCGAACAAGAACGAGCTGCACAGCCTGGTCGACTACGGCGTCAGCAACCCGGCCTCGGACTTTCCCGACATGCCGTCCCTCACCTTCTGGTCCTCGACCAGCAGCGCCGAGAGCGACGGCCACGCGCGCGGCTTCTGGGTGAGCTTCTTGGGCGGCATCGTGTCCTCGGTGGCCAAGAGCGAGCTCGCCAACGCCCGCTGCGTCCGCGACGCGCCGTGAGGGGAGTTAAGCTCGTCCTCGCCCGATCCGCCCGAGCTTCGAGGGGCTTCCTCAGGAAGCGGTCGCGGCCCTCGATCGAAGCGCTTCCCTGGCCTTTCCGGCCCAGCCCGCGGCCACCTCGTTGCAGGCGGCCGCCGCGAGCCTGGCCAGGGCGACCCGGGACTTGAGGTCGCGGTTGTCCGCGAGGATGCGCCGCAGCACGCCCACGGGGGTGAGCGTCTGGTCGATGGGGATGTTGATGGAGATCGTGGTGTCGTCGGCCCGACCGGTGATCGCGTCGAGGTACTCCACGCCGCCGGACCGCGTCTTCATCACCCAGCTCACCACGGGCTTGGACTCGGTCTCGAGGCTGACCTGGATCTTCTGGCGGCCGACGATCGAGAGGAAGCGCCGCATCTCGAGGAAGTTGTGGATCTTGTTCTCCTCGGTGAAGCGGCGCAGCCAGGGGTTGGGCATGTCCTTGACGAAGAGCGCCGGGGCCATGTCCGCGAACTCGTTCGACGCGTCCGAGCCGATGAACGAGAAGAAGCCCACGAGCACCTTGAACTTGCCCGCGAAATCGTACAGCCGCCGCTTGCGCACCCCGTCCGACATCCAGCGCCGGTGCTCCTGCCGGAGCATGAGATCGTCGTACCACTTTGCGTTGCAGCGCACGCACAGCTCCCTCACCTTGGCGCGCGTGAGCGTGTCGTGCTCGAAGACCAGGTCGTAGAGCCGGTACTTGGTGTAGTCCTTCTCCACGAGCCGGCCGCTCGCGAGCGCCTCGTCGTAGAGCTTCGAGCCGGGCAGCGGCGTCATCACCGAGAAGTAGCAGTCCGTGAGCTCGAGCTCCTTGGCGTACTCCACGAGCCCGAGGGCGTCCGCCTCGGTCTGCCCGGGCAGGCCGAGCAGGAAGCAGCTCATGACGGCCACGCCGTTCTCCCGCAGGAACCTGGCCGCGCGCTCCTGCTTCTCGCGGCCCTCGGCGCCCTTGGACACCGCCTTCAGGTCCTCGCGGCGCGGGGACTCCATGCCCACGAAGATGTAGTCCATGCCCGCGTCCACCATCTTGCGCGCGAGAAGCGGGTGGTTGGCGATGGTGCTGGTGCGCACGCTGACGAAGAAGTGGATGTCCATCGTGCAGCGCGCGCGATAGGCGATGAGCGCGTCGCACAGGGCCTCGAGGGCCTTGGGGCTGCCGCCGAAGTTGGGGTCCGCGATGTGCAGCCGCAGCCGCTTGCCGCCGTGCAGGGCCACGATCTCCTCGATCTCCTCCACGATCTTCTCTGGCCTGCGGTAGCGCTGCGTTCCGTGCGACATGATCGGCTCGGTGCAGAACGTGCACTTTCCCCAGCACCCGCGCGACGTGATGATCATGTCGTACTCGGTCTCAGAGTCGCTCTCCAGGTCGGCGAAAGGCAGCCGGTACTTGCGCGTGCGCAGGTGCCGCTCGGGGAAGGGCAGGGAGTCGAGGTCCTCGATGAGCGGCCGGTCGCCGTTGCGACGGATGGTCCCGTTCTCGATGTAGCTGATGCCCAGGATCTGCTCGCGGGGCCTGCCCTCGACGATCTCGAGCAGGGTCTGCTCGCCCTCGCCGCGCACCACCAGATCGATGTCCGGGCTCGCGGCGAGCACGTCCGAGATCGCCGTGGCGTGGTAGCCGCCCACGACCACGTCCGCACCCTGGCGACGGGCCGCGGCCGCGACCACGAGCGCGCTCTTCTGGGTGGAGATGTAGTTGACGCTGATGCCGACGAGGTCGGGCGCGAAGCGGCGCAACGTCGGCTCGAGGTCGCGCGAGGAGCGTGTCAGGTCGAGCACCTCCACGGCCTCGACGTGCGCCCTCACGAAAGCGGCCAGGTACTCGAGCCGCAAAGGGACGTCCTCCATCATGAACTCCGCGCCCATGGGCGCCATCGGAGGGCTGACGAGAAGGAGCCTGCGGTACGGCCTGCTGGTCTCGGATACCGGTCGATCGTTTGGGTGGTTCAAGAGGGTCCGCCTTTCGGGAAAGAGAGACTATATACCCCTTCAGCCCGCGCACGCCCGGGTTTTCGCGGGCCTCGCGGCCGGAGCGGTGGCGTGCCGGGGTCTGCGGGTTAAACTTGATCCGCAGGGCGTTTTGGCGTAGCCGTTCGCCTGCTTTCGGGCGAAAGGAAGGTCTTCGAGAACCGTGGCGAATCGCAAGGACATATCGAAGCTGCGCAACATCGGCATCTCGGCGCACATCGACAGCGGCAAGACGACGCTCACCGAGCGCGTGCTGTACTACACGAACCGCATCCGCGTCATGCACGACGTCAAGGGCAGCGACGGCGTGGGCGCCAAGATGGACTCCATGGACCTGGAGCGCGAGCGCGGCATCACCATCGCGAGCGCGGCGACCCACTGCGAGTGGCTGGACCACCACCTCAACATCATCGACACGCCGGGCCACGTGGACTTCACCATCGAGGTGGAGCGCTCGCTGCGCGTGCTCGACGGCGCGGTGCTCGTCCTGTGCGCGGTGGGCGGGGTGCAGAGCCAGTCGCTCACGGTCGATCGCCAGATGCGCAGGTACGGCGTGCCGCGCATCGCGTTCGTGAACAAGTGCGACCGGACCGGCGCGGCGCCCCTGCGCGTGCGCGACCAGCTGCGCGAACGGCTGGGCATGAACCCCGTGCTCCTTGAGCTGCCCATCGGGCTCGAGGACCGGTTCGAGGGCGTCGTGGACCTCGTCGAGATGCGCGCCATCGGGTTCGAGGGCAAGGGCGGCGACAGCGTGGTCGATCGCCCCATCCCGGACGACATGCTCGAGCAGGCGCGCGAGGCGCGGGCCGAGATGCTCGACGCCGTGTCCATGTTTTCGGACGAGCTGACCGAGGCGCTGCTCGAGGAGCGCGCCACGAACGAGATGGTGCGCCGCGCCATCCGCGAAGGGACCCTCGGCCTCAAGCTGACGCCGGTGCTGATGGGCGCGGCCTACAAGAACAAGGGGGTGCAGCCGCTCCTCGACGCGGTGGTCCACTACCTCCCGGCGCCGGACGAGGTGTCGAACGAGGCGATCGACCTCGATCGGGACGACGAGAAGGTGGTGCTTGAGAGCGATCCCGAGGGATCGACGGTTGCGCTCGCCTTCAAGCTCGAGGACGGCCGCTACGGCCAGCTCACCTACCTGCGCGTCTATCGTGGGAAGATGGCGCGCGACGACTTCATCGTCAACTCCCGCACGGGCAAGCGGCACAAAGTGGGGCGCCTCGTGCGCATGCACGCCGACGAGATGGAGGACATCGCCGAGGCCGGGGCGGGCGACATCGTGGCCATCTTCGGCATCGACTGCCACTCGGGCGACACCTTCACCGACGGCTCGGCGCGCCTGGCCATGACCTCCATGCACGTGCCCGAGCCGGTCATCTCGCTCTCGATCAAACCTCTGGGCGAGAAGGCCGAGGTCAACATGGGCAAGGCGCTCGCCCGCTTCACCAAGGAGGACCCCACGTTCCGGGTGAGGGTCGATCACGAGTCGGGCGAGACGGTGGTGAGCGGCATGGGCGAACTGCACCTCGACGTGTACCTCGAGCGCATGCGCCGTGAGTACGGCGCCGCGGTCGAGACGTCCGCGCCGCAGGTGGCCTACCGCGAGACGATCACCGAGCGCGTGGCGTTCAACTACACGCACCGCAAGCAGACGGGCGGCGCCGGGCAGTACGGCCGCGTGGCGGGCTTCATCGAGCCGTTCCCCGACGGTGAGTTCGAGTTCGTCGACGACACCACGGGCGGCGTCATCCCCAAGCAGTTCATCATCTCGGTCGAGAAGGGCTTCAGGTCCATGCTGGCCAAGGGCCGCAAGGCCGGCGCCCCGGTGACCGGCGTGCGCGTGGCGATCGACGACGGCCAGTCCCACTCGGTCGACTCGTCGGACATCGCGTTCCAGGAGGCGGCGCGCGGCGCGTGGCGCGAGGCGTACGACAAGGCGCGGCCGCGCATCCTCGAGCCCATCATGCGCGTCGCCGTGGAAGGTCCGTCGGATCACGCGGGCGGGGTGCTCGCCACGCTCATGCAGCGCCGCGGCATGATCATCGGCTCCGAGGAGGACGGCCCGAGCGTGCGCATCGAAGCCGAGGTTCCGCTCGCGGACATGTTCGGCTACGCGACGGCGCTGCGCTCCTCGACGCAGGGACAGGCGGAGTTCACAATGGAGTTCTCGCGCTACCTGCCGGTGCCCGAGGCGCTGGCCAAGGAGATCGTGGCGCGCTACGAGGCCGAGAAGGCCAAGGGCGGCAAGAAGTGAGGAGGCGAGCATGATGGGTGCGAAGACCGGCGAGCTGGGCCCCCTCGAGATCGTGGACAGGCTGTTTCGCCGCACGCTCCACGGCGGGGGCCTGGGCATCGTGATGGCGCGCGCCGGCGTGGGCAAGACCGCCTTCCTCGCGCAGGTCGGGCTCGTCGATCTCCTGCGGGGCAGGGATGTGCTCCATGTGGCCCTCGGCCAGACCGTGGACCAGATCAAGGCCCGCTACGACGGCATGCTCGACGAGCTCGCAAAGCACGCGGACGCGCGCGACTTCACGGCCGAGCGGGCCGCCATCGGCAAGCACCGCGTCATCAAGACCTACGGGGACGGCCGGCTCTCGCTCGATCGCGTGGAGCGCACCATGGCCACCTTCGGCAGCCACATGGGCTTCGCCCCCGCGGCCATCCTCATGGACGGGTTCGACTGGTCCGGGCCGATCGAGGACCGCACGGCCGACATCGAGGGGCTCAAGGCGCTCTCCGGAAAGCTCGGCGCGTCGCTGTGGGCCACGGCCAAGACCCACCTGGCCGATGCCAGGGAGGCCAGCGGCGGTCTGCCGCAACCGTGCGCACCCTATGCCGATCTCGTCGATCTGGCGGTCTTCATCGAGCCGCTGGGCGACCGATTGGAGGTGAGGCTCCTCAAGCGGCCGGGCGTGGTGGGCGACGACGACATGGCGGTCTTCCTGTGCACCGAGAGCCTCCTGCCCCTGCCGGTCAGCGAGGTGTGCGGGCCGGCGCGGCCGCCTTCGGGCGCGTTCACGCTCCTGTCCGGCGGCGCCGAGGGAGCCGAGGCCGAGTTCGGGCTCGCGGCCGAGCGTTCCCAAGTGGCCGAGGTGAACTACACGTTCGTGGGCCGCGCGGTGGCCCGAAGCCGCGGGCTCGTCGTGCTCGACGACGAGGAGCTGCGGCAGGGGGACGTGAGCTTCACGTACCTGTCGGCGCACATGCACCGCAACTATCCGCGCACGGCGGACTTCCGCAAGATCATGCAATCCATCTGGCACCAGGTCAGCTCGGCCGGCGAGGTCTTCGCCGTGGGCGTCATCCAGCCCGACAAGACCTTCAAGGGCGGCACGGGCTGGGCCGCGGAGCTGGCCCGCCGCTGGAGAAAACCTTTGCAGGTCTTCGATCAGGAGCGAAGGGGCTGGTTCGCGTGGCGCGGATCCGACTGGGTCGCGGTGCCGCCGCCCGTGGTGACCCACCTGCGCTTCTGCGGCACGGGCACGCGCTCGCTCACGCCCGAGGGCCGCGCCGCGATCCGCGATCTCTTCGCGCGGTCGTTCGGACCGGGTAGCGAAGGGCCGTAGCGGGCTTCCCCGTGAGACCGCAGCCTGTCCGTCCGCCCGATATGGCCGCCGTCCGGCCGGGCCGTGTGCTCTTCGCCGTGGGCGCCGGCACCCTGTTCACGTCCGTGACCAGCTCGACGGTCTCGCTGGCGCTGCCGGCCGTGGGGCGCGATCTGGGCGTCACCCTCGAGCTCTCGCGCTGGGTCATGCTCGCCTTCCTGGTGATCGTCACGGCGCTTCTGCCCGTGGCCGGCCGGGCCGGCGACATGCTCTCGCACCGGACGATCTTCCGGTCCGGCTACGTTCTGCTCGGGCTCGCCTCGCTCCTGTGCGGCCTCGCGCCGAGCTTCGCGCTCCTCGTGGCGGGCCGCGTGCTGCAAGGGGTGGCGGGCGCCATGGTCATGGTGGCCGGCCCGGCGCTCCTTACGACGAGCTTCCCGGGCAAGGAGCGCGGCCGCGCCCTCGGGATGCTCGCCACGTGCACGTACATCGGACTGTCGAGCGGTCCGCTGGTGGGCGGGCTCATCATCTCCGCGTGGGGTTGGCGATCGACGTTTCTCGTCAACGTGCCGCTCTCGGTGGTCATCTTCGCAATCGGGCTCGCCTGCCTGCCGCCCCCGCCCAAGCGCGCCGAGCGCGCCGGTTTCGACGTGGGCGGCGCCGTGGCCATGCTCCTCGGCCTGCCGCTCCTCCTCCTCTCGGTCGCCGAGGGCCAGCGCTTCGGATGGACGTCGTGGCAGACGCTGGGCGGTGCGGGCGCGGGCGCGGCAATCCTGGCCCTGTTCGTCCGCATCGAGTCGCGCCGCTCCTACCCGCTCGTCGACCTCGGCCTGTTCCGCTCGCGCGTGTTCTCGCTGGCCGCGCTGGCCGCGCTCGGCAATTATTTGGCGCTGTTCGTGCCCAACATCCTTTTGCCCTTCCTGCTCGTGGAAGGACGCGGGCTCCCTCCGGCCACGGCCGGGCTCGTGCTCTCGGCGCAGCCCGTGGCCATGGCCCTCGTCGCCACGCCGTCGGGCTGGGCGTCGGACAGGCTCGGGAGCCGCGGGCTGTCGACCTTCGGCATGCTGCTCGTGGCCGCGGGGCTCGCCGGCCTCTCCCTCACCGGGCCGGGCACGGCCATCCAGGTCATCGCCGCGTGCTCCGGCGTGGTGGGCCTCGGCACCGGCATCTTCATCTCGCCCAACTCGAGCGCGCTCATGGGCGCCGCGCCCCAAAGCCGGCAGGGCATCGCCGGGAGCCTCGTCGCGCTCTCGCGCAACCTGGGCATGATGATGGGGGTGGCCGCGGCCACTGCCGTGTTCCGCGCCGCGGGCGGCACGAGCGGGCACCCGTGGAGCGCGTCCGACTACCGCGCCTTCGAGATCGCGATCCTCGTCGCCGCAGTTGTGGCCGTGCTTTCGGCGGCATGCTCCGCGTTCAAGGGCGAAGAGTCCCCGACGTGAGCCGACTCGCGGTCTCGGCCAGGCGGTCCGCGCCGCGGATGGTCTCGCCCATGATCCTCGCGCGCTGCGCGTATTCCGGATCGGAGCGCAGAGCCGCGAATGCGCCGGCGAGTCGCTCGACCGTGAGCTTCGATCGCGGGATCGGCCTCGGGCCGAGCCCCAGGCGATAGATGCGCGCGCCCCAGAAGAACTGGTCGAGCAGGTGCGGAACGATGAGCTGAGGGATGCCGGCGCGCGCCGCTGCAGCCGTCGTGCCCGCACCGCCGTGGTGCACGGCCGCCGCGACGCGGGGAAAGAGCGTCGCGTGCGGGGCGCGATCGATCGCAAGGATCTCGTCCGGCAGCGGATCCCTCCCCAACCCGGCCCATCCTCGCGCGAGCACCATACGCGTTCCCGAGATCCGCGAGGCCTCGGCCAGGATCGCGGTCGTTCTCTCCGGCTCAGGATCGGTCATGCTGCCGAAGCCCATGTACAGGGGCGCCTCGCCCACGGCGAGGAACGCCTCCAGGTCCGGCGAGAGAGCTTCGTCGTCATCGAGGTGCCATGCGCTGCTCTGCACCGGTCGCGGCCGCACGTCGTCGGGGACGGGCGCGAGCGCTTCGTCCGAAGCCACGATCATCGGCACGGCGTTCATGTGACCCGTGTAGCGCCGCACAGATGCGAGCCCAAGATCGGCGCGGCAGCGGTTGAGCGCTTTCGTGAGCAGCCGGTCGTAGAACAGGTCCGACGCGCGCCACAGAAACAGGTTCGCAGATCCCGGCATCGATTGCCACGGAACGATCACCGGCGGGTGGCTCGCCGAGCGCAGGGCCTGCGGGCAGAAAACCACGAAGCGGCACGGCAGCCCAAGCGCCTCGGCCACGGACCGCGCGGCGAACTGCAAGGAAGCGCCCACGACGAGCTCCGCTCCTTTCGCGGCGCGCGCGAGCCCCTCGAACTGCACGGAGAGCTCCTCGACCAGGTAGCGGCTCGTCACCTTGAGCCGCTCGATCGGCCGCGCGACCACGGCCGCGGACTCGTTGTGCAAGAAGGCCTCGGCTGAACGCCCCACGGCGTGGAAGGCGAAGCCGAGACGGCCCGCCTCGGCCTCGAAGTCGGGAGGCGCCGCGAGCGAGACCGCGTGGCCCGACGCGGCAAGCGCCCTGCCCAGCGCCAGCATGGGCCGCACGTCGCCCCAGGATCCGACCGGCGCGAGGAGCACGCGCGTCACGGGCGAAGCGCCTCGGTGAGGGCCGCGAGGGTCTTGTCGTCGAGCTCCGCGAGGCGGCGCGCGAGGCGCAAGCAGGCGAGTTGGGCCTGTCGGTAAAGCTCGCGGGTCTCGGGGAAGGCGGCGAGGGCCCCAAGGTGCCTCGCCACGGCCGCGGCGTCGCCCCTTCGCACGGGCCCGGTCAGCGCCGCGTCCACGCCCGACTCGTTCGCCCGCTCGAGCGTACCGGAGGCGAGCGACAGGATCATGGGCTCGATCTGGCTCTCGTCCACCCCGGCCGCACGCAGAACGGCGCCCCCCTCGGATAGGAGCGCGAGCAGTGCGTTGCTCGCGAGCACCATGGCCGCGTGGTAGGCGGGGCGCGCTTCGCGAGGGACGGGCACGGCAACGCCGTGGAGGTCGTGGGCCAGGCGCGTCGCGGCCACGAGCGCCGGTTCGTCGCCCTCCACGGAAAAGCGCACCCCGGCCGGGACGATCGTGAGGCGGCCGGGCGGGAAGACCATGGCCGGGTGGAACGCGCCGATGCCCGCCACGAGCCCCGCGAGTGGGGCCAGGGCCGCACGTCCGAGCAGACCCGAGCAGTGCAGCCAGACCTGGCCGGCGGCGCACAGCTCGCGCCGCGTCACCTCATGCGCCACCTCCTCGATGGACGGATCCGGGACCGCGACGATGACGACCTCCGCCTCGATGAGGGCCCGCGACAGGTCGCCGTGGTACGGCACGGTGCCGATCGCCTCGGCCGCGCCGCGCGCCCGATCCGCGCTGCGCGAGTACACGCCCGTGACCCGCCTGCCCGCGAACGAGAGCGACAGCCCCAGGGAGCCGCCCACGCTGCCCGCGCCCAGGATGAAGATCGTGTGGCTCATGGTTTGCACCCGTAGAGGCCGTGCGCCTCGATGTAGGCCAGCACCGGCTCCGGCGCAAGCCCCGCGGGCCGTTCCCCGCGCGCCAGGATCGCGCGCAGCTCGCTCGAGCTCACCAGAGGCGGCGCGTCGAGGCACGGCTCAGCGATGGGCGGCGCGCCCTCGCGGCGCACGAAGATCGGCGGCGCGAGCCGGGCCACCTCGTCGTAGCGGTGCCACAGGTGGCGCTCGTGCCAGATGTCCGAGCCGGCGAGCAGCCGCAGCGCGACGTTCGGATGGGCCGCGCGCAGCGCGTTGACGAGGTCGAGGGTGCGGCCGGGGCCGTCGATCTCGCGCTCGATCTCGAGCACATCCATGGCCGGCTCGCCTTGCACGAGCAGGCGGCACATGGCCACGCGGTCCTCGAACGGCGCGGGCTCCTTGCCGAGCGGGTGTCTCAGGCACGGCACGAGCCACGCGCGGTCCACGAGCCCCGAGGCGAGCGCGATGCGCGCCAGGGCGAGGTGCCCGACGTGGGGCGGATCGAACGTGCCGCCGAGGATTCCCGCGATCAAAAGCCGCTCCATGGACGGCATCATACACGGGACCTCGAGGCACGTCAGCCGCGGGCGCAGACGGCGGGAGGGACGGGCGGGCGGTGCCGGCTCGGGGCGAGCTCCCCTCCTTGAGCGTCCGCCGCTACCGCGCTGCCTTGGCATCAATCGGTCGCACCAAAGGAAACGATATGTTATAATAAATCATGCGGATGAAAAATCATCGGTTGTCGAGGACAGGTCTCGCGGTATTGACCGTGGGGCTGCTCGGCTGCGAGGGGGGGATTAAAACCGTCGGCGACGACACGGACACCACCAGCGGGGACACCGGCGACGACACGGACACCACCAGCGAGGACACCGGCGACGACACGGACACCACCAGCGGGGACGCGGATTCGGACACAGACACCGACACGGACGCCGACACGGACGCCGACACGGACGCCGACACGGATGGCGATGCGGACACGGACACGGACACGGGCGGCGTAGACGATGGCGGGGCGGATGGCGGCGACGGGAACGACGAACTGCTTTGGACCGCCGACATTTGGCTCCAGGACATGCAGGGCCGCACCGTCATCCTGCGCGGTGTCAACTTCAGCGGCGACGCCAAGTACACGCCCGATTTCCTTCCGGCGGCCAGCGACGCCGATATCCAGAACATGGTGGCCTGGGGCTTCAATACCGTTCGTTTCCTGGTCTTCTGGGAGGCCATCGAGCCCGAGGAAGGGAAATTCAACGACCAGTACATTTCCGGTGTGGTCGAGTGGGTCGATCGGCTGGCCGCCGCGGGCCTGTGGGTGGTGCTGGACATGCACCAGGATCTCTTCGGCCGGGGCTTCTGGGGGGACGGCGCGCCGCGCTGGGCCTGCCTGGAGGAATACTACGCGACCTACGTTCCCAAGGAGCCATGGGCCCTCAACTACTTCGCGAAGGAAGTGATGGCCTGTTATGATCGATTTTTCGCCATGCCCGAGTTGCGCGACCACTACATCGAATCGTTTGCGCGTCTGGCCGAGGCCGTGAAGGACCGTCCGGCCGTCATCGGCTTCGATCTGTACAACGAGCCGTCCTGGGGCTCGGCTGCACTCGCCCATTTCGATCAACAGCACCTGGCGCCGTTCTATGAGGATATCATCACCCGCCTGCGCGGGATTTCACCCAGGAAGCTGATGTTCGTCGAGCCCAACAGCATGCGCAACTCCGGCAAAGCGACGGCCCTGCCCAACTTCGCGGTCGACGGCCTCGTCTATGCTCCGCACTACTATGGGACCGGCGTCGAGGCCACGCATGTCTATGAGATCGACGTGGACAACGTTTTCAACGCGTTCGAGTCGATGATTGAAGACACCTTGCGCCTCAAGATGCCACTCTGGCTCGGCGAGTTCGGCGTGCCCCGGGACACGGTGCTCGGCAAGACGTTCCTGGGGGATCAGTACGAGGCGCTCGACGGTTGGTTCGCGAGCGGCATGTACTGGTCGTACGGTCGTGACGATGAGAAGAGCCACAGCCTGCTCGACGACGACGGCTCGCTCACCTGGCTTGTCGCCGGGGTGGACCGGCCGTATGCGCGCGCCATCCCCGGCGCGCCGCTCGTCACAAACTTCAACCAGACCCTGGGGATGTTCACGGTTTCGTTCACCGAAAACGGGTCGTCCGGGCCGTGCGAGATGTACATCCCGGCCCGCCATTTCCCGGCCGGTTCCACGATCACGGTGGACGGGATGCCGGCCGCGCCGAAAACGGTGTCCTGGAAGGGCCGCGTCGCGTCGGTCACCGTCCCGTCAGGCCCCCCCACGCACATCATCGAGGTGTGGCGCAAGTAGGTCATAGAAGGGATCTGGCACTGCCTGCGGATAGGCCTCCCCATCCCCGCGGATTCGGGTTAGTTTCGGGTCGCCCATGCGCGCTTGGCTCACACGATACGGACACCTGACAGGCACGGCGCTCGCCGCGGCCCTGGCCCTCGCCTCGTTCCTGATCCCGGCGGGCCTGCCCGCCCGATGGACCGCGACCGCGCTGTTCATGCTGGCCGCGCCCGTCCTGTGGCGCGCCGCGACCCCGCAGGCAAGACGGCTCTTTGAGCGCGTGCGCCCGTCGTGGCGGGAGCTCGCGCGCGAGGCCTGGCCGTACCTGATCGTGACGGCCGGTACGCTCATCGCCATGGGCCCCGTGGCGCTCGGCCAGCCGCCCATCAGCCAGGACCACGCCAACCACTACCTGGCCACGGATATCCTGGTGCACGACCTCATCCCTTCGGCGCGCTTCTTCGGCTGGACCGACCGCATCGGCACGGGCTACCCGTTCGGCGACCTGTACTCCACGCCCGCGTACCTGGTCACCGGCCTCGCGCACCTCGTCACGTTCGGGCTCGTGCCGCTGCCCGCGAGCTACGCGTTCGGCATCGTGCTCGTGTGGCTCATCCCGGCGCTCGCGGCCACGGCCGTGGCGCGGCGCGTGGCAGGTCCGTGGGGCGCTGCGTTTGCGGGCCTCGCCCTCGCGCTCGACGCGGGCGGCGACCGGGAGGGCGGCTGGGTGTACGCCATGTTCCACGGCGTGTGGCCGCAGACGCTCGGCATGGGCGTATGGCTCTTCGCGGTGCTCGCCCTGTGGCGCCTCGCCGAGAAGGGCACCACGCGCCGCCTGGCCGTTGCCGTGCTCCTGTCCGGGGTGTCCTTGTGGATGCACCCCATGAACTCCATGACCATCCTGGCGGCGGGCGTGCTGATTTTCGCGGTGCGCCTGTTCGGCGCGGGGCGGGACTCCTCCCCCGGGGCCGAGCGCGGCGCGATCCGCATCATCGTGGCGCTCTTCGCGGCCGGGATCGTGGGCCTCGTGTGGGTCGCGCGCATGATGCTCGCCAAGGACGCCTACACCGCCTACGGCGCCCTGTGGGGCCCGCTCGAGGATCTCATGGGCCGCGCCGCACAGGGCCGTCTCTTCGACAACCAGATGGCGCTCGTGTCGGTGCTGGCGCTCATGGGCGCGGTGCGGCTCATCGCGCTCGGCGGCCGGTTCCGCTGGCTCGTGCTCCTGCTCTTCGCGGCGTTCCTGGTGGTGGGCTCCATGGATCTCGTCATGGGCCTCGACCTGGGCCTCATGGGCGAGACGTTCGCGAACATGCAGTACCGCAGGTTCTCCATCCCCATGAAGCCCCTGTGGTACGCCATGGCCGGCGCCGGGCTCTCCACCGTCGGACAAGGGCTCCTCGCCGCGCTCGCGACGAAGGTCCGCAAGGTCGCCGACACGCCCTGGCTCACCGTGGCCGCGGCCGTCGTTCTTTCCCCCGTGATGTTCGCGCTCGCGTCGTCGTTGCCGGGCTTCGTGAAGAGCCCCGTGGCCCGTCCGCTCACGCTCGCCAATTCGGGCGAGGCCGCGCACGTGTCCGCGATCCGGCGCGCGCTCGACGACGAGGGCAGGCGGCGCAAGAACGGGCTGCGCAGGGCCGTGTACTTCGAGAAGGCGGGATACGGCGGCCGCTACCCCATGTTCGCCTTCGCGGACGCGGGCTTCGGCCTTCTGCCCACCAAGATCATCCCGGCCAACAACTTCAAGTGGGTGAACCACACCACGAGCCCGGACGCCATGGCCGCCCTCGGCGCGTCGGTCGTGGTGTCGCGGTGGCCCCTCAAGAGCCCGCGCCTCGAGGAGCTTCAAGCCGCGGGCGAGGAGCACGTCTACCGGGTGAAGGGGCCGGTCGCGTACCCGGTGTCGCTCGAAGGCGGCGGCAGCGCGCAGGTCGTCTCGTGGAGCGACGAGCGCCGCGTCATCCGCGTGTCCGGGGCCACCTCGCGCTCGCGGCTCCTCGTGGGCCAGCCGCCGTACCGCAAGTGGCACGCGACCGAGGGCGGGCGGGCCCTGCCAATCGCCGCGCGCGGCGCGTTCGGCATGACCCTGTCGTCCGTGGGGGACGTGAGCGACGGCGACGTCGTGCTCGCGTATCGCGACACGGCCGTCGAGAACCTCATCACCGTCGCGGGAATGCTCGTGCTCCTCGCGGCCGTGGCGGGTCTGTTCCTGAAGGCCCGCCCCCTGCCCCGCCTGCTCGGCGAGGCGCGCATGGCGACCGTGTACAAGGGGCTCGCGATCGCCTTTGTGTCCGTGGTCGTGCTCGGCTTCGGCGCCGCGGTCGCGGCGGGCCAGGCGGCCGTGGACCGGGACTGGCTCGCGGGCGAGCGCTCCGGCCCTTCGGTGCTCTCGGTGCCGCACCGCGAAGGGCCATGGCGCGTGTCCATGAGCCCGAAATGCGCGTGCGTTCGTCCCCTCACCCGCGATCCGTCCCCGGGCTGCGCCGAGCACGACCTCGCGCCCCGGCTCGTCACGGCCGGCGACGTGGGAGGCAAGCTCAGATCCTGCCTCGCCATCGGCGTGCCGGGCCATGGCAGGACCGAGGCGGTTTTCGACCTCCCGTCGGCCGCGACCTCCGTCAAGGGCCGGCTGTACATGCGCTCCGGCTCCGGCGTCCGCGCCTCGCTCGCGATCGGAAGCTCGGCCGCGACGAACATCTCACAGCCCGGGAAGTCGGGCTCGCCGTTCGAGGTCGCGGTGCGCCCCGGCGAAGGTTCGGTCACGCTCGTGCTGTCGGGCTCCTCGGGCGAGCCGGCCGTCGCCTGCCTGGAGCTGGTCGCGATCCGGACGCCCTGATCTACCAGGTCTCGGTGAGGCGGCAGACCTCGCCGTCGCACGTGAGCACGTCGGGCAGGGGGCATTGCGACGACGTGGAGCACGGCTGCATGCACACCTCGTCGCTCCCCACGCCCGTGGCGTTGCACACGAGGTCGCCCTGGCAGGGCACGGGCTCCTCCGGGCACATGCCGCTGCCCGTCCCGCACGGCAGGTGCAGCGCGCCGCAGCCCGCGACCCATTCCATGACCCCGCTGTCCACGTAGCGGCACATGATGCCCGCGGACAGGCGCGCCTTGGGGATGGTCGCCTCGTCCACCCTGGCGCCTTCCTCGCCGTCGGGGCACGCGTTCTCCTCCATGACGAGCTTCAAGTCCGCGTCCGCGGCCACGCCCTCGACCTCGTACGACCAGTCGTAGATGCACGATCCGCACGACGCGATCTCGCAGCTCGGGTTCAGCGCCGCGAGCCGCAGCGTGTGGGCGTTCTCGAGCGCGGCCTCGCCCTCGTACCGGGCCCCACACGCTCCAGGGAAGTTGACGAGGTCGACCTCGAGCGTCCCGTCCGCCGCGCGCTTCCACGAGATGCACTGCAACCCGTCGTAGCCGCCGCTGCTCGGCAAAGTGAGCAGGGGCATCAACAGTCCCTCGTACCCGTCCTTCTTGCACTCGCTGCCCGAGAATGACGCGAGCGCGCCGTCCCCCTTGCCGCCGTCGCACCCGAACGCCGCTCCCGACAGAGCCGCGAACGCGACCAGAACCGAAACGAGCCTCCTCATGCGTCGTCCCTCCTTTTGCGCGTACATCTCATTCTATCTTATCGCGGACCGTCGGTCAGGGATTGTTCCTGGGCTTGTTGTGCCCACCGGGAAAATGAGGAATGATGCCGCCGTGATCCGGAACCTGCGATTCGCGACCGCGTGGAGCCTGCGCCTTTTTTCGGCCTTCTTCGTCGCCGAGCTCGTGGCCCTCGTCGTCGACGGCGTGCAGGACGGCGCCCGCCCGGCGATCATCGCCTGCGCGGTGCTCATCTCGGCATTTCTGTACGGGGCGGCGGCGCTCTGCGCGATCATTCCCGCGGGCCTGCTCGCGACGTACCTTTGCGGCCGCGCTCCGGCGCAGGAGCTCATCTCCCTCAAGTGGCTCTCGGCGCGCGGCTGGTTGTGGTCCGCCGACCCGCACGTGCGCGGGCGTTTCATCGCGCGCCTCGCCGCCCTCGCGCTCTGGTTCGCGGCGGCCTCCCTTGCGGCGCTCGCGGTCCTCGACGAGATCGTGGTCGCGGTACAAACGCCGTTCTTCATGGCCGTGCTCGCGTTCGCCGCTTCTGTCGGCGCGTTCCTCGCGACCGGGCTCCTGTGGCCCGCGTGGAGCCGCACGGGCACCCTCCTCGCCGGCCTCGTCCGCAAGCCGCCCGCCCCTGCCGTGGTCATCGCGGCGCTCGTCGGAATGGTCGCGCTCGCTGCGGCGATCGCGACGGCCGTCCTGTGGCGAAACGTCGGTTCGCTCGTGCCCTGGCGGGCGCCGCTCGTCTCGGCGGGCGGGCTCACGCTCTTCGCGCTCTTCGTCTTCCTGCGACGGCGCTTCCCCCTGGGAAGGATCGGACGCAGGATCGCGGGCGCGGCCTGGGCCCTCGTGTTCGCGGCCGGCCTCCTCACGTCCGCGGTCCTGCCCCGCTCGTTCGTCGGGGCCGACATCCTCGTCGCCTCCGCCTCGGGCCCCCTGACCCCGATCTCCCGCGCCTCCATGGCCCTGTTCGACATCGATCGGGACGGCTATTCGGTCTGGTTCGGCCAGGGCGACTGCGCCCCCTTGAACCCGGCGGTGCACCCCGGCGCGGTGGAGATCCCGGGCGACGGCGTGGATCAGGACTGCAACGGCCGCGACGGCGCGCTCATCAAGTCGCCCCTGGCGAGGCCCGGCCGTCACGACTATCCGGCCACCCCGACACCGCGGGCCATGCCGGTCATCCTCGTCACGGTCGACGCGTTCTCGGCCATGCACATGAGCCTCTACGGCTACAAGCGCCCCACGACGCCGCTCCTCGTCGAGCGGTCCAGGTCGGCGGCCGTGTTCGATGCCGCGTTCAGCGAGGGTCCTTCCACGCGGCTCAGCTTCCCGTCGATCATGACCTCGCTGCACGCCAGCCAGATCGCGCGGACGCCGTCGCGCCGCCCCACGTCGGGCTGGCGCGGGACCCAGAAGACGATGGCCGACGTGTTCGGCAAGGCCGGCTACGAGACCGTGGCCGTGGCGCCGGACGACTACTTCGCGAAGAAGATCAGGTGGCTCTACCGGGGGTTCGGCACCGTGGACTCCTCGGCGGTGAACAAGGACGAGCGCCACAAGAGCGGGGAGGGCGTGACGACGGCGGCCATCGGCTGGCTCGACAAGCTCGCGGCCAAGGACAGGTTCTTCCTCTGGGTCCACTACACGGACGCGCACTATCCCCACAGGCTCGCGCCCGGCGTCGAGCCGTTCCCCGGCGGGACCGAGTCGGACATCTACGACGCGGAGGTGAGGACCGTCGACAAGTACGTCGACAAGCTGCTCGCGGCCGTCGCGCAGCGCCTCGGCGACCGCCCATACGTCGTCGCGCTCACGGCCGATCATGGGCAGGCCTTTGATCCGCCGCACCGCAAGTTCCACCAGGACTACGATCTGTCCACGGCGGTCACGTGGATCCCGATGGCCTTCTGGAGCCCTTACTCGGGCGGGCGTCGCATCCGGCAGGTCGCGAGCGACATCGACGTCATGCCGACGCTGCTCAACATGGTCGGTTTGAGGACTCCCCAGCTCGCGGGCAACAGCCTCCTGCCCCAGATCCAGGGCAGGCGCGACGACGGCCGGCCGATCATGCAGCAGTTCTTCCTGCCCGAGTACGTGGCGAAGGACAAGGAGCCCCTCGCGCGGGTGTCCGTGCGCAAGGGGGACTTCGTGCTCCATCAGATGGGCTGGAGCGGCCTGCAGCAGCTCTTCGATTTCCGCGCGGATCCCCTGGAGCGAAAGGACCTGTCCGCCTCGCGGCCCGACGTCGTCGACGACCTGACCGCGTACCGCGACACGATCCTCACCTGGGCGTATCGGGCGAAATTCGGGAAAACGAAATAGTCTCCCCTACCCCACCTCGAGCGCGGGTCCGGCCGCGCTGCGGCTCGCCACGTGCAGTTGCAGGCCCTTCGCGCCCAGGGCGCGGTGCGTCTCGAGCGCGAGCCTCGGCGTGTTGTTCTCGTGGGACAGGTGCGCGAGGCACGCCCACGCCATCCGCCGCGGCGCGGCGCCTCGCAGGAGCGCGGCCGCCTCGTCGTTCGAGATGTGCCCGGCCGGACCGCGGATGCGGCTCTTCAGGAACGCGGGGTAAGGTCCGCCCTCGAGCATGGCGACGTCGTGGTTGCTCTCGAGGAGCACCGCGTCGAGCGACGAGACGAGCTGCGCGAGCCCGTCGAACACGTGGCCCAGATCGGTGAGGACGCCGAGCCTGCGCCTCCCGTCGTCCACCACGAAGCCCACGCCGTCCGCGGCGTCGTGCGGGGTGCGCACCGTCTCGATCGACAAGGGCCCCAGGCGCACCGTGTCGCCCGAGGTGAAGGGGCGCACGTCGAAGAGCCTCCCGAGAGGCGACCAGCGCTCGGCCGCGTCGAGCGTCTTCTCCGTGGCGAGGATGGGGATCTTGTACTTGCGCTGGAAGACCCCGGCGCAGCGCACGTGATCCGAGTGGTCGTGCGACACGAGGAGCGCGTCCACGGTCCGGATGTCGACGCCGGCCGCCGCGAGCCGCCGTTCGGCCTGCACGCCGCTCACCCCCGCGTCGACGAGAAGGCGCACTCCCGCGGCCTCCACGAAGACGCAGTTCCCCGAGCTTCCGGACTGGAGAGGGAGCATGAGCATGACCTCGCGAGCTTAGCACCGGAGCGCGGCCCTGGCGCCAACAAACCCGTCTCCCGGTCGCTTGACACTGCCCGGCAACGGGCCGTACGCCTCGTCCGATGCAATCGCGGGACACAGCGCCGGCGGCCGGGATCGTGGACACGCACTGCCATCTGACGATCGCGCCCTTGTCCGCGGACGTGGACGGCGTTCTCGCGCGCGCTTCCGAGGCCGGTGTGACCCGCGTCGTCGCCGCGGCCTACGACACCGCATCGTGGGATCCGCTCGCGGCCCTGTCCGGCCGGAACGGGGTCTTTGTGGCATTCGGGCTCCACCCGTGGGTCTCATCCGAGGAGCTCGACCTCGGGCGCCTCGAGCGGCTCCTGCGCGGGCACAACGCCGTGGCCGTGGGCGAGATCGGCCTCGACTTCAAGATCGAGGGCTGCGACCGCGAGCGACAGGTGCGCGCCTTCGAAAGCCAGCTCGACGTGGCCGCGGCGCTCGGGCTTCCGGTCCTGCTCCACTGCCGGAGCGCGTTCGAGGAGATGCTCGCGATCCTGAAGCGCCGACCGGCGCCGGTAAAAGGCGTGGTCCACGCGTTCTCGCGCGGCCCGGAGCTCATGCGGCGCTTCCTCGCTCTCGGGCTGCACGTGGCGTTCGGCGGCGCGATCACGCGACCGGGCGCGGACAGGGCGCGTTCGAGCGCGGCCGCGGCCCCTGTGGATCGGGTGCTCGTGGAGACCGATGCCCCGTCCATCGGGCTCGAAGGCGTTGAGGCGAACGACGTGGAGCCGAGGCACGCGGCTTTCGTGGTGCGCGCCCTCGCCTCCTTGCGCGGGCTCTCTTTCGAGGACGCGGCGCTTCTCACGACAGCCAACGCGAGGCGCCTGTTCGGCCTTTCATGAGCGACATCGTCATCGCCGCGGTGAACGCCAGGTACAGCCACGCGAGCCTCGCCTCGCGCCTGCTGCTCGCCAACCTGGGCCCGCTCGCCGGGCGCGCGCGCATCCTGGAATTCACCCTCGCGGATCGCCCTTCGGACATGCTCGAGCGCATCCTCAGCGAGCGCCCGCGCGTGGTGGGCCTGGGCGTGTACGTGTGGAACGCGGACGCGGCGCTCGATCTCGTTGCCCGGCTGAAGGCCCTGCGCCCGGACGTGGCCGTGGTCCTGGGCGGACCCGAGGTGAGCCACGAGACCGAAGGGCAGCGCATCGTGTCGCTCGCGGACGACACGATCAAGGGCGAGGGCGAGCTCGCGTTCGCGGTCCTGTGCGAGCAGCTGCTCAAGGGCGAGCGGCCCGCTTCGCGCGTCGTTCAGGCCCCGCCGCCCGATCTCGGGAGCCTCGCCTTGCCCTACGACCTGTACGACGCCGAGGATCTCGCGCACCGCAACGTCTACGTGGAGGCGTCGCGCGGGTGCCCGTATGCCTGCGAGTTCTGCCTCTCGGCGCTCGACGACAAGGTGCGCAGGGTCCCCGAGGCGAAGCTCCTTGGCGCGCTGGAAGGGTTGTGGTCCCGCGGCGCGCGGCGCTTCAAGTTCGTGGACCGCGCCCTGCACCTGGCCGTCACTCCGGCCATCCTGCGCTTCTTCCTCGAGCGCTTCGAGCCGGGCGCCCACGTGCACTTCGAGCTCGTGCCCGACCATCTGCCTGAGCCCCTGCTCCCGCTCATCGCGGCCTTCTTGCCCGGCACGCTGCAGCTCGAGGCCGGGATCCAGACGCTCGACCCGGAGGTCGCGGCGCGCGTGGGTCGCAGGCAGGATCCCGACAAGGCCCTCGCGACGGTGCGCCTGCTCGCGAAGGAGACGAACGCCCACGTGCACGCGGACCTCGTGGCCGGCCTGCCCGGCGAGACGCTCGAGAGCCTGGCCGCGGGGTTCGATCGCCTGTTCGACGCGGGGCCCCACGAGATCCAGCTCGGCATCCTGAAACGCCTTCGCGGCGCGCCCATCGCGCGGCACGACGGGCCGTTCCGCATGGTCTACAGCCCGTCCGCGCCGTACGAGATCCTGGAGACCTCGACCATCGGCTTCGACGCCATGCAGCGCGTGAAGCGCACCGCGCGCTCCCTCGATCTCGTGCACAACAACGGCGGCTTCCCGACATCCGACGCGCTCGTGCGCGAAGGCGGTTCACCGTTCGCGCGCTACATGGAGCTCGCCGACTTCCTGTGGCAAAAGATGCGCGGGACCCACGCGCCGTCGCAGAAGCTCCTTGCCTCGACCCTGCGGCTCTATCTCGAGAACGCGCGCGGCCTCGATCCCGCGCTCGCCCGGAAGGCCGTCGATGAGGATCTGAAACGCGCCCGCACCCCGCGCAAGGCGCGCTATCCCAGGCGCCAGGGAAGGAGGCTCGCGTGACGGAGCGGCGCGCAAGCCCCCTCCTGCCCATGACCCGCGACGAGATGGACGCGCGGGGATGGCGCGAGCTCGACGTGCTGCTCGTCACGGGCGACGCCTACTTCGACCACCCGAGCCACGGCGCCGCGGTCATCGGCCGCGTGCTCGAGGCCGCGGGGTACAAGGTGGGCATCGTGGCGAGGCCCGACGCGCGCTCCACGGCCGACTTCGCGCGGCTCGGGCGGCCGGCCCTGTTCGCGGGGGTCACGGCCGGGGCCGTGGACTCGATCGTCAACAACTGGACCGCGGACATGCGCAGGCGCCGCGACGACGCGTACGCGCCGGGCGGCCGGGGCGGCGACCGTCCCGACAACGCGACCATCGTGTACGCGAACCGCGTGCGCGAGGCCTTCCCGGGCCTGCCCGTGGTGCTCGGCGGCATCGAGGCGAGCCTGCGACGCTTCGTCTACTTCGATCCCCGCAAGGCCGCGGTGCGGCGCTCGGTCCTCGTGGACTCGCGCGCGGATCTGCTCGTCTACGGCGCGGGCGAGGCGCCGGTGCTCAAGATCGCGGCGCGGCTCTCGGCCGGCCGGGACCTCGCCGGCATCCCAGGCACGGCGCGTCTCACGCGGGATCCTCCTGTGCCCGTTCCCGGCGTCGACGTGGAGCTTCCCGGATACGAGGACGTGGCCGCGGATCTGAGGCTCCTCGTATCCGCGACCGAGGCCCTCGAAGCGACCTCGAGGCCGTTCTTCGCGGGCCGGGTGCGGCAGCGCCACGCCGAGGGGTGGGTGGTGGCCGAGCCGAGGCCCGACGTCGACCTCGATGAGCTGGATCGGATCTTCGCGCTGCCGTTCTCGCGCACCTCGCACCCCTCGTACCGGGAGCCCGTGCCGGCCCTCGAGACCGTGCGCTGGTCCGTCATCTCTCACCGCGGCTGTCCCGGAGGATGCTCGTTCTGCGGGCTCGCCGTGCACCAGGGACGGGTCGTCTCTTTCCGCTCGGCCGCCTCGATCCTCGACGAGATCCATGCGCTCGCGCGCTTCGCGGGCTTCAAGGGCACGATCTCCGACGTGGGCGGGCCCACGGCCAACGCCTTTTCGGCGGTCACCAGCGCCAGGGAGCGCTGCCGCGCGTGCCGAAGATCCTCGTGCCTCCATCCGGCCATCTGCCGCCACCTGTCCGCGGACCACGGTCCGCTCCTCGCCGTGCTCGACGACGCCTCGCGCCTTTCTGGCGTGCGTCGCGTGCTGCTCGCGAGCGGCATCCGGCACGACCTCGCCCTGCGCGATCCGCGCTTCGTCGAGGCGATTGCGGCGCGCCACACGGGCGGCCACCTCAAGGTCGCGCCCGAGCACGTGGCGTCGGACGTCCTTCGCCGCATGCGCAAGCCCGAGATCGGTCTGTTCGAGGAGTTTGAGCGCCGCTTCCTCGAGGCCAGTAGGCGCGCGGGCAAGCAGCAGTACCTGGTCCCCTACTTCATCTACGGCTTCCCGGGCTGCGCGGCCGCGGACGCGGATCTCACGGGCGCCTGGCTCGCACGACGCGGCCAGCGCCTGCGGCAGGTTCAAGGCTTCATCCCGCTGCCGGGCACCCTGGCCGCGGCCTTGTACGCGGCGCGCGTCGACGAGGACGGCAGCCCCCTGTTCGTGGCCGACCCGAGGGAGCGCGCGCGCCAGAAGGCCATGCTCGTTATGAGGCCCGCCCAAACCGTGCGAAACGGGCCCCGTCGATACTGACACCGTGGCGACGAACTATCCCATCCCGGTCCGGGCCGTCAGGCGCTATAATAGGTCTTTCTTGACCGGGAGCGGGCCGTATTGCCCGCAATAAAGGGAGGTCTCCATGCGCGCGTCTTTCGGAATGTGGATCGTTCTCGCTGTTCTCGCGGTCGTGTGGCTTGCGCCGGGGTGCGTGGTCTCGCAGGCAGACGGATCCTCCGACGCGGGGATCGACGCGTCTGACACGGACGTGGACTCGGACTCGGACAGCGACTCGGACTCGGACAGCGACACGGATTCGGACAGCGACACGGACTCGGACGCGGACGGGGGATCGGACACGGAGAGCGACACCGCGCCCGACGCCGGGGAGATCGACTACGGCGCCGCATGCACCGCGGCCACCGCGACGACGGATTGCGGCGGTTCGGTCATGCCCACCTGCATGGAGACGACATCGGTCACCGGAGTGAGCGTCGTCTGGCTGGGCGGCTACTGCTCCAAGAGCTGCTCGGATCCGACGTACGGGACGGGGTGCGGATCCAACGCGAAGTGCGTCGGGATCGCGCCCAACCTGTTCGTCGGCAGGTGCGTCGAGAAGTGCGCGTCGGACGCCGAGTGCCGCGCCGAAGACGGGTACTCCTGCGTGACGTTCGCCGACTCGGGCATCGATCCGGGCCTCAGCACCACGACCGCCAAGTTCTGCCTGCCCACGAGCAAGCTCGGCGCGCCATGCAAGACCGCCACGGCGACCGCCGACTGCGGCGGCGCCTCCGGCGCGACCGCGTGCATCACCTCCGCGACATTCGGCACCAAATCCGTCACCTTCCCCAACGGCTACTGCTCCAGGAGCTGCTTCGACACCGCCACGTGGACGGGATGCGGAGACAACGGAAGCTGCATAGGCGTCATCGGAGCATCGTACTATGGAGGGTGCTTCAGGAAATGCGGGGGCGCAGCCGACTGCCGCGGCGCCGACGGATACGCCTGCGAGACGTTCACGGAGGCGGGGCTCGCAACAAGCGCGACCGCGCCGAAATCAGTGGACTATTGCCTGCCTGGCGGCGGCGACACGGACACGGATGCCGACACCGACACCGACTCGGACTCGGATTCGGATTCGGATATCGATGGGGGGTTCGACGGAGGGTTCGACGCGGGGTTCGACGCCGGCGACGCCGGTTGAGCGACTCAGCCTCCGCTCCTCGGCCAGAAAGTCCGCGAACCTCATCCGGTTTCTACGGCTCGATGAAGGCGTAGGGCAGCCGCGCCTGGGGCGCGCCGGGATCGATCAGGCTGAAGGGGAACGCGGCGGAGAGCGTCTTCTTGAGCGCTGCGTTCATGAGCAGGGCGTCCACGACCGACGGCTCGCGCTGGCCGACGCCGAGCATCCTCGCCGCGATCTGCAACAGCCCGTGCTGGGGCTCCGGATACTCGAAGACGACCGTGTCGGGGTGCACGTTGCCGAGCGCGCGCGCCCGCTCGAGCGCCTCTGCGTAGCCGCCGATCTCGTCCACGAGCAGGTAGTAGCGCGCGTCCTCTCCGGACCAGATGCGCCCGCGGCCGACCTTGTTCGCGATCTCGCGCGTGAACCCGCGGCCCCGTCCCTCGACCACCCGGTCGAGGAACATCTGGTAGTACTCCTTGATCTGCCCCGACAGGCGTTGGCGCTCCTCGGGCGTGTATTCCCGCACCCACGACTCCATGTCCGCGTGCGCGCCGCGCTTGTACGTCGTGACGTTGACGCCGATCTTGGACAGGAGGCCCGAGAGGTCGGCCTTGCCGTAGAAGATGCCGATGGACCCGGTGAGCGTGGTGGGCTCCGCGTAGATCTCGTGCGCCGCGGACGCGATGTAGTACGCGCCCGAGGCGGCCACCGCGCCGAGCGACGCCACCACGGGCTTCGTCGCGCGTAGCTTCATGACCTCGCGCCAGACGAGATCCGATCCCAATGCCGAACCGCCGGGGCTGTCGATGCGCAGCACCACGGCCGCGACGCGGCTGTCCTCGCGCAGGTCCCGAAGGACCTTTGTGAGGGTGCGCGCGCCCGTCATGTGGATGTCGAGGAACGGCACGTCCACGCTGTCGCCGTCGACGATGTCGCCGCGCACGTGCACGACCGCCACGGCCGGCGCGTCGAGGTAGCGGCGGTGGCGCAGCTCGACCTTGCCGTACTCGTCGTCGATGAGGAGCGGGCCGCCGACCAGCTCGCGCAGCTCGTCCTCGATCGCGTCGCCGGTGACGAGCTTGTCGACGAGCCTCACGCCGAGCGCCTCGTGGGCCACGTATGGGCCCTGCTCCACGATGGCGCGGGTCGCGTCCACGGTGCCGAAGCCGCGATCCGCTGCGAGATCCGTGAGCAGCCGGTCGTAGACCGAGTCGAGGAACGCGTTCATGGCCTCGTCGGAGGCCTCGCTCGGGCCCGTGCGGGTGAGCGACTCGGGCGCGCTCTTGTATTCGCCCACGCGCAGGATGTCGGCCTTGACGCCGATCTTGTCGAGCAGGTTCTTGACGAAGATGGCGCTGGTCGACAGGCCCGCGAGGCGCACGCCTCCCGCCGGGTTGAGCCAGACATGGTCGGCCGCGGCGCACGCCAGGTACACGGGGCCCGTTGCCTCGGTCAGGTAGCAGGCCACCTTCTTGCCGTCCTCCTGCAGGCTGAGGATGCGCCTTCGCACCTCCTCGGCCTGCGCAAGAGAGAGCGTGCCCGGATCCGGGCGCAGGAGGACCACCTCCACGCCGCGGTCGCGCTGCATGCGCTCGAACAGGGCCACGAGCTCGGTGAATCCGTAGGTGTCGGGCTGCTCCGTGAGGGTGACGACCGGCACGCGGCAGGGCACCCACAGGGCCGGCGCCGCATCTCCCGAGAAGCGCACGGACCAGGCCACGGCCTCGACCGAATCGCGGCTGTTCTTGGGGCCGACCTGGGAGTACATGCCCATCCCGATGCCGAAGTTCTCGAAATCGACGAGGAGGGATCCGTCCACGAAATAGGTCGGATCCGGCTGGTCTCCGCTCAGGCCCTCCACGCCGAAGCGTCCGCGCAAGGTGAGGCCGTCCACGATCATGAGCGTCAGCAGCCCGGAGGCGTCCGTGCGCTGGAAGTCGTCGGTGGCGTGCAGGTAGGCAAGCTCGCCTCCCAGGCCCATGCGATCGTTGCCGAACGGGCGCACGGTCAGGCCCACGTTCACGCGAAGGGGCGTCTTGACGCGCAGGCCGCCGAATCCCGCGCCGCTGGGATCGGTGCGGACGGTGGGCGTGTTCATGTCGGCCACGAACACGGACAGGGCCAGCTGATTGACCGGGCGCACGGACAGGCCGATGTCCACCAGGTCGAGCCCGTCGAGCCCGTACCAGGCGTTGCTCGAAAAGAAGTGGCGGTACGCGAGGCCGAGACCCACGGCCCGGTTGAAGTTGACGGCAACGGAGAGCGACAGCCGGGTGCGCTCGTCGAGGCCCTGCCAGGAGCGCGTGGTCGAGGGCGGGGTCATGAACTCCGTGGCGATGCCGAAGCCCAGCGGCCCGATCGGAACGGCCAGGAACAGCCCGTGACCCTCGCCGACCTGGTGGAAGGGTGGGTCGTCCTTGAGAAACGCACCCGCATAGACGAAGCTCCACGCATCGAGGAAGCCCAGGTTGGCCGGGTTGACCGCGATGGCCGTCGCGTCGTTCGCCTCGGTCAGCGACGGCGAGGGGAGCAGCACGCCCGAGGTGGGTTTGACGTAGCTCTGCGCGCCCGCCCCACCGGGAAGCGCCGCGAGGGCAATGAGGAAGGCCGCCACGGGCAGCGGCGCGGCTTTGCGGATCATGAGGAACCTCCTTGAGGAGCCCTAAAGGGCCTGGATTTGACCACTCTACCACCGTTCCTTCGGGCGCGCATTCCCGGTCAGTCGACGCAGGCCATGGTCTTGAGCTTGGTGTCGTAGTCGCAGGTGAGCTCGCCGCAGTCGAGGCTCTTGAGCGCGCCGCCCTCGCACCACCACACGGCCTTGGCTCCGTCCGTGCAGCACCCGACGCGCTCCGCGTCCGTGTCGCCGAGGTCCGCGCAGCTCGCGGGCGGATCCGGATCGCAGGTCTTCACCTCGTAGTCCTCGATCACGGCCTCGCAGGCCGCGACCGGGCCCGCGAGCAGGGCTGCGAATGCACACAGCACCTTGAGATTGACGCGATGCATCGCCTCGTTCCTCGCTAGAAGGCGACCATGGCCGCCGCGCCTCCCGGCATGGGGACCACCGCCGCGGCGCTCTCGCCTTCCTTTGCCGGCCACAGGAGCATCACCACCCCGGCCGCGGCCGCCGCCGCCCCGACTCCGAGCAGGATGTCGGCCCCGAGAGCCATGGAGTCGAGGGCCTTCACCTCGGCCTCCCGGTTCGGCGAGCAGCCGCCGCCGGGGCACACCTCGTCGAGCGTACCCGACTGCGACAGGGCCAGACCGCCCAGGACCCCGCCCGCGACGAGCGCGGCGGCCCCGGTCCCGAGAGTGATCCATCCGGCGACCCACAGTGTGTCGTTGACGGCCGGCTCGGGCGCCTTGGTGGGAGGCGAGGTGGGCTCCTTCGCAGGCTGCGCGAAGGGGGCGGACTCCGGCTCCGGCCCGGCCTCCCGCGCCGCCTCCACCACCTCGATCGTGCCGCCGTAAACCTGCACGTCCTTGATGATGAGGGGCTTGCCGCCGTCGCGCACCTCCACGCGGTGCGCCTTGCCCACGGTCAGCATGAGCTTGCCCTGCAACGGCGTCCGACCGCGCTCGCGGCCGTCCACGAGGAGGGTGAGCCCATCCGGCCCGCGGATCTCCAGGAAGCCCACGAGCGGGCGCATCTTGGCGATCTCCGCGAGCACCTCGTCGCGCCGCGCCGAGTCGAGCTCGTCGCCGCCGTCCACCAGATAGCGCTCGAAGGCCGAGATGGCCAGGTCGTACTCGTGCGCCGCGGCCCGGGCCTGCCCGATGTTGTAGAGCAGCTTGTACGTGGGCTTGAGCGCGTAAGCCTTTTCGAACGCCTCGGCCGAGGCCCGGTAGTCGCCATCTTTGAAGAGGGCCACTCCGCTCCGGAACAGGGCCTTGGCCTCGTCGTCGGTCCCGGCGCGCGCGGACTCGGCCCATAGGGCGAGGCAGGCCGCGACGAGGATGGCAACGGTTGGCTGGCTTCTCATGCGTCCCACTCCTCTCCTATGCCCCGATCACGGAGCAGCCGCAACCGTGGCTCCCTGTCGACCCGCCCATGCGTGAGTCCGTGCCTTCGCCGCCCCCGTCCCCGTCCGTGCCGGTGCCCGTGTCCACGTGAGTGTCGGTGCCTGTGTCGGTATCGGTATCGGTATCGGCATCGCCGTCGGTATCGGCGTCCGCGTCCGTGTCGGAATCGGCGTCCGTGTCCGCATCCGTGTCGGAATCGACATCGGAATCCGCGTCGGCATCGGAATCGGAATCGGAATCCGTGTCCGTGTCGGTCGCCGCGTCGCCGCCGTCTCCGCCCGCGTCGATCGGTTCGTTGAGGAGCCGGATATCGACGTGGTAGTCGCCGTTCGCGCCCGTGCCTACGCCCTCGACGACGACCGTCACGGCCCCGTCCCCGGTGGTCGTGTAGTCGAGGACCTCCTCCCCGCCAGCGCCCGCCGCGTTGCGCGACCCGAGGCAGTCGAGACCATCGGCGCACGCCGCGATGAGACGGATGGCGGTATTGAAGCCGGCGTCAGGAGTGACGGTCACCCGCAGCTCGTCGCCAGCGTGCAGGTCAACCTCGTACACCACGTCGGACGCCGGCTGTACGTAGCCGCCGCACAGCTCGCCGTAGTCGTTCACGTGGCTTGAGCGACCCGTGGTGGAGCCGTTCTCCGCGAACGGCAGCAAAGCCGCCTCGATCGGCAGATCGCAGCCTCCGGCCTCGAGGCCGGCGCAGACGCCCCCCGCAATGCATTCGTCGCCGTCGGTCAAGGGGTTGCCGTCGTCGCAGGGCTCGCCGTTTTCGAGCACGGACTCGCCGCAGGTGCTCGAGCCGTCGCAGTAGCGGTCGAGGCAGTTGCCGTCGTCGCAGGTCAGGGCGACGCCGGCGCAGGCCCCGGCACCGCAGGAGTCGCCGTAGGTGCAATCGTCGCCGTCCACGCAGGCTGCCGAGGCGCGCCAAGCCCACGTCCCTCCCGCGTTGGTGCAGTAGTAGAGAGTGCCGCCGCAGGTCCGGGCGTCGCACTCCGCGTGATCCGCGTCCGTGCACGCGTACGAGCCGCTCGGGCCGCACGTTCCGTTCGCGCCGTTCGGGCCGCAGCCCGCGCACGACGGATCGATGACGAGCAGGTTTGCCGCGCAGGTGTCAGTGCCGGAGCACGTGCCGGCCACCGTGTAGCACCCGAGCGCGTTCGAGCACGCGGCGTCGCAGCAGCCGGACGCCGTGCAGGTCTGCTCCTCGACCGGCTCGCAGTCGCAGGTGGCCTCGCACGATCCCGCCCCGTCGCACTTGACGTCGCAGGTCTTGTCGTATGCGGCCCAGCTTCCGCTGCTGCACCCGCCTGTCGGGCACGGCTGCTCCCCGCACGAGGTCGTGTCCGGCTTGGGAGTCTCGGCGCAGGAGGCCGTGCCGTCGCACGAGCGCGCCATGCACGCGTCCGACTGACACGTGATCGACGTCCCCTGGCACACGTCGCCCGAGCACCGGTCGCCGTATGTGCACGGCTCGCCGTCGTCACACTCGAGGCCCTGGCGCCACGACCAGATTCCACCGACGTTGGTACAATAATACATGTGCCCGCCGCAGCTGCGCGCCTCGCACTCCACGAGAGCGTCGCAGGCGTGGTCCGCGCCCGAGCACGCTCCGGCCGCGCCGTCGGCGCCGCACCCCGAGCACGTGCGCGCGACGGTCATCACCGGGCCGCCGCACGCGTCCGCGCAGGTCCCGGCAACCGTGGCGCAGCCGGTCGCGTTCACGCACACGGGTTGGCAGCAGCCCGAGGCCGAGCACGCGTCGGTCATCGGCTGGCATTCGCAACCCGCGCACGCACCAGCGCCGTCGCAGGCCCGCTCGCACGCGGCCGGGTAGTCGCTCCATGTCGTCCCGCCGCACGAGTCTGCGGGGCAGTCTTCCGCGCCGCACGGCGTGCCCGCGTCCACGTCCTGCTCGTCGCACTCGGATGTGCCGTTGCAGGCCCGCGTTTTACAGGCGTCCGACACGCACTCCATGGGCGTCCCGGCACAGGCGCCACCCGCGCATGCGTCGTCGTGGGTGCACGCGTCGCCGTCGTCGCAGGCCGGATCCGTGTTCCAGCCCCAGCCGTCAATGAGGTCCTCCACGCAGTAGAGCGGGTTCCCGCCGCAGCTCGCGAGCTCGCACTCGTCGTGCACCGCGTCGCTGCACGTGAACGTCCCGCCCGCGACGCAAGTCCCTTCCGCGCCATTTGAGCCGCACCCGTTGCAGACCTGTCCGACGGTCAGGACCTCGGCGCCGCACGTGTCCCCTCCCCCGCCACAAGTCCCCGGCTGGGTTGCACACCCGGTCGTCGGGTTGCAGATCGCCGTGCAGCAGCCCGACCCCGCCGCGCAGCTCGTCGTTGTCGCCGTACACGTGCACGTCTGGCACGTGCCGTCGCCATCGCAGGTTCGGTTGCACGTCGCCGGGTAGTTCTCGAACACAAGCCCGTCGCACGCGTCCGCCTGGCATGCCGAGGTCCCGCAGGGGGTGCCGAGGATGGCCGCATTCTCGGTGCACGTGGAGGTGCCGTTGCACGTCCGCGTCATGCACGTGTCCGACGTGCACGTGATGGGCTGCCCCTGGCACGCGCCCCCGGAGCAGGTGTCGTTGTAAGTGCAGGCGTTCCCGTCGTTGCAGGCGGCCGACGCGCGCCACTGCCACGTGCCGCCGTCGTTCGTGCAGGTGTACGCCGTTCCGCCGCAGGTCACCTGCGCGCAGGCCTTCCCCGCGCTGCAGGCGTGCGTCGTGCCGGCACATGTGCCCGAGGCGCCGTTCGCCCCGCACCCCGAGCAGGTGCGCGCCACCTCGAGCGTCGTCGCGCCGCATACGTCCGCGCAGGATCCGGCTGCGCTCGAGCACCCGGTCGCGGCATCGCATGCGGCCTGGCAGCACCCGCCGGCCGTGCACGTCACGTCGACGGGCGCGCAGGAGCAGGTGTTGCAGTTCCCCGACCCGTTGCAATAGCGCGTGCAGGTCGCTGCGTAGTTGTGCCACGTCAGCCCGGTGCACGAGTCCGCGGGACAAGCCGTGGCGCCGCACGAGGTCGACCCGCTCATGTAGCTCTCGGCGCAGGCGCTCGTCCCGTTGCACGTCCGGTCCACGCACGCCGTGTCCGTGCAGCTCACCGCCGTGCCGCTGCACGTCCCGCCGCCGCACGCGTCCCCGTACGTGCACAGGGCCCCGTCGTCGCAGCCCGTGCCCGTGCGCCACTGCCAGATGCCGCCCCCGTTCGTGCAATAGTACGTGGCCCCATTGCACGAGCGGCTCTCGCACGTGGGGTGCACGCTCGAGTTGCATGTGTAGGTCGCGCCGCCCGCGCATGCGCCGATGGCGCCGTTCAGCGCGCAGCCGGTGCACGAGTTTCCCACCGTGAGCACGTTGGCGTTGCACGTGTCGGTCCCGCCGCACGAGCCGGCGGTGGTGTAGCAGCCCGTGGCCGGAGCGCAAGCGGACTGGCAGCAGCCTGCGGCCGAGCAGGCGGTCGTGGCCGGCGTGCACGCGCACGACGAGCCGCAGATCCCGAAGCCGTTGCACGTGAGCTGGCAGGACGCGCCGTAGTCGAGCCACGCTCCGCCGGAGCAGGCGTCGGCCGGGCAGGCGGCCGTGCCGCAGGAGTCCGGGTACGTGTTGGGACGGTCGGTCCACGCGGTCCGGCTCGTGGCCGGGTCGCAGAACTTGCAGCCTTCCGTGGGCTGGCCGCTCGCGTACCACGCGCCGAGATAGCACTCGTTCGTCACGCACTCGCCGCCCTTGCACAGGCCGCCTCCGCCGAGGCATTGGGTGGCGTCCGCGGCGTTCTCGTAGGAGCAGGCCGTGCCGCCCGGGCAGGTGGCCGGCGGGACCTTGCAATCCGGCGGCGTCGCGCACGGGTCGAAGCAGCACGTGCCCGCCACGCAGTTGCCGCTCAGGCACTCGCCGGCGCCGCCGCAGGTCTCGCCGTCGGGCTTCTTCTCGACCGAGATGCGGAAGTCCGGCTGCCACGAGCCGATCCTGTCGTACACGATCCATCGCGAGTGCTCGCCACCGCCCGGTGAGGAAGGGTGGTAGACGAGCCGCGCGCGCCAGTGGTAGTCGCCTCCCGAAAGCCCGCTCACGGTCTCGGTGAGATCGTTCACGCCGTCCGCGGGGTTGCCCGTGTCGGTCCAACTCGCCGACCGCCGCAGCCCCGTTCCATCGAACGGCGTCGTGTGCGGCTGGATCTCGTACTCGAGCTTGACCTTGGTGCGGCCGCGATCGGAGCGCGCCGGTATCTGGATCTGGATGTTGCCCGTCTCGGCCTTGGCGAACGCCTGCATCTGCGGGTCGCCGTCGGCGTTGAACTGCCGGGGGCGAACGGAGAGGCCCGCACCGCCGTTGCCGTAGTAGAGGAACGCGCGGCCTTCGTTCGACTGGCCGTTGTCGTACATATAGGAACCAATAACGATATCCGAGTAACCGTCCCCGTTCACGTCCCCGGCGGATGCAACGGACCAGCCGTAGGAGGCGCTCGCCTGGTTGCTCTCGGCACCCCAACCGGCGGTTGTCGCCAATCCGCTGGCAGAGCCATGGTACACGTACGCTCGGCCCTCGAGGGTCTGGCCGTTTCCGTAACGGGGCGAGCCGATGACAACATCGCTGTACCCGTCGCCGTTGACATCTCCTGCAGTAGCGACCGACATGCCGAAATTGACAGGATTCACACTGGCGGTCCAATCAGCCGCAACTCCGAGCCCCGAGGCCGAGCCGTAGAAAACATATGCGAAGCCGTTATTGTTACCATTCCCCGTTGGATTTGGGGCGCCGACGATGACATCCCCATATCCGTCGCCGTTCACGTCGCCGGCGGAGGAAACGGAATACCCCAACGCGTAGTTCGGCTGATCGCTCTCCTTGATCCAGTTCGCGGTCGCCGCGAGCCCGGTGGCGGAGCCATAATAGACGTATGCGCGGCCCTCGTCGGTCTGGCCGTTGTCGTAGTAGGGTGCTCCTACAACGACATCACCGTAGCCGTCGCCGTTCACATCCCCGGCAGACGCCACGGAGCGACCGAATTCCGCGTCCGCCTGATCGCTCTCAGCGGTCCAGTCGGCAGCGGCCGATAGTCCCGAAACAGAACCGTGGAACACGAACGCCCGGCCCTCGTTGGTTTGGTCATTGTCGTATTGATTGGCGCCTACGATGATATCGCCGTACCCATCGCCATTCACATCCCCTGCAGCGGCAACGGAGAAGCCGAACCATGCGTTGACTTGGTCGCCCTCCGCTGTCCAGTCGGGTGTGGCCGACAGACCGGAGGTCGATCCATGGTAGACGAACGCTCTTCCTTCACCGGATTGACCGTTGCCGTACGAAGGCGCACCCACGATGACATCGCCGTAGCCGTCGCCATTCACGTCCCCGGCAGCGGATACGGATTTTCCGAAGAGCGCGTTGGCCTCGTTGCCTTCGTCGCTCCAGGCCGCGGTGGTGGAGAGACCGGACGCCGCGCCGTGATAGATGTAGGCGCGCCCCTCACCGGTTTGGCCGTTGGAGTAATAGTCGGCGCCGACGATGACGTCGGCGTACCCGTCGCCGTTCACGTCACCGGCCGAGGAGACGGAATATCCGAACACCGCGTTCGCCTGATTGCTCTCAGCGGTCCAACCGGAAGACGTCGCAAGGCCGGCGGCGGAACCGTAGTAGACGTAGGCGCGGCCTTCGTCGGTCTGGCCGTTGTCGTAGTAGGATGAGCCGATGATGATGTCGTAGTAGCCGTCGCCGTTGACATCACCGGCAGAAGACACCGAGTTGCCCAAGAGCGCCTCCGCCTGGTCGCTCTCCACCGTCCAGGCACCGGTGGAGGAGAAGGAGCTGGCGGAGCCGTAGTACACGAAAACCCGACCTTCGTCCGTTTGGCCGTTGTCATATCGGTGAGCGCTGACGATGAAGTCGGAGTATCCGTCTCCGTTCACATCCCCTGCCCCGGCGACCGATTTCCCGTACCCGGAATTCGCCTGGTTGCTCTCGTTCGTCCAATCCGCGGACGGCGAGAGGCCGTCCGGACCACCCTTGTAGAAGAAGACGCGGCCTTCGTCGGTCTGGCCGTTGTCGTAGTTTCGAGCGCCGACGATGACATCCGCGTACCCGTCGCCATTCGCATCTCCGGCGGACGAGACGGAGCCGCCGTAGTTGGAGTTCGCCTGCATGCTTCCGGCGATCCAGTATGTGGAAGAAAGACCCGAGGCCGAGCCGTGGAAAACGAATGCCGCGCCTTCATCCGTGATTCCTTTGTCATAGTCAGGAGCGCCGATGATGACGTCCGTGTACCCGTCGCCGTTCACGTCTCCTGCCGACGCGACGGCGGTGCCGAAGTGTGCGCCGATCTGATCACCCTCCGCTGTCCAGTTGGCTGTCGCTGACCGCCCGGAAGCCGAGCCGTGATACACGTACGCTCGGCCTTCGGCGGCCTGGCCGTTGGCGAACTTGTGTGCGCCTACGATGACATCCGCATATCCATCGCTATTCACGTCGCCGGCCGACGACACCGAGATTCCGAATTCCGCGCTCGCCTGGTCGCTCTCCGCGGTCCACGCTGGAGTGGTCGAGAGGCCGGTGGACGAGCCGTGGTAGACGAAGACGCGGCCCTCGTCGGTCTGGCCGTTGTCAAAAGCATAAGCGCCAACAATGACGTCTTCGTACCCGTCGCCGTTCACATCTCCTGCCGAAGCGACGGAGTTGCCGAAAAGCGCACTCGCCTGTCCGCCCTTCACGGTCCAGTTGGCCGAGGTCGAAAGGCCAGATGATGATCCATGGAACACGAATGCTGCGCCCTCGTCTGTCAGGCCGTCGTAGTATGGCGCCCCGATGATGACATCGCTGAACCCATCGCCGTTCACGTCACCCGCGGACGCGACCGAATACCCGAACTGGGCGCCTGCCTGGTCGCTCTCCGCGGTCCAGGCGGGCGAGGTGAGGAGCGGATCGATGACGACGGGGTATGTTGCGTCATCGTCGTCGACAAAGAACAGGATCGAGTCCGCCCCGACGGCCATGCGCGCGGGCAGCGCCTTGCCGGCCGAGTCCTTGGCAGACAGGCCCGAGTAAGCCAAGCGCAGCTCGCCGTTCTGGCGCAGCAGCGCGCCGGTCGGGCCGTCCTGCTTGGCCTCGAGCCCCTCGACCTCCACGCGGATCGCGAGCTCGCCCACGCCCTCGGGCCGCTCGGCCACGTCGAACCCCTGTTCCATCCCGTCGACCCAGTTGCCCCACCACTCGACGAGCCCGTCCCGAACGATCTCCAACCGCTTCAAACACTCATCCGTGGCGCCCGGCCCTGCCTTGTCGTCGCACGCCCCGGAGCGCGCCTCGCCGCGATCCACGTCCAGCACGGCGCCCTCGCGGCCGAACCCGGTCACCGCGAGCGTCGCAGCCCAGTGTCCCTGGCCGGCCACGCTCTCGCGCGGCTCGATGCGCGCAGCGCCGTCCCGGAACCGCGCGCGCAGATTGTGCGCCCGGTTCGCGGCGGCGAAGCTCCAATCGTCCTGCCGCGCGACGCGATACTCCTCGTTCGCGATGCGCTCCTGCACGTCGTTGAGCCACCGGTTCGAGTTCTTCGGCGTCTGGCGGGTCGTCGCTGGCACGGGTTTGGGCGCCGAGGCGCGGGGCGCGTGCCCGTCACGGCCGCGGTCGCATCCGGCGAGGCCGAGGAGCGAGAGCGAAAGCAGCGGACCGGACAATCCGAGCATGACGCGAACCTGGCACATGGGCGCCTCCCAACGGTGTCTCATGGCATTACGAGTCGATTCTTACGCACGGCGCCCGAATACGCCACGATTTTCTCGGCCGGTTCGGGCAAAGGGACGCACCCTTGCGCGCCTACCGTTTCAGCGCGAACACCACGGGCACGACCAGGGGTCTGTCGCAGGAGGGGAAAGGCGCGGCGCGCACGACCGCGGCGAGCGCCTCCTCGTCGAGAAGGCGGTGGCCCGAAGATGACACCAGGTCGGGACGCCGCGGGGTCCCGCTCCCGTCGACCAGGAAGCGCACCGTGGCCGTGCCCTCGATGCGGCCGCGCCTCGCGAGCGCCGGATAGCGCAGCACGCTCTCGATGCGCCTCGAGCAGTCGGAAGCGATGCGCCTGTAGTCGGGAGCAGGAACGGCCGCGGGCGGCACGGGATCGGAAACCGCGGCGGATGAGTCCGGTACTGCCGGGCCCAGGGCGCCTGCGAGCTCGATCGCCCTGGAAGCGGACTGAGTCGGGCCCGCGATCGGGCCGGTCTCCACTGCGATCTCCGAAATGGCCGACTGCGCGGACGTGACGCGCTTCGGACGCGGTCTCGCCGATGTCGCGCGAAGCGGGGCGGCCGCGGGCAAAGCCGGACCTGGCGTCGCTTTCGGGGCGATGAGGAGCTCGGCCTCGGCGTGCGGCCGCGCTTCGTTCGAGGTCCGGGGCGCGGGCGGGAAGAGCGCGATAAAGAGAAGCCCATGCAGGGCGACGGATGCCGCGAGGATCACGACCCAATGCCTCATGGACCTGCCATAACACTTCGATGCCGGCCGATCCACAGGCCGAACGGGCGATCGGATATCGTTCTTATCTACGTTTCGCGCAGGACGCGCACAGGCGGTTGCGAGTGCGATCCCACGACAGGAAAGATCCGCCGCAACCGAGGCATCGAACCGTTCCCGAACGCGCCGGGTGAGGCTCCGGCCGCTTGTGGCGGGACGGTGCGTCCGGCGTCTTCGCTTCGATGCCGATTCCTTCCGCCGCGGGTGAAGGGAGGCTCACCAACCGCCGCGCCGGCCGCCGCCGCCGCCGCCGCCACCACCACCACCACGATTTTCGCGGGGACGGGCCTCGTTCACGTTCAGCCGACGACCGTCCACCTCGCGCTCGTTGAGCCCGCCGATGGCCTTGCGCGCATCCCCGTCCTGCATCTCGACGAAGGCGAATCCGCGAGGACGTCCGCTCTCGCGATCCGTGACCACGTTGACCGTGTCGACCTCGCCGAATTCCGCGAAGAGCTTGCGAAGCCCGCCTTCATCCATGCTGAATGGGATGTTGCCGACGTAGATTTTCATTGTGTTTCGTTTCCTCTTCCGAGCGTGGAGTGGAACCGCAGCGAATGCTCGGAAAGGATCGCGCCGGTTCTTCGTTCCGCCTGGAACACCCGGGCGAATTCTGGAAAAGAATAGACCTCTTTGCGAAGATTAGCCACAAGAAAGGGTTTTTTCTTTCCGCTCCATCCCCGTGATACGTTCCTGCGTGGAACAACCGAACAGAAGGGAAGGCGCATGGCGAAGGTCAACTACAAGTTTGAGAAACGCCAGAAGGATATGGCGAAGCAGCGAAAGAGAGACGAGAAGCAGCAACGCAAGGCGCAAAAACAGCAGAATGCCCCCCTTGAAGAGGACGTCCGGAAGCCGACTCTTGAATCGGAGCCCCCTTCGGCCGGAACCACCGCGGGGCCCCCCAGGCAACAGTAGGGCGGTCCCGCGGCATCACCCGCGCCTCGTCATGCCGCGAACGGCATTTTCGTGAGCCGAGCGAAGCGGATGGGACCACTCCAAAACCGATAGCGGAGTCGTCGTCCGGCATGCATGGCCGCGGCGAAGCTTAAGGAGCACCGACATGAAGCACGGTATGTTCTTTTGCGCTCTGGTTAGTTTTCTGGGAATCCTGATCGTTGCTTGCAACAGCAACCCCCCCTCATTGAACACGGATGCCGGGGGAACGGACACCGGGGAAGAGACAGATACCGGCACGGAAACAGCTGCCGACAGCGGTTCGGACTCCGACGGTGATTCGGACTCGGACGGCGACTCGGACTCGGACGGCGATTCGGACTCCGACGGCGACAGCGACACCGGGCCCGCCGAGTGCCAATTCGAGTGCATGTCGCAACCCGCCTGCGACCAGCAGAAGGGAACCGTGCACGACGACATGATGTGCAACGGCAACCGTGTCTGCTGCGAGACCGGCGTCTATGCCAAGATGTGGCCCTGCCTCATCTGCCTCCCCGACACGGACGGCGAATGATCCTTCCGCGAAACGGCTCGGACCTTCAGAACGGGTGAGGATCGTCGGGCCGGTCGAGGCCCACGTCCTTTGTCGACAGGCCGGCGATCAGAATCGCGAGGCCCAGGCGGTCGAGATCCCCGTCGGTCACGCCGGGCCGTCCGTCCGGCGTGCGTCCCTTGAAGAACGACCGCGCGGTCTGCACCATCGTGAAGTATTCGACCGAGACCGGCGGCAGGCCCGTGCCCCGCATCCAGCGCCGCACATTGGTGGGACCCGCGTTGTAGGCCGCAAGCGCGAGATCCACGTCGCCGTTGAACTCGTCGATGAGCCTCGCGATGTAGTAGCTGCCCGCCGCGATGTTGAACTCCGGATCGAACTCCTGGTGTGTCCCGCGCCAGTCGATGAGCCCCGCCAGATAACCGGCCGTCTTTGGCATGAGCTGCATGAGCCCGCGCGCGCCCACCGGCGAGACGGCCTTGGGATTGAACCGCGACTCCACCCAGATGATGCCGTAGACGAGATCCTCGGGCAGACGGTTTTCCCGAGCGGCCCTCACGACGAGCGGCGAGACCTCGCGCACCTTGTCCGACGTGAGGCCCCAGCCCCCCTGCCGGCCGAGCGTGGCCGCGCGCGTGTCCTCGCTCGCGGACGGCGCCTTGCCGCGCACCGGCTCTCTGTGGGCCGCGTGGCCGGACGGGCTCGTCGTGTGCTTCTTGGCCGGCGCCCCGCACCCGCATGCGAGCGCGAGCGCCGTTGCCGCGGCGACCGTGAAGAGCGCGGATCTGCGCTTTGGAATCCGCACCATGACACGAAGTTAGCACCCTCGTGCGCGTCGCCCGAAATTTCCGGCGTAGGACTCAGCGCCGGAACAGGCTCGAGATCATGTCCACGATCTGCGTGATGTCGTCTCCGAAGCTGCCGATGCCGCGGCCGCGGCCGGTGAAGACCGAGTCGTCGCGCAGATCGTACTTGGCGCCCGGGGCTTCGCCGAACGTGGGCAGGCTCGAGAGGCGCTCCTTCTCCATCTTGAGCTCCTCCACCTCGCGCTCGTACTTCCTGGCGAGCCCGCCCGTGGCCACGAACCTGGCGATCTTCTCGAGCTCGCCCGCGTCGAGCCAGTAGCCGTGCCTGCGGCAGAAGTCGATGATCACGCCGGAGAACCGGCCGTAGTTGAGCCGGTTCATGGACGTCCCGCACACGGGACACTTGAGGTACGCGACCGGATCGCCCGGGAGAGTGGCCCTTTGCGGACCGCCCGCGGCTCCGGGATCGCTGACGCGCTCCTCCTGCTCGCGGACGATGAGCTCGAGATCGTCCACGCCCACGAACAGCCCGTAGCACATGGCGCATTCGAACGCGCGGTGCCGCCCGACCTCGCGCCTGCGCAGGCGCACCTGGCAGCGCGGGCACGTGGAGTCCGTCTCCTCCACGCCCGCGTCCTGTGCGCCGAGCTTTCGCCCGCACTCGCAGCAGAACATGGCGCCGTCGGGCGACATGGCCAGGCACTCGCCACAGTAGGCGGTCAGCCGCGCATCGACGAGATCGATGAGCGCGCCGCAGTACGGGCAGTTGGGCCGCCCCTTCTCAAGCGCTCCTCCGCAGTCGCCGCAGTGGACGCTTTGCGCTCTGCGTGCCTCGGTCATGTCAATCCGGATGCGTGCCGGGCGTGACCTTGCCCATGAACTGGAAGGAGTCGAGGATGACCTCGGAATCCAGGATCTCATCCGACGTGTCGTGGACGTGGAAGATGAGATTGAACTCCTCGCCCGGCTGCACGGCCCACTCGGTCGCGAGCCAGCCCGTGGACGATCCCGTGTTCGAGCTGTCCATCATCTGGTTCGCGGCGCACGAATAGCCCGTCCCGGCGACGTCCGTGGTCCACTTGCCCTTGGGGCATCCGCCGTACCAGCAGCACTCCGAGAGCGCCGTGTTGATGGCGATGTAGCAGTAGTACTGGCCGTCCACGCAGTAGTCCATCGTGGCCCCGTCGCACACGAAGTCCTTGTACTTGGCCGGGTTGCGGCAATTGGTGAAGTTGATCACCGTGCGCTTGCCGTTGTTGGTGCTCGGCGCCTCGATGAAGATGTAGAATTTATCATTGTACTGCGACCCCACATACTCGTCGTATTCCTCGGAGAAGAACACGTAGTTGACCTTGAATCCGGCGGCGCCCGGGGGCGCCTTGAGCCGCAGCTTCCACTCCATCACGTCGTAGATCTCCTGGAACTTGTTCTTGGAAAACGGATCGGTCTTTGAGTTGCCGCCCATGGGCATGGTGTGGATTGTGCCCGTGGCCGTGCCGCTCGCCATGAGCGCGTACGATCCGTTGAGCTTGGGCGCCAGATCGTTGGTGGCGTCGCCGAACCGGGCCACCGCGGCATAGGTTCCCGTCGTGTTCGAGCCGGTCGGCGAGGCGTAGGTGTTGCCGAGCACGGTGCTCGAGTCGCACAGGTCGATGGCGCACAGCATGTTGTCGAGCGTGTTGCCCACGCCCACGCACCCCGAGCAGTCCTGCTCGATGGGCCCGGTCTCGGTGTCGGTGTCCTCAATCGGTCCGGTGTCGACCTCGTCTGTCACGCCGTCGCAGTCTTCGTCGATCCCGTTGTTCGGGATCTCGTCGGCGTCCGGGTTGACCGCGGAGTCCGTGTCCGAGCAGTCGAGGCTGGAGCACCATCCGTCGTTGTCGTTGTCCACGCATTGCGTCTCGGTGTCGGTGTCTGTGTCCGCATCGGAATCCGCGTCGCTGTCGCCGTCCGTGTCACCATCCGTGTCCGTGTCGCCGTCCGTGTCACCATCCGTGTCCGCGTCGCTGTCCGTGTCACCATCCGTGTCCGCGTCCGAGTCCCCGCTCGTATCATCGCCGATGTTGCCACCCGTGGTGCTCTCGTCCCCGCAGCCCGCGAGCACGAGCACGCCGAGGAACGCTCCGAGCCACAGTATCCCGTCTATCTTATGCATCAGCGTTTCTCCTTCATGGTGCTTGACCCTACACAGTTAGATAGTAATCGAATTTTCGATTACGATCCACGGTCATGGCGGGTTCCTGCCGGAGCGTGGTCGTGATATGGCAGCCGAAGCCGATGTGCCGGGAGGCGATGGCGATGAGCACGGGCGAGGCGAGGCTGCTGCGTCGCGGAGGGCGGATCCTGGGTCTGGCCGCGCTGGCGCACGCGCGGGGACGCAGGGCGGGTGAGGGGCCTTGGCACGTGCTCCCGGCCGAGACCGCAGCTGCGGTCGAGGAGGTGCTGGCCGTGATCGAGGCCGGACCGGATCCCGAAAGCCTCACGCGGGCCGTGCGCGCGGCCATGGGCCCGCAGGCCGCCACGGCGGCACCGTCCTTCGCCGCCCGGGCGTGGGAGAATCCGGATGCGCTCGAAAGGCTCGGCGAGGCGCTCGATCGGTCAGACGTGGCGGCCGCCCTGTCGCCCACTGACCATGCTCCGTCCGCGCGGCGCAAGGCCCTGGCCGCGCTGGCCGTGGCCCTCTCTCGCAGCCCGGACGCGGCGGCAGCCGTGGCCGAGCGGATTGCCGCGAGCGACGGGGATGCGCTTGCCCGCATGGCCTGCCTGGCCGGAGCCGTTGTGGGGCCGGGCGAGCCGAGCCGCATGCGCGCCCGCATCCGCAGGATCCTTGAGGAGGCACCGCATGGGCCGGGTGATCAAGAAAACCCCTGAGACAGCTTCGGGCAAAACGGCGCTCGAGGGCGGCGATCCGGCCGCGGACGCCCTCGCACATTCCGCGTCGCTCATCCGTATGCGCGCCCGGATCGAGGACGAGCTGCGCGGCGATGTGGTGGATCTGGCTCTCTTGTGCGCGCGGCGCATCGTGGGGCAAGCGGTGGAGCTCGACCCATCAACGCTAGACGGCATCTACGGGCAGGCGCTCGCTGCCGCGGGCGACGCGGGATCCCTCGTCATCCACGTGCACCCCGGGGACCGGGCGCGCTCGGACGTCGACGCCATGGCCGCCGCGCGCGGCGTGCGCGTGGCCGAGGATCCGTCCGTGGGGCCGGCCGGCTGCAAGGTGACGGTGGGGAGCGTGGAGGTGCGAGCCACCCTCGACGGCGCGCTCGCGGCGCTTCGCAAGGCCATGATGGGCGGCGACCGTGGCTGAGCCCGTACGGAGGCGCAACCCCGCGCTCCACGCGGTCCTGTTCGCGCTCACGCTTCTCTCCACGTTCTTCGCGGGCGGCGCGTACTCCGCCGCGTCGACGTGGGGCGAGGCCGTCCGCAATGGTCTCATGCACATGGGTGCGCTCATGGCCATCCTGGCCTGCCACGAAGCCGGCCACTACGTGATGGCGCGGCGCAACCGGGTCGACGTGTCGTTGCCGTACTTCATTCCATTCCCCGTTTCCCTGTTCGGCACCCTGGGCGCGGTCATCGTCATGCGCGGCCGCATCCGCTCGCGCGACGCGCTCATGGAGATCGGAGCGGCCGGACCGCTGGCGGGTGTGGCCGTGGCCCTGCCGGTGCTGCTCGCGGGGCTTCGCCTCTCGCCGGTCGAGCCGATGCAGGCCGGCGGCATGATGGAAGGTCAGTCGCTGCTCTACATGTTCCTCAAGCGCGTCGCGGTCGGTCCCATCCCCGCGGGCCACGACGTGGTGCTGCACCCGCTCGCCTGGGCCGGCTGGATCGGCCTGCTCGTGACCATGGTCAACCTGATTCCGGTCGGCCAGCTCGACGGCGGCCACATCGCGTACGCCCTGTGGGGCAAGTCCCACGCCCGCATCTCGCGCCTCGCCCACGCGGGGCTCGTGCTGCTGGGGCTTTGCACCGCGGGCAGGGGCGCCTGGGACTACCTGCACGCGGCGTCCCCGCGCGCCGACGCGTGGATGTACGTGCTGCCCGGCTCGAACTGGCTCGTGATGGGGGCGCTCCTGCTCGTCTTCGGCGCGGTGAGCAAGCGGGGCCTTTCGCATCCGCCCACGGACGACGAGGTGCTCTCGCCGCGGCACAGGGCGATCGGCTGGACGTGCGTGCTCCTCTTCGCGCTCGTCTTCATGCCCGTGCCGCTACGCCCCATCCTTTGAAGCCGGCTTTTGCTTTTCGTCGTCGTTCGGCTAAAATAGGTTTTTAACCATTGGGAAGGAACCGTCCGAGGGTCCGCGGGAACAGGTGGGATGCCGAAATCTCTGACAGAGCTGGCCGACAAGCTTCTCGCCGCGGGCGTCATCACCCGGGAGAAGTACCAGGCCGCCTTGCACCACCTGCAGAACTACGGCGGCTCGATCGAAGAGGCGCTCATCGAGTCCCTGGCCATCGACGAGGCCACCCTGCTCAAGCAGATCGCCCAATGGAGCCGGACCCGCTTCGTGACCGCGGACAAGCTGCGCAAGGCCGACATCGGCAAGCAGATCCTGGATCGCATACCGCTCAACCTCGCGGTGAAGCACCAGGTCTTCCCGATCCTCTTCGACGAGCGTGAGAACATGCTGTCGGTCGTGACCGCGGACCCGGCCAACCTGGAAATCGAACGCGAGATCTGCATCGCGGGCAAGGTGGCGAAGGTCCGCTTCTACGTGGCGCGCCCGGCCGCGATCAAGGCGGCCATCCAGAAGTTCTACAAGGGCGACATCCACGCCTTCGCGGGGCTCGACAAGGACAGCTTCCTGCAGTTCCACACCATGATGGACGTCTACGAGCGCAACCTGCTCGACGAAGCGCAGATGGCCGCGGCCCTGGTCACCACCAGCAGCGCGGAGCGCTACATCTCGGCCGAGGAAATGGAGAAGAACTCGACGCGCCAGCCCACGGGCACCACGGCCGCAGGGGCCGCGGCCGGAGGCGCGACCATCGTCGAGGTGCTCAAGGTCATGGTCTCCCTGCTCGAGACGAGCCGCGGCGATCTGGCCGGCCATTCGGTGCTGACCGGACGCCATGCGGAGAAGATGTGCCAGCGCATCGGTCTGTCGGCGCGCGAGACCGCGGCCAACACCATGGCGGCGCTGCTGCACGACATCGGCAAGGGCAGCCCCTACCACCTGACGCCCTTCAACGTGGCAGAGTGGGATGGACACCGCACCACGGCCGAGAAGCGCTTCGAGACGCCGGTCCGGCTGTTCGAGTCGGTCTCCCTGCCGACCGAGACGCTCGCCGCGCTGCGCCACATGTACGAGCGCGCCGACGGACAGGGCTTCCCCGAGGGCTTACGCGGCAAGGAGATCCCGCTCGGGGCGCGCATCCTGGCCATGGCCGACACGTTCAGCGACCTCACCATGAACGCGCGCAATCCCTACCGGCGCATCCTCACCACGACCGACGCCATGAACGTGCTCAAGGCCGCAAGGGGAAAGATCTTCGACGAGAACCTGGTCGACCTGTTCGGCGCCGTGGTGGCCGGCGAGGACCTGAAGCGCCAGCTCCTGACCGGCGCCCAGACCGTGCTCGTGGTCGACGCGGATCCGGAGCAGTGCGCGATCCTCGACCTGCAGCTCACCTCGCGCGGGTTCAAGGTGCGCACCGCGACCACGTCCGACGCGGCCATCAAGGCCATCTACGAGTCGCCGGTGCACCTCATCCTGTCCGAGGTGGAGCTGCAACCCGTGGACGGCTTCGAGCTCAAGAAGAAGCTGGACGCCGATCCCAAGACCAAGGGCATCCCGTTCATCTACTTCACGGCGCGCACCGCCGCGGGCGACGTGGACAAGGGCTTCGGCCTGGGCGCGCTCGACTACGTCGTCAAGCCCTCCCCGGTCGACATCGTGGTGGGCAAGATCAACCGCATCCTGGAGCAGGCGCAGACCGCGACCGCCGCGGGCGGCGTGGCCGGATCCCTGCGCGAGATGTCGCTGCCCGATCTGGTGCAGATCCTGGCCCACGGCCGCAAGACCGGCCAGCTCAAGCTCGTCATGGAGAACAAGCGCGGCGAGATCCATTTCGTGAACGGCGACATCTACAACGCGTTCTTCGAGAACCTGTGCGGCGAGGAGGCCTTCTTCGCCATGCTCAAGTTCCGCGACGGCACGTTCAGGCTCGCGCCCGACTTCAAGGCCGGCGATCGGGTCATCAATATGACCGCCGAGATGCTGCTGCTCGAGGGCCTGCGCCGCCTCGACGAGGAGAACCGCGGCGGCTAGCATGAAGGTCACGTTCGTCTACCCCAGGTTCAAAAAGTTCCTGGAGAGCATTCCGGATCTCGATCGCGAGCTCGTCGACCACTTCCTCGGCAACTTCACCACGCCGCCCTCTCTCGGCATCCCCATCCTGGCCGCGCTCACGCCGAAGGACGTGGAGGTGGAGCTCGTCGACGACAACCGCGGCGACCCGGTCGACTTCGGGGCGAAGACCGACCTCGTGGCCGTCAACTGCTTCACGCCCCAGGCCACGCGCGCCTTCGAGCTCGCGGACGGCTACCGGGCCGCCGGGAAGAAGGTCGTGATGGGCGGCTTCTTCCCGTCGACGATGCCGGACGAGTGCCTCGTGCACGCGGATGCGGTGAACGTCGGCGAAGGAGAGCCCACGTGGGCGGCCATCCTCGACGATGCACGCCGCGGAGCGTTGAAGCCGACTTACCATGGCGGCACGAGCCTCGATCTGGCGAAGATGCCGATCCCGCGGCGCGAGATCTTTTACAACAAGCAGGGCTACGACTGGCACGAGGATCTGGTCCAGCTCTCGCGGGGCTGCACCTACAACTGCGGGATGTGCGCCATCCCGACGCACATGGGGCACCGCATCCGGCTGCGCCCCATCGACAGGATCGTCGAGGAGATCCGGGGCCTGCGCCACGAGAACGTGTACCTGGCCGACGACATGCTGTTCTTCCCGAGCCGCCGGCTCGAGGCGTGGTCGAAGGAGCTGCTCGAGGCGCTCGCGCCGCTGCGCAAGAAGCTCTTCGTGTCGTCCACCATGGCGCTCAACACGGACCCTTCGTTCCTCGACCTCCTCGCGCGCGCCGGCGCGACCACCTTCTATTGCACGCTCAACGTGGACCCCAAGTCCATCCGCGCTCTTGGGGGCGATGAGGATCTGCGCCGAGAGGTGGCGGATCTGGTGCGCATGCTCGAGGACCGCGGCATCGGGTTCTTCGCGTCGTTCGGCATCGGCCGCGACTGGGATGATCCCGCGCTTACGGACTCCATCCTCGAGCTGTGCCGCGAGGCGCGCATCCGCACGGCCGAGTTCTTCATCTTCACGCCCTACCCGGGCTCTTTGCACTTCGACAGGCTCGCGCGCCAGGGCCGGCTCCTGCACCGTCGCTGGGCGAAGTACAACGGCGCGCACGTGGTCGCCCGCCCCTTGCGCCTCTCCCCCGAGGAGCTCGAGGCCATGTTTTGCACCCTGTGGCGCGAGTTCTACAGGCCGCTCAAGGGCGACGAGGTCGTCCTGAAGCTCGAGCCGGACACGTCCGATCCCCACATGCGCGAGCGCAGGCGCAAGGTCGGGATGGACGGGTAATGCTGTCCGACGGGAGATGGGGTCAAGCCCCGCCACATAGACTGCCCCGATCCCTGCTGCCCGATTGACCTTGCCCACCCCGATGTCGAATAATGTCGCCATGGCAGGATCCCCTTCCGGAAGGATGGAAAGCAACACTTTCGACGTGGCGGTGATCGGCGGCGGAATCGTGGGCGTGGCCACGGCCATGGCGCTCGTGCGAAGCCCCGGGCTCTCGGTCGTCGTCCTCGAGGCCGAGGATCGCCTCGCGGCCCACCAGACCGGCAACAACAGCGGCGTGATCCACTCCGGGCTCTACTACAAGCCGGGCTCGCTCAAGGCGAAGAACTGCGCCGAGGGGCGCGATAGCCTCTACCGCTTCTGCGCGGAGCACGGCATCGCTTTCGAGCGCTGCGGCAAGCTCGTGGTCGCGACCAGCCCCTCCGAGCTCACGGCCCTCGACCAGCTCGAGCAGCGCGGCCGCCTCAACGGCCTTTCCGGCCTGCGCCGGATCGGGCCCGAGGAGATCCGCGAGCTCGAGCCGCACGTGTCCGGGATCGCGGGCCTGCACGTGCCCGAGACCGGCATCGTCGATTATTGCTCGGTCACGGAGGCGTTCGCGAAGCGCGTGCGCGAGGCCGGCGGGGAGGTGCGCCTGTCGACCCGGCTCAAGGGCGTCGTCCGGGAAGAGGGCGGCATGGTGCTTGAGACCTCGAGGGGCGAGGTGCGCTGCGGGTTCCTGGTCAATTGCGCGGGCCTTCAGTCCGATCGCGTGGCGAGGCTCGCGGGCGTCGATCCGGGGCTTCGCATCGTGCCGTTCCGCGGCGAGTACTACGAGGTCGTGCCGGAGCGGGCGCAACTGGTGCGGAACCTGGTCTACCCGGTTCCGGATCCGGCCTTCCCGTTCCTCGGGGTTCATTTCACGCGCATGATCCGCGGCGGGCTCGAGGCGGGGCCGAACGCGGTGCTCGCCTTGAAGCGCCACGGCTACCGCAAGTGGAGCTTCTCGGCCGGGGACGTTCTCGAATTCGTGCTCTACCCCGGCTTCTGGCGCATGGCCGCGCGCCACTGGCGCATGGGGCTCGGCGAGGCGCTGCGCTCACTGTCGAAGCGGGCGTTCGTGCGGGCGCTGCAAAGGCTCGTGCCCGAGCTCGACGTCCGCGACGTGCGGCAAGGTGGCGCGGGCGTGCGCGCCCAGGCGCTGGAGCGCAACGGAGCGCTCAGCGACGACTTCCGCATCGTCCACGCCGACCGCATGGTCCATGTCTTGAACGCTCCGTCGCCGGCCGCCACCGCATCGATCAGCATCGGACGGACCGTCGCGTCCGCCGTGCTCGAGAGAATCGGCAGGGAGCCGGCGTGAGAAAGGAAGTCTGGCTTGTGGCGGCGGCCGTGATCCTGGGGACGATCGTGATCGTCGCGGCCGTCTTCGACGAGCCGTACCATATAGACGAGCTCTTGCAGGTGAGCTCTTACAGCCGTCATCTTCACCGCACGTCCTACACGTCGCTCGTCCAACAGCAACCACCTTTGGATCCGCTCTTGAATGCCCTGTTCGAGCGCGTGGTCGGACAAGGCGACGCGAGGCAACGCGCCCTGTCCGCGGCGTTCGGCGTCGGAAGCCTCATCCTTATGGGCCTGCTCTGCCTGCGCGCGGGGCTCGGACACATGGCCTTTCTCCCGGTCCTCGTGCTCGCCGTATCGCCGACCTTCGCCGAGTACACGGCCTACGCACGCCCGTACGCGTTGCCCATGTTCCTCATGCTGGCGTTCGCGGCCTCGACCGACGTCTGGCTGCGCGACCAAAAGCGCACGGCCGCCGCGCTGTCCGTTGCGTCGGGTCTCGCGCTCCCGTTCTCTCGCGCTCTCGAGCCCCCCATCTTCCTCGCCGCGGCCATCCTGATCCTGGTTCCGAAAGCCCGTTCCGAATGGGCTCGCTGGGCGAGGAGCCGATCCGCCATCCCGATCGGGACGGCCGCGGCGGGCATCCTCCTCGTCAGCCTGCCGTTCGCCGTCATCGCGCGACACCAGCTGTCGCGGTACGCCGCCGAAGGATTCATCCAGTTCCGCGGTCTCGGCCGGTTCGCGACCGAGCTCGCGCCGATCCTCGGGCAATCGATCCCCTGCTGGCCGGTCGCGCTCGCCGCGCTCGCGTTCGTCCTCGCCCGCAAAGGCCCGGGACGCGACCCGACCGCGCCCTGGTGGTGGTGGGCGCTCTTCGCTTGTCCGCTCGGCTTCGCGACCCTCTTCTTCCTCAGCACCCCGGCCGATCAGCCCTACTACCCGCGCTACTCGTTCTTCTTCCTCCCTCCGCTCGCGTTCGTCATCGGGCTCGCCGGCCGGCGGGCCGGCGATCTGTGGGCGTCGGGCGGGAGGATCCTTCCCGTTGCCGCGGGCGTCGCGATTGCGGTCTTCTTGGTCTCATCTGGGACGGACCTCGCGCACAACCTGACCACGACGACCCGAGCGGACTGGGCGGCGGCCGCGCGGGCCATCGAGCAGATGACCTCCGCGGACACGGTGGTGCTCTTCGATCACGTGCGCCCCCTCGGCGCCTACCGCACGCGATTTGCCGGCGCACAGCGATACCTCTCCCCCACCCGCAAGGTGCGGTCGGTGGCGGATCTCAAGGCCGACTCCGAGGATCCCCTCCAGCACCAACAGGTCGCCGTCATGCTCCTCGGCGCGAGGCCCTACGTGCCCGGTTGGCGACAGCACCAGATAGACGCGTACTTCACCTTGTACCTGCCGGCCCACACCTACAGGTGGCCGGCCGGCGCGGCCAACGCCTGCCTGGCGTTCGCGTCCCGCCTCGAAGGCACGTCGGGCGACGCCCTTCGGATCGCCGCAATCGTGATCATGGCGCGCGCCAACGAGTTCGACAAGGCGGACGAGATGGAGAAGGAGCTCCTCGACTCGGCCGATCCCGCGGACCGCGAGGCCATCCTGCGCGAGCTCGACAGGGTCAAGGCTCAGTCCAGCTCGAGGTAGCTCAAGAGGATCGTCTTCTTCCCGAAGCCGGGGAACGAAACGTCGACCTTGGGCACGGCGCCCTCGTGCACGGCGAGGACCTTTCCGACGCCGAAACGCGCGTGACGGACCGTGCGACCCTCGAGCGCCGGCATGGATTCGGCGGTCTGGTCGAAGCTGCGGTCGACCCACGTCTCGCGATGCCGCGGGACCGCCGCGACGCGTCCCGGCACCTGTCCCGGTGCGCGTCCCGTCACCGGGGCCCTCACCGGAACAACCTTGGGGCGAGGCGTCACGTCGAGCAGGATGTCGGCCGGAATGTCCGAGAGGAACCTCGACGGCGGCTCGCAGCGCGTGTTGCCGAAGATCTGGCGGCGGCTCGCCAGGGTGAGGAACAGCCTCTTGCGGGCGCGGGTCATGGCCACGTAGCAGAGCCTGCGCTCCTCGGCCGTCTCTTTCGGATCAGAGCCGAGCCCGCGATCGGCCGCGGACCTGTACGGGAACATGCCCTCCTCCAGCCCGGTCACGAACACCGCGTCAAATTCGAGGCCCTTGGCCGAATGCACGGTCATGAGGGTCAGCTCCTCGCCGTCGAAGCGCGTCTCGTCCACGTCCGAGCGCAAGGTGACGAGCTCGAGGAACGCATCGAGCGTGGGAGACTCGGCCTCGCGCTCGAAGTCCGCGATGGAGCCCACGAGCTCCTCGAGGTTTTCGAGGCGCGCGTCCGCTTCGGCGTTGTTCTCACGCGTGAGGCCCTCCACATAGCCCGTCTCCTCGAGGATGCGGCGCGCGAGGGCCGCGGGGCCCGCATCGATCTCGAGCCGCCACGCATCGAGGAGGCCCTTCCATTCGGTGAGACGCTTCACCTGGGCCGAGCCGATGTCCGTACCCGCCGCGAGCTCGATGGCGTCCACGGGCGAGACCCCGCGGCCGGCCGCGAGGGCCATGAGCCTGTCGATGGTGGTCTTGCCGATGCCGCGCGAGGGCGTGTTGACCACGCGCAGGAAGGAGGCCGCGTCGGCCGGGTTCTGGACGAGGCGCAGGTAGGCGAGCACGTCCTTCACCTCGGCGCGCTCGTAGAAGCGCATTCCGCCCACCACGCGGTGCGGGATGTCGTAGGTGCGAAGGACCTCCTCGAACACGCGCGACTGGGCGTTGACGCGGTAGAACACGGCCTGCTCCGAAAGCGGCGTGCCCTCCGAGACGAGCTCCTGCACGGCCCGCGCCACGAGCCGCGCCTCCTCGCGCTCGTCCGGCGCCTCCACCAGCGTGACCGGTTCGCCGTCGGGGTTCTTCGTCCACAGCTCCTTGGGACGGCGATCCGCGAGCTTGCTCACCACGCCGTGCGCGGCCTTGAGAATGCGCGAGGTGGAGCGGTAGTTGCGATCGAGGGTGACCACGCGCGCGCCCGGGAAGTGCTTCTCGAAGTCGAGGATGTTGCCCACGTCCGCGCCGCGCCAGCTGTAGATGGACTGGTCGTCGTCGCCCACCACGCACACGTTGCGGTGCGGCCGCCCGAGGAGGCGCACGAGCTCGAGCTGGGCCAGGTTCGTGTCCTGGAACTCGTCCACGAGCACGAACGAGAAGCGGCCCGCAATCTCAGCGGCGAGCTCCGGATCGTCGCGCATGGCGCGCACGGGCCTGTAAAGCAGGTCGCCGAAGTCGAGGGCGCAGGCCTCGCGCATGCGCTTCTCGTAGAGCTCGTAGGCGCGCCTCACCTTCTCGCGGTAGAAATCGTGCGCCTCGTACTCCTGCGGTCCCTTGAGCTCCTGGCGCGCCTTGTTGATCTCGGACTGCACGGCGCGCGGCGGGAAGATCTTGTCGCCGAAGTCGAGCTCCTTCAAGCACCGCGCGACCATGGCCTTCTGGTCCTGGTCGTCGTAGATGGTGAAGCGCGGATTGACGCCGACGCGCTCGCCGTGGATGCGCAGGAGCCGCGCGCACGACGCGTGGAACGTGGACACCCAGCAATCGATGGCGTCCTGCCCGAGCAGGCGCGCCACGCGCTCCTTCATCTCGCCCGCGGCCTTGTTGGTGAAGGTCACGGCCATGATCCGGCGCGGCGGCACGCCGTGGTTCATGACCAGGTTCGCGATGCGGTAGGTGATGACGCGCGTCTTTCCGGAGCCCGCGCCCGCGATGACGAGCAGCGGCCCGTCCACGTGCCTCGCGGCTTCGAGCTGACGTTCATTGAGATCACGGACGAGGTCGAGCATGGCCGCACACGTTACCCGGCCCGCGCGGGTACGGCAAGCGGGACGCGTCTCTGACGAGAACGGGCGGCCCCTACCCCTCCGATGCGCCCTTTCCTCGGTCCGGAACGGACGACGCGGTATCGTGATAGGCTGCGCCTTTGTGCCTCCAGATGAAGTAGGCGGTCTGTTGCAGCCACCGGAGCCGCTCCAGGCTGGTCAGGCTCTCAAGCGGGTTTCGCGGCTCGCGGAAGGCCTCCTCCGGGATGGCGCGGATGATGTCCGCAAGGTTGTCAGACATCTGATTGTCCTTTGCGCAAGAGGCGCTCGATGGCCCGGATGTCGAAGATGTCCTTTTCCCGCGGCGGGTCGACGGCTCGCTTCAACTCGAGCAGACGCTCGAGCGAAACGATCCGCAGCGAAATTCCGGGGATCTCGACCGGGACCGAGTCCGCCGCGAGGTTCTCGTAGCTGAGCTGCTCGGTGAGGAAGACATCGACCTTGCGCAAGGGCATTCGAGGGTCAGCGAGCATGAACACGATGGCATGCTTCTCCTCGACCATCACCCGGACCAGCTCCGGATCGGACAGTGCCTCGACGGGCACCGGCACGAGCGGCCGCAGGCCCAGGGAATCCATGGCGTCACGGAACCTCCTCACGTTCCCGGGCGACAGCTCGAGCGCGATGTCGAGGTCCATCGTCGTGCGTTCGATGCCGTGCAGAACCACAGCCACTCCGCCTGCGATGACGAAGCGAACGCCTCCGCTCGTGAGCGCTCGCAGGAGATCTTCGAGGTAGGTGACGCTCGGGTCGTCGGTCATGCTGCGATCATATAGAAGCGTGGAGATCCGGACAAGGACTGCAACTTCCGCAGATTCATCAGTTGATTCGCGTTGATCCGTTTGGGCGGGGAGAGGGAGCCGGCTACGAGTGTCCACATCAGGTTCTTCATGTGCGACCTCCCCATCTGGGGGGATCGTACACCATGCCGGCGAGGTGCAGGTCTTTCGGTGACATGAGGCTCCCATTCCTACCCCCATTCCTGCCCTTCGAGCGACTCACTACGGCGGAAAAGGCCCGGCGCGTCAGCCGCCGGAGTAGTAGGGGGGCACGTCGAGCTCGTTCAGTTGATCCTCGAGCTTCCTCCACACCGCGTCGAGATCGTTCGAGAAGATGAGGAGATCGTGCAGCCGGCCGTCCTGGCCCTTGGCGTACTGCTTGCGCGTCACCTCGTGCACAAACCCCACGCGCTTCACCACCTTGATGATGTCGGCCTGCTCGGCAACCACCTCGGTGTACAGCTTCTCGACGCCGGCCTGGGAGCCCAGCGCGATGAGCGCCCTGCACAGGATGGTGCTGATGCCCATGTGGTAGTGGTCCGGATCCACGATGGCGCGCAGGTCGGCCACGTGCCGCGTCCACCCGAACGGCTCCCGATCCAGCGTGCCGTCGGCCACGATTTTTCCTTCGAGCTCGGCGATGAGGCGCCAGTGGTTCTTGCCGTCGAGCTGCTTCAAGCGCTCGGCGCAGATGCCCCTGTCGTGCACGTCGTACCGCATGTAGTTGCGGATGTCGTCCGGCAGGCCGCAGAGGAAGGCCACCAGCCTGTCGAGATCCTTGTCCAACCGCGGCTCACGGATCACGATCTGCCGCCCGTCCTTGATTCTGTGGGTCGCGCCGTTGTCGCTCATGGGAGCCCCTTTCGCGGAAGGTACTCGCAAAAAGTAGTGATACCCTAGGAAAAGTCAAGGGAATCCGGGCAAATGTCCACCTCGTCGCATTGCGATCCGGTCGTCTTGCGATCAATAGTCAACTTAACCGATTGACAATAGGAATTTGCGTGCTAGAGACCGGTCATGAGGTCCACGGAGTCGAACGGATGAAGGTTTCCACGAAAGGCCGGTACGGGCTGCGGGTCATGCTGGAGCTGGCGCTGCAGCACGGGCAAGGCCCGGTGCTGGTCGACACGATCGCCAGGAACCAGGAGATCTCGGGCAAGTACATCCACAACCTGGTGGCGGGCCTGAAGTCGGCCGGGCTGGTGCGCACGGTGCGCGGCCCGAGCGGCGGCTACGTGCTGGCGCATGATCCCAAGGATATCACGATTCGCCAGGTGTTCGAGGCGCTCGAGGGCAAGGTGTCGCCGGTCGCGTGCGTGAATGACCGCGGCAGTTGCACGAGGGCCGATCACTGCGCCGCGCGCGATTTGTGGGGCGATCTGGCCGAGGCCATGGACGGTGTGCTGGAGAAGGTCACCCTGGCCGAGCTGGCGACCCGGCAGCGGGTCAAGAACGACGGACCGACGAGCTACCAGATCTGAAGAAGATCGGGAAAGGAGAGAGTTCGATGACGAAGATTTTCGAGGACAACGCCATGAGCATCGGCAACACGCCGCTCGTGCGGCTGAACAGGATCACGAGCGGGCTGCCCGCCACGGTGGTCGCCAAGATCGAGGGCCGCAACCCGGCCTACTCGGTCAAGTGTCGCATCGGCGCGGCCATGATCTGGGCGGCCGAGCGGGACGGCATCCTGAAGCCGGGCTCGCGCGAGGTCACGGTGATCGAGCCCACGAGCGGCAACACGGGTATCTCGCTCGCGTTCGTGTGCGCGTCCCGCGGCTACCCGCTGCTCCTCACCATGCCCGACACCATGTCGATCGAGCGGCGCAAGATGCTCGCCGCGTTCGGCGCCGGGCTGCTCCTCACCGAGGGCGCCAAGGGCATGAAGGGCGCGGTGGCCAAGGCCGAGGAGATGCAGGCGTCGGATCCTGCGCGGTTCTTCATACCGCAGCAATTCAAGAACCCGGCCAACCCGGACATCCACTTCCAGACCACCGGGCCCGAGATCTGGGACGACACGGACGGCAAGGTCGACATCTTCGTCGCGGGCGTGGGCACCGGCGGAACCATCACCGGCGTGAGCCGCTACCTGAAGCAGGCCAGGCACAAGGCCGTCCGCTCCGTGGCGGTCGAGCCGATCCACTCGCCCGTGCTGACCGCGATCCGCGCCGGCGAGGAGCCCAAACCCGGACCCCACAAGATCCAGGGCATCGGCGCGGGCTTCAAGCCGGACGTGCTCGATCTCTCGCTCATCGACGATATCGCCACGGTCTCCAACGAGGAGGCGTTCGCGTACGCGCGGCGCCTGCACCTGGAGGAGGGCATCACCTGCGGCATCTCGAGCGGCGCGGCCGCGGCGGTCGCGTGCCGGCTCGCGGCCCTGCCCGAGAACGAGGGCAAGCTCATCGTGACCGTGCTGCCGGACGCCGGCGAGCGCTACCTGAGCACCGCGCTGTTCGAATAGCCACGAAGGGAGCATTGCGGATGGAACCCGGATACGAGGCGCTCGTGGCTCTCCTTGCGGACACGGGCGGGGCCGTGGTCGCCTACTCGGGCGGCGTGGACAGCACGCTGCTTACGGCGGCGGCGCACGACGCCCTGGGAGGGCGCGCGCTCGCGGTCACCGCCACGTCCCACACCTACTCCGTGGAAGAGCTCGAGCGGGCGAGGCAGCTCGCGAGGCTCATCGGCGTGCGCCACGAGGTCGTCGAGACGCACGAGCTCGACACGCCCGAGTACCGCGCCAACCCGCCCGACCGCTGCTTCTACTGCAAGCGCGAGCTCTTCGCCGAGCTGCGCCGCATCGCGACGCGCGAGGGCTTCGAGGTCGTGGTGGACGGCACCAACGCGGACGACCTCTCCGACTTCCGCCCCGGGCGCGCGGCGGCGGCCGAGGCCAAGGTGCGCTCGCCGTTCGTTGAGATGGGGCTCGGCAAGGCCGACGTGCGGCGCCTCGCGAGGGAGCGCGGCCTGCCGAACGCGGATCTGCCGGCCAACGCCTGCCTGGCGTCGCGCGTCCCATACGGCGTGGAGATCACCGCCGCGCGGCTCGAGCGCATCGGCAAGGCCGAGCGGGCCCTGCGCTCTTTGGGTCTTGCGCTCCTGCGCGTGCGCGACCACGGCGAGGTGGCCCGCTTGGAGGTCGAGCCAGGGCGGCTCGCGGAGACGGTCGGCGCTGGCGTACGCGAGCGCGTGGTGGCCGCGTGCAAGGACGCCGGGTACCGCTACGTGTGCCTCGACCTCGAGGGATACCGGACCGGCTCCATGAACGAGGCGCTGCCGAAGACGGTGCGATGACGCCACGATACGGAGACCTGGCGCGGGAGGTGCTCGGCGGCCACGACGTGGGGCGAAGCGAGGCGCTCGGCGTGCTCCGCTCGCCCGACGACGATCTGCTCGAGCTGCTCCACGGCGCGTTCCTCCTGCGGCGCGCGCGTTTCGGCCGGGGCGTGGTGCTGCACGTGATCCGCAACGCCAAGAGCGGGCGATGCCAGGAGGACTGCGCCTACTGCAGCCAGTCCGCCGCATCGGACGGCGAGATCCCGCGCTACGACATGCAGTCCGTCGAGGAGATCGTGGACGGCGCACGCCGCGCGCACGCCTTGGGTGCCGCGCGCTACTGCATCGTGACGAGCGGCCGCGCCCCGGGCGAAGAAGAGCTGGACGTCGTGTGCGAGTCCGCGCGCCGCATCAAGGCCGAGCTGCCCCTCGCCCTGTGCGTCTCGCTGGGATCGCTCGTGGCATCCCAGGCCGCGCGGCTCGAGGCTGCGGGCGTCGGCCGCTACAACCACAACCTGGAGACCTCGGAGCGGCACTTCCCGGCGCTCTGCGGGACGCACGCGTTCCCGGATCGGGTCGCCACGGCGCGCGCGGCCAAGGCGGCGGGCATGGAGCTGTGCAGCGGCGTGCTCCTCGGCACGGGCGAGACCCTCGAGGACCGCGTGGACGTGGCCTTCGCCCTCAAGGACCTCGGCGCGGACGCCATCCCGGTCAACCTCCTCGATCCGCGCCCCGGGACGCGGCTCGCCGCGGAGGAGCGCATCACGCCCGAGGGCGCCCTGCGCGCGCTCGCCATGTTCCGCTTCGTGCATCCGGACAAGGAGATCCGCATCGCCGGCGGCCGCGAGCGGATCCTGGGTCCGTTGCAGGCGCTCGCGCTCTACCCGGCCAACTCGATGTTCACGAACGGCTACCTGACGTCTCCGGGGCAGGGGTACGAGGCCGACCTCGCAATGCTGAAGGCGGCCGGCTTCGAGCCTGCGGGATTCGCGGAGTGAGGGTTGCAGGGGACGGACCCGCTTTTTTTCGGAAACTTTTGTGCCCGGGCGGCCGATGAGAGGGGGGAAACGCTCTCAAGGAGGCCCGGAATGGAACGAATCACCCTGTACCACGGCAGCGTCCCGGTCACCCACCATGCCCTTTGCGGCGAGGGGCTCACCATCGGCTCGCACCCGACCAACGATCTGGTGCTGGCCGCGGGCGGCGTGGCCGAGCGGCACCTCGTCGTGCTGCGCGGCCCTGACGGCCTGTGGCGCGCGCGCACCAACCCGGACGATCCCGGGGCGCCCGAGACTGCGTTCGCGCCCGGGGATCGCGTCTCGGTGGGCCCGTTCTCGCTCGCGCTCACCGCGGCGGGCGTGGCCGTGGCGGACGAGGCGCGGCCGGCAGTCCCGGCACAGGCGAGACCCGAGGCGGTCGGGCTCGGGATCGTGGGGAATTCGCCCCGCATGCGTCTCTTGCGCGCGCAGGTGGCGCGGCTCGGCCGCCTCAAGGCTCCGGTGCTCGTCACGGGCGAGACCGGCACGGGCAAGGAGCTCGTGGCGCGCGGCCTGCACGAGTGCTCGGCGCGAAGGAGCGGGCCGTTCGTAGCCGTCAACTGCGGCTCGCTCACGTCGTCCCTGCTGGAAGACGCCTTGTTCGGCCACGAGCGCGGCGCGTTCACCGGCGCACAGACCGCCCACAGGGGGCTGTTCGAGCAAGCCCACGGCGGCACCCTCTTCCTCGACGAGCTGGGCGAGCTGCCCATGGCCCAACAGGCTGCGCTCTTGCGCGTGCTCGACGACGGCCGGGTGCGCCGCATCGGGCAGGAGGGCGTGGGCGAGGTGTCGGTGCGCCTCGTGGCCGCCACCAACCGGGATCTGTCCGAGATGGCGGCGCAGGGGGCGTTCCGGGCGGATCTCTTCCACCGCGTGTCCACCCTTTGCATCGCGACCGCGCCCCTGCGTGATCACCCCGAGGACATCGCGGACCTGTGCCGGCACTTTCTCGCCACCATGGCCGACGACGTGGGCCGGCGCTCGCTCGACGCGGGCGCCGTGGAACGCCTCGCCGCACACGACTGGCCCGGCAACGCGCGCGAGCTGAGAGCGGCCCTGTACCGCGCCGCGGCCTTAAGCCCGCATCCCGTCTTGACGGCGTCCGACTTCGCTCTCGCGACCGCGCCGCGCGCCTTGCCGCGCAGGATCTTCAGGCTCGAAGAGCTTTCGGACACGCGCGTGAGCGAAATCGTGTCTTCTCACAAGGGCAACGTGGCCTCCGCGGCGCGCGAGATCGGTGTGCCGCGCTCCACCTTGCGCGACCGCCTGCGGCGTGTGGGCGGGGATGGCGTCAGTGGATGCTGCGGATGAGCGAGACGAGCCGGCTCTCGGGAAGGTCCGAGGACAGGGCGTAGGCCAGGTCGCCGTCGAGGAGCACGGCCACGTTGTAGCCGTGGCGGTGGCCGAGCAGCACGTCCCTGCCGTCCACCTTGACCCGCCGCCCGCCGGACAGCGCGACGGCCCGCGGGTTGAAGATCATGAGCGTCACGCGGTGTCCGTCCACGCTGTACGTCATGTGCGCGGCCTGATCCGACTGCACGTTCGAGAGCCTGGCGCCCTCGAAGCTGGCGTTGGCGAGCGTGAGCGCGGGCGCGACCACCGGGAAGTCGACCTTGCCGCGGAACCATGACGAGACCTCGGCCGGATCCGAGGCCTTCACCTCCATGGGCAGATCCCTCGCGTGGCGCTGCACCACGTCGTCGAGGAGGCCGGCGACCGGGCCGTCGTCGCTTCCGCCCCGCAGCGGCGGTCCGAGCACGATGAGCAGGGCCGCGGCGGCGGCCAGGGGCACGGCGATCGCGGCGGCGACGAGGCGGGCGCGGCGTCCCCGGCCCGAAAGGGTCAGCACGCGCCTGCGCAGGTGGTCCGGGGCCTGGACCCGGCCGAGGCTCCGCAGCTCCTTGCGCATGCGCCTTCCGAGCAGCACGAGCGACGAGCACGCGCGGCACTCGGAGAGGTGGGTCTCCACCTCGAGCATGAGCCCGGCCTCGAGCTCGCCGTCGATGTAGGTGTCCAGGTACTTCTTCGATTCCTCGCACCTCATCCTAGCTTCCCTTTCGCTTCCTGAACTCGGAAATGTCCGCCGGACCCGCCCCGCCTTGCCCGTCGCGCGCGACCTCTTCCGGCGCCCGCCCCGCCTTGAGCCCCGCCTCCACCGCGTAGTCGGTGAGCTCGCGCTGCAAAAGCCTGCGACCCCTGTGGAGCCGCGACATGACCGTGCCGATGGGGCAGCCGATCATCTCGGCGATCTCCTTGTAGGAGAGCTCCTGCATGTCCGAGAGCACCACCACCAGGCGGAACTCCTCGGGCAAGTCGTCGAGGGCCCGTTCCAGATCCTCCTTGAAGAACGCGGAGAAGGCGTGCGCTTCGGGGTCGGCCGCGTAGGCCCGCGCCTCCTGGTCGAGGACCTCGTCGTAGATGGGCTCCACGGCCGCCCGCTCCGCGTACCTCCGCTCGTGGCCCCTGTGCCTGTAGCTGTTGATGAACGTGTTGGTCAGGATGCGGAAGAGCCACGCCTTCAAGTTCGTGCCCCACTCGAACTTGTGCACGAACCTGAACGCCTTCACGTAGGTGTCCTGCACCAGCTCCTCGGCCTCGACCGGGTTGCGCGCCATGCGCAGGGCCGCGGCGTACAGAGCGTCCAGGTGCTCGACGCACGCGGCCTCGAACTCCTGGCGGGCCTTCTTCGTTGAACGGGCCGAGATCATGCGTTGGCCTCCTCCTTGCTTGGGGGAAACGCCCCTCGCGAGGCTTTATTCCCCGGGGGAAGCCTCGTCGCAACAGGCCGTCGGGTGTTGATTTTAGCAGTGGTTACGCATAATCTAAATCTTTGACCGAGGCGAAAGAAAAGGATTTGGGAAAGGTGGCCGACGAGACAAAGGAAGCTGGGGAGCCTCTGCCCGCCGATGACGAGATCGTGCTCGCAGAAGACGGAGCCGAAGCCGCCGACGAGGTCGTGGAGGATCCGGCCGCCAAAGTCACCGAGCTTGAGGCCAGGCTCGCGACCGAGCACGACCGCCTGCTGCGCACCGCGGCGGATCTCGACAACCTGCGCAAGCGCATGCGCCGCGACCTGGAGGACCACCGCGCGCGCGGCCGGGTCGAGGTGCTGCACGAGCTCCTGCCCGCGATCGACAGCCTCGATCTCGCCTTGTCCGCAACCAAGCCCGACGGACAGGCGGAGTCCATCCTGCGCGGAGTGGAGATTGTAAGACGCCAGTTCCTCGGAGCCATGGAGAAATTCGGCGTGAAGCCCATCGAAAGCGTGGGCGCGGCCTTCGACCCCAACCTGCACGAGGCGCTCACCCAGGTCGAGCACGACACGGTGCCGCCGGGCCACGTGGTGCAGGACCTGCGCAAGGGATACATGCTCGGCGACCGGCTGCTGCGGGCGGCCATGGTCATCGTGGCGAAGCCCAAGGCCGCGACCCCCGAAGCCGCGCCGGCGCCGCAGGAAGAGATCCCGGCCCCGCAGGAAGGCGACGCGGCGGACGGCGAGGAACCCCATGCCTGATCGGATCATCGGTATCGACCTCGGAACCACGAACTCGTGCGTGGCCGTGATGGAGGGCAAGGAGGTCATCGTCATCCCCAACTCGGAGGGCAGCCGCACCACGCCGTCCATGGTCGCCGTCGCCGAGAGCGGCCAGCGCCTCGTGGGTCAGTCATCCAAGCGCCAGGCCATCACCAACCCGACGAATACGATCTACGCGGTGAAGAGGCTCATGGGCCGCCCGTTCGAGTCGCTCGAGGTGGAGCGCCAGCGCAAGATGTGCCCGTACGAGATCACCAAGTCGCAGAACGGCGACGCGTGGGTCACGTGCCGCGGCAAGCTCATGAGCCCTCCGGAGATCTCGGCCATCGTCCTTTCCGAGATGCGTTCCGTGGCCGAGGACTACCTGGGCGAGAAGGTGAACCGGGCGGTCATCACGGTCCCGGCGTACTTCAACGACGCCCAGCGGCAGGCCACCAAGGACGCGGGCCTCATCGCCGGGTTGACCGTGGAGCGCATCATCAACGAGCCGACCGCCGCGGCGCTCGCCTACGGCATCGACAAGAAGGGCGGGGGCGTGGAAAAGGTGGCCGTCTACGATCTCGGAGGCGGGACGTTCGATATCTCGATCCTGGAGATGGAGAACGACGTCTTCGCGGTCAAGTCGACCAACGGCGACACGTTTCTCGGCGGCGAGGACTTCGACCAACGCATCGTCGACTTCCTGGCCGACCGGTTCAACGAGGAGCACAAGATCGACCTGCGGCGCGACAAGATGGCGCTGCAGCGGCTCAAGGAGGCGGCCGAGAAGGCCAAGCACGAGCTGTCGTCGTCCCTCGAAACCGAGATCAACCTGCCCTTCATCGCGGCCGACGCGCTCGGCCCCAAGCACCTCATCACGACCATCACGCGCCAGGAGCTCGAGGGGATCGTGGAGGACCTGGTGAAGAAGACCTTCGGCCCGTGCAAGCAGGCGCTCGCCGACTCCGGGGTGGGCGTCTCCCAGATCGACACGGTCATCCTGGTGGGCGGCATGACGCGCATGCCCCTGGTGCAGGAGTCGGTGGCCGAGTTCTTCGGCAAGAAGCCGGTGCGCGGCGTGAACCCGGACGAGGTGGTGGCCGTGGGCGCCGCCATCCAGGGCGCGGTGCTGGCCGGCGAGATGGCCGAGGTGCTGCTGCTCGACGTGACGCCTCTCAGCCTGGGCGTGGAGACCGGCGGCGGCGTGTTCACGAAGCTCATCGAGCGCAACACGACCATCCCCACCCGCAAGCGCCAGATCTTCACCACGAGCCTCGACAACCAGAACTTCGTGCCCGTCCACGTGATGCAGGGCGAGCGCCCCATGGCCAAGGACAACATCACGCTCGCAAAGTTCGAGCTCGCGGGCATCCCACCCGCGCCGCGCGGCGTGCCGCAGATCCAGGTGCAGTTCGACATCGACGCCAACGGAATCGTGTCGGTCTCGGCGCGGGACCTCGGCACGGGCAAGGAGCACAGCATCCGGGTCACGGCCGGGTCGGGCCTCACCAAGATCGACATCGACCGCATCATCGCCGAGGCGGACGCGCTCAAGGTGGACGACGAGCACCGCAGGCTCCTGGCCGAAGCGCGCGTGGCGGGCGACTCCTTGCTTTACACATCGGAGCACGCCCTCGAGGAGTACGGCGACGTGCTCGGTCCCGGAGATCGCGAGGTGATCCGTGCGGACATCGTGGCCTTGAAGCAGGCCATGCTGAGCGAGGACGTCGAGCACATCAAGCGCATCCGCGCCCAGCTCGAGCAGTCGGCCTTCCGAATCGCCGAGATCATGTACGCGGGCGTAGGCAAGGACGCCGACGAGGGCGAGTCCGCCTAGGCCGAGCCGATGCCCAAGCGCGACTACTACGAGGTCCTGGGGGTGGGCCGCGACGCGGCGCCGGACGCGCTCAAGAAGGCCTACCGCAAGCTCGCCATGAAGTTTCACCCGGACCAGAACCCGGACGACGTGAGCGCGGCCGAGAAGTTCAAGGAGCTGACCGAAGCCTTCCAGGTGCTCTCGGATCCGGACAAGCGCATGCGCTACGACCGGTTCGGCCACGACGCGCCGGGCATCCACGGCGGCCCCGGGGCGGTGGACATCGGCTCCATGGCCGACTTCTTCGACTCCATCTTCGGCTCGGTCTTCGGCGGCGCGCCGCGCGCGCGACGAAGGGGAGGACACCCGGGCCGCGATCTCCAATACGATCTTACGATCACGCTCGAGCAGGCCGTTTCCGGCACGGACGTACGCGTGACCATCCCACGCCCGGTGCGCTGCGACACGTGCCAGGGCTCGGGCACCGCGCCGGGCACCGCGCCGGACAAGTGCGGCCGCTGCTCAGGGACGGGGACCGTGAGGCTGGAAAGCGGGATCTTCGCCATGAGCGCCACGTGCCCGTCGTGCGGCGGCGCGGGCGAGGTGGTGCGCAACCGCTGCCCGGGGTGCGACGGCCGCGGGCTTTCGGTCAAGGACCAGCAGTTCGAGGTGGGCATCCCGGCGGGTGCGGACGACGGCGCGGTCAAGATCATTCCGGGCGCGGGCGAGCAGGGCCGGGGCGGCGCGCCGGACGGGGACCTGCACATCGTCATCCACGTGCAGGATCACCCCATCTTCATGCGACGCGGCATGAACCTCCTGTGCGCCATCAAGGTCGGCTTCCCGCAGGCGGTCCTCGGCGCCGAGGTGGATGTGCCGACCGTGGACGGGCCGGTCAAGATGCGGATCAAGCCGGGCACCGAGAGCGGCCAGACCTACCGCTTGAAGGGCAAGGGCGTTCCGATGCTCCGCGGGAGCGGACGTGGCGACGAGCTCGTGCGCGTGGAGGTGGACATCCCGCGCAAGCTCACGGCGCGCCAGAAGGAGCTCGTGGCCGAGCTGGGCAAGGAGCTCGGCACCGAGATCGAGACGCGGCCGCGCACGTTCATCGAGAAGCTGAAGGACCTGCTCGAATAGGCCGAAGGAGGGCGCGATGGGCATGATCGCATGGACGGCGGGGATCGTGGCCGCCGCGGCCGTCATGGGCTGCGGGAAGAACGACGCGTGCATGCCGAATTCTCTCGACGGGCCGCTCATCTGCGTCGGGGACACGGACTGCGCCGACGCAGGGGACGAGACCCGGTACTGCGACACCGGGCACGAGGTGGTCGTAGACAATTGCGAGAACACCGCCCACGTGTGCGCCCAAAGGGATGCCGGCCCGTGAGCGCGCGGAAGGCGGCTATCTTATGTAATGATGGTAAGCCACGAGGCACGGGTAATCGGTCAGGAATCCGTCGAAGTTCGTCTCGTTGAGGAATTTCTCGATCGTGCGGCTGTCGTCGAGCGACCAGGTTATCCCGATCTTTCCCTTGTCATGGATCTTCTTGAGGCCATCGACCTGCAGTCCCCTGGTCGATTGCGGTCCCCACGCCGCCGCATTGAGCTCCAGCACGTCGTCGACGGTCATTTCGCACAAGGAGGGGATGTCCGCATACCCGGGATACGACGTGAAGTCATCCATGACTTGTTGCGTAGGAACGCCGAAGACGATCCGCAGGTTCCTGCCCAGCTCCTTTGCCCTGGCGAGCGTTTTCATTTGGATGGGGATGACCCTGGCGGCGGCGTTGTCGCCGACTTTCATGTCCAGCCAGACGAACTCCATGTCGGTACTGTCGACAATGAAGCTCAGCGCGTCTTCGAGGCTTGGGATCTTCTCGCCGCGAATCAGCCTGACGGAGCTGGAAATCTCTTCCCATGTATAGTCGTCGATGGGTCCGTCCAACGGTCCGTCCCGGCACGCTTTGTCGTCGATGGTCGCGTCATGATAAAGGAAAGGCACGCCATCCTTGCTGACGCGGATATCGACCTCGACCCCCATGTGGCCGAACCGTTGAGCGAACTGAAGCATCTCGATGCTGTTCTGCGAGACGGGAAAACCGTCGGAGTTTCGCCCGCCTCCGAAGTTGGCCAGGATCATGAACCTGCTGTTCTTCACGGCATCCGAGAAACGTCGCGAGAATGACAGGGTCATCAGCTGGTCCTGGGTGCCCGCCTCTTGGCCATAGGCGCCGCGGATGATGATCCTGCCGGGCGCCTTTCCCGCCAGGATGTCGCTTCCGCCCTCCTCCTTCTTGATACGAGCTGAGGCGAGACCGCCCTCGTAGGCGAACGCATACCGCCAGTAGCCCTGGAAGAAGATCTCGGAATCACGCTCACCGGCCTTGAGGCAGAAGTAGTTCCCGTTGCCGGAATCGATGGTGAGTCCCTCCTTGTTGAACTTCAGGACGACCTGGTCCCCGAGGTCCAAGCTCCCGTCCGTCACCGTGTAGATTCCTTCGAGCACCTCTTCAGAGGCGGACGAGAGCGCGGTTGTCCCGGACGGGATGGTGTACTGGGCCGTCGTGGGGATCGGCGCATCCGGATCCTTTTCGCACGAAAAAAGGACCAGCGCGCAGCATGCGGCGCCCACGAAAACGGCCTGGTGCCGGGGATCGGGCAGGTTCGGCGGATTGGTGCAATACCGGTGGACGTCCACGTTGCCCTCCTGGTAGCGGCTGCGGAGCGGCCGCAGCTCCTCTTCAGGGTTGAAGGAGCATTCGATTCCCAATCCCAATTGGGTTCTCGTACAGTTTGTATTTATCACGTTGCCATATCAATCTCTTTCGCGGGTGCTTGTTCGTTGTAAATATATAGTGAATATCGCCGGCCATCGGAATGCCCTTATAGTATGGAGCAATATAGTGCATTTTCATTCCACTGTCGTTCTTCAGAGGAAATGCGAGAAACCATGGCGTAAAATCGGGCGGAATAGATTCAAGGTAGACGACCGGTTTTTCGAGTATTCCCGAAAGCTCCTTCTTGATACCATCCATTTCCAGAACCGTTCCCTCCGGTTTGTCCCTCTCCGCTATCCTGTCGTTCGACATTGCGTAGCTAATGATGAATGTGGGTATCAGGAGCATGACATACGCATATCTTATACGAGGCAACGATGTCACTATGAATACAATATTGAAATACATGAGCGGCGACATTGTTCTTATGTCTCTCCAGTCGAATGCATCGTACATGACGAACAGTAGCGCCAAATTTATGAAATTAATTATCGCCAGAGATATGTATATGCTTTGCCTCGTCCTTGCCGCTTGCCATATCCAGACGATAAGAAAAAATACAATACTGAAGTTGATAAACAGATAGATGATCGACCACGATACAATAAGACTGAATCCGAATGAGAAATAACTAACAACGTTGGACATCGTGTGTAGAGATAACAGCCGCATGGCCTCGAGCACATGTCCTGCGCATAATGCGTTAGTAACTGTGGAAAAAAAATTGGGAATGGGCTCGAAGAACGAGGTGGTCACGAACAACATGAAAGCCATGTACGCCGGTACTACGTAAAACAAGGTATGTCGCACCTTGGCGATTGACACAAACGGGACAAACCCACATATCCAGAAGTACCACAGTGGACGGAATAAGCCGACAAAGAACAGGATAATGGTGTAGGCATAAAATGGTGATAAATTGATGGTGTTTCTCGAAAACAGAATCAAGAGGTAGCCCAACGTGAAGGCAATAAATGCGTGCATGCATTCCTGCATGTATGAAAATGAATATAGATAGTAGAATGGGAAATAGAGAATGCCGACCGCGAGCAAAAGCTTCTTCGTTGTATCTAAAAACCTGATTCTCCATATCATAAATGCCATTGCGATAATATATGCCATATTCAAATATATGAACGACCGACTATGCCATCCGAAAATCTTTGCAATGCCGTAATGCAACAGAGGATACATGCATCCATGTGCATCGCATCCAAGAAGGGGCGAGCCCGCCGGGCCAAGGGTAAATGCCGCTGAAATGCTGTTTGTTTCTACAAAACCGAGTGAATTCAGGTAATATCCAAATTCATCGGACAGCACGGGCGAGTATCCAGCATGGATTTTAGATATCTGTATTAATGTTATCACAACCCATATTGCAATAAGCGCAATAAGAAAGGTGCTCCAATTGCATAACTTTGATTTGTTGGGGTTTGATGAGATCATATGGGCACTTCGCTACCCATTCGCTCCCGGGCTGTCACTCCAGCCGGCGCACCGGAGCGAGCGGCCGGACGAGGTCCGTCTTCTCCACGTTCTGTTCCAACGCCGGGGGATCGCACCCGGGAACCAGGCATGTCGGGTCGTCCGCGGGCCCTCCGCGCTTGCTCGGCCGTGTGTAGCTGACGTGGATGTGATGATGATGGGAGTGGTACCAGCCATAGCCCATGTTGGTGACCTCGTAGGTCAGGAGCTGGCTGGCGCACGCGTATGTGGTCAGCCAGCCGCCGGCGCAGAGGGCTTGGATGTAGTGCATGAGAATCGGGCCGACCTTGCCGTCGCACCCGATCACCCGCAGGTTCGGGTGCTCGAAGATCGCGCCCACGAACATGGCCTGGCGCCAGGGATCGAGCAGGTTCGGCGGATCGGTGCAATGCTGGACGTCGACGTTGTCCTGGTAGTGGTTGCAGATCGGCCGTACATCGTTGTCCGGGGTGTTCGCCTGGAAATAGGCGACATCGATGTCGAAGCCGTTCGTGTGAGTGCCGGCGGGGTGCTGGGGGGTGCCGTCCGAAGTGCCGGGGATCGCGCCGTTCTCCTCGCTCATGTCGATCAAGCCGACCGGGCCGCCGTTGCCGAATTCCCAGCCCCCGGCCATGCACGCCGTCTTTGCCGCGGCGTACTCAATCATCATCACCACGTCCCGCCGCGCCCAGCTGCGGTACTGGTTGTCCCAGGTCTCGCCGTTCACAGGGTAGTCGATGTAGCCGAGCAGCGGGTCGTAGCCCGCGTCGCCGGGGTTGTTGGGGGGATCGAACCCAATCAGCTCGCCGCAGTACGCCTCGTCGCCCTCGCATTCGAGCGGCGGCAGGTTGCAGGTGACGCCCGGGTTCTGCCCAGGCCCGTCGCCCGGGTCGGGGATGCACGATCCGGCGATGCAGACCTCGCCGTCGGCACACGAGCCCTCGGTGCATGGCTCGTCCAGACACATGCCGGACGTGCACACCTGGCCTTGCGGACAGGTCCCCGGATAGCACGGCGAGCAGTTCTCTATGCAGACCGATTCGGTCTTCGCCTGGTCAGTGAAGAAGCAGGTGGCGTTGCCCTTGCACCCGGTCGTGTGGCACCCGGTCTGCGCGCCGGAGGGTATGTAGACCTCGCCGATCATGCACCCGAAGTGACCCTTGCCGGTCACGTTCGAACAGGTCTGGTTTTCGGGGCACGTGCCGCAATTGGTGCTGCATACGTATTCCGTCTGTTCCTTGTTCGCAGGAACACACGCGGAGTTGCCGGTGCAGATGGCGGGGTCCTTGTCGCACCCGGTGATCGCGTCGGACGGGAACACGCCGTCGATCTGACAGCCCATGCCGCCGTCTTCCGTGACCTGCGTGCACACCTGGTCGTCCGGGCATGCCGACTCGTCGGTGCTGGACGGCCCGGCGTCCTCCCCTGTTCCGGTGGCGGTGTCGCCCGCGTCCGAGGCCGGCCCGCCGGAGCTCTCCTTCGAGCAGCCGCCTGCGAGCAGGCCGAGAGCGAGACACGTCGGGATGAAGGCGCGTACGATTGCGTCAACATGTTCCATTCGGCTTCACCAACCTCTCTCGTTGCTTCCACCCGACCCGAAGTCCGGGCGAGCACATTTTGGCATAACGCCGTGAAAGACGCCTCGGGAAAATGTGATAAGGTAGGAGCCGCGTTCAAGAGCCTTGGGACAGGAAAGGGAGCCGAGCATGACCGACAACACCCCGAGCCGCGTGCCGTGGAGCTTCATCGCCATCGGCATCGCGATCGTGATCTCCACGTATCTCGCCGCAAGCTCCTGGGAGCGCGTCAAGATGAAGCCGCCGGATCGCTCGATCCAGGTCACGGGCTCGGCGAAGAAGCAGATCATGTCCGATCAGATCGAGTGGAGCGCGAGCATCGCCACCCAGGACATGGACCGCACCGCGGCCTACCGAAACCTGCACGGCTACGTGCAGACCACGCTCGCCTACCTGAAGGAGCAGGGCGTCAAGGAACAGGAGATCCGCGCCTCGTCCGCCACCGTCGAGGAGCGCTACGAGACCGAGTACGTGGGCATCGGAGAGGAGCGCGTCGAGCGCCAGGCGTTCCGCGGTTACGCCACGAGTGAGACCGTGAGCGTGCGCTCGACGGACGTTGCGCGCGTGGAGCGCATCTCCCGAGAGGTCACGCAGCTTCTCGAGCGCGGGGTGCCCATCTCGTCGTCCGCCCCGGCCTACTTCTACACCAAGCTCGGCGAGCTCAAGATCGAGATGCTGGCCGAGGCCGCCCGAGATGCGCGCAACCGGGCCGAGAACATCGTCCGCCAGGCCGGCGGCGACGCGCGCCTGGGCGACCTGCGCGCCGCGGACATGGGCGTCATCAACGTGAACCCGGTGAACTCCACGCAGACGTCGTGGGAAGGCAACAACGACACCACCTCCCTCGAGAAGGACATCATCACGATCGTCCACATCACGTTCGAGCTCATCTGATGAGAACCGACCGGAACAGCTGTCTCACAGCCCGGAGCCGACGAGCACCACGACCTCGTGGATGCCGCCGTCCATCAGGCCGCGCGCGTAGCTCACGCGCAGGCTCATGGGCACGTAGTAGCCCACGGCGAAGCCGCACGCGATCTCCGCGCCCACGCTCGACTTCCAGTCGTCCCGGTTCAGCCCGTCGAAGGTGATGAGCACGTTGTCGGAGAACACGCCGCCGCGCACGGAGCTGAAGAAGGCCGGGACCGTGTTGTAGGCCGCCTCCGGGAACCAGATGGGGAAGCGGTACTCGAGCCGCGCGGAATGGATCTGGTCGCCCTGGAAGCGGCCCGGCGGGTAGCCGCGCAGGCTGGCCGTCCCGGCCGAGGACTCGCCCATGATGGCGTCGACCACGTTCTGTTGCGCGTAGCCGCCGGCGGAGAACGAGGCCTGCTCCGGCGGATCGCTGACGTGCACGCCGCCCGAGAGCTTGAGGACGAACACGTGGTGGTCGAGCCACGGGGTGCGCAGGTACTCGGTCCACGCGTAGCGGAACGTGGCGAGGGTCTGGTCCCCGCCGAGCGCCGGGTGGTAGAGATCCACGGAAGCCGACACCTCGCGGCCCTCCTCGGATGTGATGCCGTAGGGCGACGAGATGGTGGTGTCGAGGGCCCAGCCGAACTCGAGCCCGGTCCGGAAGTACTCGCGCGGCACGACCGGAGTATCGCCCTCGGGGTCGTACGCGATCTCGGGCTCGTCCCAGGGCCGCGCGCGGATGACCGAGTAGCCGATCGACAACGACTGGCTTCGATCCGTGCCCAGGATGGGAACGGACAGGCTGGCCCGGCCGCTGACCGTCTCCTGCCACCAGTCGCGCGGCTCCCCGGCCACCTCGTAGCCCGTGCCGCGCGGGGCCACGGAGCGCGATACGCCGAAGTGCAGGCCCGGCCCCAGCCCGCCGTATGCGTAGCCGAGCCGCGTGGACAAGGTGGAGCTCTTAAGCCCGTAGTCGAGCTCGAGCCCGGCCGAGTGCCGCGCGGCCGCGTCGCTCATGGACGTGACCACCTTCACCACCGCGTCGCTGCTCTCGCCCGTGGAAAAGCTGAGCATCCAGTGCCGCGGCAGCATGCTGGGCAGCGGATTATAGGCTCGCGCCTCGGCCGTCGACGGCAAGGGCAGGGGCGCGGGATCGGCCGGATCCGCGGGCGGAAGCGGCGCGGGCCGCGCGGTGTCCGGGGCGAACGGAGCGAGCGACACGTCGTAGCCGCGTGACGAGTACTCGACGTAGGCCAGGGTGTCCCCGCGCGGGGATACGGCCGGCGCCGTGGCGCCCGTCAGCACGTTCGTGAGCTGCGCGACGTGATCGGACGCGAGGTCGTAGGCGTAGATGTTGTCGATGCCGGTGCGGTCCGAGCTGAAGACCACGTAGCGCCCCGTGGGGTCGAAGACCGGCGTGTTGTCGATGGCCCGATCGCGGGTGAGGCGCCGCACCTCGAGCGTCGCCACGTCCACGAGCGCCACGTCCACGCGCGGTCCCTCTCGCACGACGAACGCCACGCTTTTCCCGTCCGGCGACCAGGATGGCGCGTAGACCTGGTCCGGCGGCTCGGGCGTGAAGAGCGGGCGCAGCACGTTGCCGCGGTCGTCGGCGAGCATGAGCCGCGTGGTTCCCGCGTTGTTCAGAACCATGGCGAGCCGGTCCCCGGCCGGGGATATGGCAGCCTCCCGGGCGCGCGCGCCGTAGGTCACGCGACGCGGCTCGCGGCCCGGCGTGTCGAGGGCGAACACCTCGCTGTAGCGGTAGGCGTTCTTCGTGGGCGCGGTTCGGGTGTAGAAGAGCCGGCCCGTGAGGTCCAAGGAGAGCCGCGCCGAGGCGCCGGCCAGGGCGAGGGCCGTGCGGGGCGAGCCGTCGAGGGGCACGCGGTAGATGCCGGATCGGGCGAGGCCGGTGCTGATGCCCACGAGCAGGCTCCTTCCGTCCGGCGCGAAGATCGGCTGGCCCTTGTACTCGCCGTCGTAGGTGAGCTCCTTGCGCAAGGTGAGCCCCTCGGCCTCGAGCCGCGCGCGCACGGCCTCGGCCTCGGCCTTCACAGAGGCGAGAAAGTCGCCGTAGACGGTGACGAGGTCCACGCCGAGCGCCTCCTTGAAGATGCGGTTCATGCCGAACGGGACCGGCGCGGAGCCGTACCTGTGGCAGATGTCCACGATCTTCTCCATGCCGAAACGGGTGCGCAGGTACTCGAGGAACATGGCGCCGTAGATGTAGTCGTCGCTGCCGCGCGGGAATTGGCGCACGTCGTTGCTGAGCTCTCCCAGGGTGAGCAGGGTTCCCTCGAGCGCCGCGGTGCGCACGGTCATGCGGAACTCGGCCGAACGGATCCGGCCCGCGGTCGTCTCGTGGGTCTCGTCGAGCACGGCCAGGCCCTCGACGAACCAGCGCGGCTGCACCTGGTTGGGCAGGTAGACGTCGCCGAAGATGGCGTCGATGAAGCGCGACAGCCCGTCGTGGATCTGCAGGTGCACGATGTGCGTGTACTCGTGGACGATGAGCGTGCGCAGCCACTGGTCGTGATTCGACAGCGACGAGTCGAGGGACGGCGAGGTGGCGTACAGGCGGACCGTGGGCCTGACCGCGGCCATGGCCGAGCCGTTGGCCGAGTCGGTGGAGTCGGTGATGATCACCTCGGTCGGCCCGTCCACCTCCCATCCCAGGCGGATGGCGAGGTCGTCGTGGACCTGCTCGAAGATCGCCGCCGCCTCCCGGGCCATGACCTCGAGCCCCTCCGTGTAATGGATATTGAAGTGCTCGGT